>CAZWMY010000080.1:0-19083 GCA_964635025.1 uncultured Desulfobacula sp. | reverse complement strand
AGGAGAATTCCTACAAACTTTTTTTAAAAAAAAACCGTTTTTGGACAATAGTGATCTTGGATATACCTTAAAGGTTAGTGTTTCTTTTATCCTGAAAATAACATAAATATAATTATCTTCGTTACATCAGAGGGCTTAAAATTTGGCTCGAAAAAAGGCAGGATGACCGGCAGATGGAAAAAGAAATTAAAATATGCGTGTTGCCTATCGTCTTTTGGATCATAATCATCTTTGCTGATGAGGCTTTGTCTGATCAACCGGAAATTATTCCTGTCGGAGAGTTTTCGCAACACCGGTTGGAAGAATGGCTCCCAAAATCATTTGTGGATGAAACCCACTATACATTGGCCATAATTGACGGGGATAAAGCGTTGAAGGCGGTCAGCCAAAGCAGTGCTTCAGGTCTGATAAAAAAAATCCGGATTGATATTCATGAGTTTCCTTTTATAAACTGGCGCTGGCGGGTTGAAGAACGGTTGTCAGGCGTATTTAATGAGACGCACAAAGATGGTGATGATTATGCGGCAAGGGTTTATGTGGTTGTATCCGGTGGTATTGCCATATGGAAAACCAAAGCGATCAACTATGTTTGGGCCAAAAATTCATCAAAGGGTGAAATCTGGCCCAATGCCTTTGCAAAGGATAACTCCGTAATGATGGCGCTGCGGTCCTCGGAAGACTCCTTATCTACATGGTATACGGAAAAAAGAAATATCCGGGAGGATTTGAATCAATTATTCGGCAAAGAGATTCAGTTCATTGATGCCGTTGTATTGATGAGCGATACGGACAACACAAAAAACAGGGTAACCGCCTATTATGGAGATATATATTTTTCAAGGAATTGATGCTGATTTTGGACAATGCACTTCTTGGTATATGGCTATTTGGAATTGTTTCATTGAATGAAATCAGGAGGATGATTACCAACCAATGTAAGAAAAAAAACTGAATGACGAAAAAAATGAATTTTATCAAATGCCCGGCTCTTTACCGGGTGTGCAACACCCCTTCCTCAATCCGGGCAAATCAGCAGCCAAGGGAAAAAACAGATTTCTTTCAAGGTAACGCCTTGGTGCTATAAACGTTAAGGGTTGTTTTTTTTCCTATAATACCCTTTTGCCTAAGGAATACAATAATTTCATCGGCAAGCGTATCCGGATCTTTTTCAGCAGCGGATAAAACCAGCTCCGGGGACAAGGGCGGCTCGTAGGGATCATCTATGCCGGTAAAGCCGCTGAGTTCCCCAGCCCTTACTTTCTTATAAAGTCCCTTTGGGTCCCTCTCTTCGCATATTTCAAGAGGGGTGTTAACGAACACCTCTATGAAATCTCCCGGTAAAAGCGTGTTGCGCACTCTATCCCGGTCGATCCGGTAGGGGCTTATAAATGCTGTAAGGGCTATAACACCTGCCTCTGAGAACAATTTTGCAACAGCTCCAATGCGGCGGATATTTTCCTCACGATCCATGGCGGAAAAGCCGATACCAAAGCGCTGTGCAAAAACATCTCCGTGGATTTGCCCAAGCATTTGTCTACTTGCATTAAGTCCGTGACGGACATTGTCTCCATCCAGAACTGCTGAGTGGACACGGAGTTGGTAAAGCTTATGGTCAAGTGTATTGGCAATGGTGCTTTTTCCCGATGCGCTAAGCCCTGTAAACCAGATCACGCATCCTTTGTGCCCGTTCAGCGATTCCCGCTCTTCACGGGATACCATATTTTCATGCCAGAATATATTAGCGTCGTTGTCCATGTTCATTTCCTCCATAAAAAAATAATAAGGAAAGTCTTGCTTTCTGATTCTATCACTGATCATATAGCAAAAAAATACAAATTATTATCATAAGGAAACTATATGTTCGATATTCAAAAAATGGTCAGAAAATGCATTTTAAACAGAAAGGAATATATTCCCGGAAAACCCATTGAAGAGGTGGAAAGGGAATACGGCATTACAGATATCATCAAGCTGGCTTCCAATGAAAACCCTTTGGGCGCATCGCCTTTGGCCATCGAAGCCATGACCCGGGAAATCCGGAAAAATTCCCATCTCTACCCGGAAAGCCTTTGTTATGATCTGACCCGGAAATTGGCCGTGAAATTCGGACTTCCACCTGAATCCGTTTTTATTGATAACGGCGCCGACGGTGTGATTACCATGCTCGGTTTTACCTTCCTGAATCCTGAAGATGAAGTCGTCTTTCCCGATATCTCCTTCCCGGCCTATGACAATATTGCCGCCAAAATGGGGGCAAAGAGCGTCAGGATTCCCATGCGCCGCGACTTTGCTATTGATGTGGATGCCATGATCAAAGCGGTTAATCAGCACACAAAGCTGATTTTTCTGTGCAACCCCAATAATCCCACAGGGCTGATGACGACCAAAACCGAATTTGAACAACTGATCGCACAAACTCCGGAAAACGTGTTGATCATATCCGATGAAGCCTATTTCGAGTTTGCAGACCATAAAGATTACCCGGACACCCTTTCCTATCTGGGAAATCATAAAAATCTCATTATCCTTCGGTCCTTTTCCAAAATCATGGGACTGGCAGGACTCAGAGTTGGTTACGCCATGGCTGACCTTGAAATCGTCAAAATGATGCTGAAAGCAAGAGAGCCTTTTCCGGTAAACCGCATTGCCCAGGCCGGGGCCCTTGCCGCCCTGGATGACCATGAATTTGTTGAAAAGACAAGGCGTCTGAACCAGGAGGGGTTGCATTTTTATTATGATGCGTTTAAGGCCATGGGGCTAACCTCTTACAAAAGCCATACCAATTTTATCATGGTGGATGTGGGCATGGATGCGGATTTTGTCTTTGAAGAATTGCTCAAAAAGGGTATTATCGTCCGGCCGCTGAAGGCGCAGGGGATAAATAACGGGCTGAGGATTACGGTCGGGCTCATGGAACAGAACCATTTGGTTATCAAGGCCTTAAAAGAGATTTTAAAAGGAAACGCTTAGCATGACAAAAATAAATGATTTAAAAGGATTTTGCTATCCGTTAACGCCGGGAGGCAAATCATCGCTTGTGGGGGATATGCCCTGGCATTATGGTACTGAATATTTAAATATTTCCTATGAGGCAGACCCGGCTGCGATTGCCGCTTACCTGCCGGAGCCGCTGGAACCGGGACCTGTGCCCGGAGCGGCCTATGTGGCCTTCAGCAACTGGTGGTCATTATGGGAAAATCAATTGGATATGGCAGTGGTTAATCCTGAAAGGACTCAGTATAAGGAAGCCGCCATCTGGGTGGGGTGTTCCTACAAAGGCCAACCCGGCCAGATCTGTCTTCAGATCTGGGTCAGCAACGATTTTACCATGGCCCGTGGATGGTTTATGGGATTTGCCAAAAAGCTCGGGTCCGTGTCCATCACGAGCTATAACCCTTTGAACCCTGCCATGCCCAAAATCGGGGAAGGCATCATGCTAAAAGGGATTGCATCAGCCCATCACGACCGGTTGCTGGAGGGCTCCATCAAACTTGAAAAGAAAATCGCAAAGAAAGACCTTCCCAGTCCCATGGGCCTGCCTTTGTTCCATATCCGCCATTTCCCCAGTATTGTGAAAGGCGCGCCCCCGTCTGTTCTTGAGCTTGTAAGATTGGGAGCAGAAAACGTCCGAATCAGCGAGGACATCTGGATGGGTAAGGGCGAGCTCTCCTTTTTCCCGTCTGAACTTGAAGAGCATATGCCGTTAAAACCGATAAAGGTAAACCAGGCTTATTATTATTCTTCCGGCTATACCTTTCCCGGAGGAGAGGTGCTTCACAGCTGGGTATAAATATTGCGATTCAAACGGATTGATGGTGCTTCTCCGGCTTGATGAGCCTTCCCGTCAAATATGTTGAAAGGATGGCCAGGGCTTCGAGGTCAAGATAATCACCTGCATTATCATGGAATAAAAAACCGGCCTGGGCCGGCATCCGGTCTTCCGCACCATTGAAATTCAATATCATTGGAATCCTTGGAAGAGCCCTGAACCGGACGCTCAGGTCATGGCTTTCTGTTTTCACGATAAACCCGTTTAGCTCCCGGCATCTTTTTTCGAGTTCTCCAAGGCGTCCAGAAAAAGTGGTTTCCATGATTTTGGAAGTATTGTTGACAAACCTTGAAAACAATGGCCCGGAGCCGGGGAATTCCCGGAATGTCAAAAGCCTGCCGGAACTTTGGGAAGCCTTTTGGGGGCACATCATCATATACCTTGAAACTACCAGTTTAATGGCCGGCAAAACCTCTTCCCCGGACAGGTCTGCAAAATCATCCCCATCATAGGCAAGCTCACGGTTGAAAAACGGAAAGATGAAAAACCCGTTCTTTTTTTGAATGCCGAGAAGGTCTGATTTTTCTGTAAAATCAAATTCCTTTATTTGTGGCAAAACGCTTTTATAGACGTCTTCAAATAGTTTTGAATTTTCCATGTCCCATCACTTGTTTTTCAAGGCATTGAGCTTTTCCAACAGGGCATCGTATTCATCCTCATAAGCCAGAAGATCCATCATGACCGGCGGCTTGGTGGAATGGGCCGGAAGACGGGCCGTGGTTTCCGCGATAAGGATTTCAACTTCCTTCATTCTTTTGATGATGTCGTCCATTTTTTCCTCCATCTCAGTAGTTTACACCGGCAGCCTTAACAAATTCGGCACTGTAGGAATGACAGGGCGTCACACCATATACCATGCCGCAGGCTGGGCATTTGGATTCCATAAATTCCATTTTAAAGGTTGCATCACAATTTTTACATTTGATTTCAAGAGCAGCCCCCAAAGGGCTTGTATTAAACCCCATGAGTCTGATTTTATCCACAATCTGCTGGCCTGATTGAAAGGCGCCTGAACATCCGTCATGCATGGCTGATTCCTCCATTGGTTATGCTGTTTGAAGTAAAAATACCACACAAAACCGGGAGAATGGATTGATCCATGTCAAGAAAACCAAAAAAAGTTATTTTTATTCCTGTGAAAATGCTGGAATAAATCAGGGCAATGGTTTATCGTCTTTTTTAATCCATCAACCCGGAATCAATACTGGAGATATCACCATGGAAACATATTATAACCCGGCAGACCTTTTGAAATTCGAGGAAATCAGTAAGGATGCACCGGATCTGGCAAAAAAATTCTTTGACTATTATGGCGCTGTTTTCAGTGAAGGAGAGCTTTCTGAAAGGGAAAAAGCCTTGATTGCCCTTGCCGTGGCCCATACTGTTCAATGTCCGTACTGCATTGATGCCTATACAAAGGCCTGTCTTGAAAAAGGGTCTAATCTTGCCGAAATGACCGAAGCCCTCCATGTGGTAACGGCCATAAGAGGCGGTGCCTCACTTGTTCACGGCATCCAGATGAGAAATATTGCTGAAAGAATCTCCATGTAACAAGGGAATGTCATGACGGATATTTTTCCCGCATTCTCAGATACGCTTGAACAGCACGGTCTGACCCTTGAGAGAAAACAGACACAGATTCTCCAGGTCAATATGGGCCGTCTTTGCAACCAGGCATGTCACCACTGCCATCTTTCCGCCGGTCCGGACAAGAATGAAATCATGGACCAACACACCATGGATGAGGCAATCGATTTCCAGCGCCGATGCGCTTTTAAAATGGTGGATATTACCGGCGGGGCCCCGGAAATGAATCCCGGCCTTCCCTATTTTATTGAAAAGATCAGCAAAATTACCGGTTCCGTTTTACTGCGCTCCAATCTCAGCGCCCTCCTGGAATCAGGCAGGGAACATCTGATCCCCATTCTGAAAAAAAAACCGGGTGACTATTGTTGCCTCATTTCCCTCCCTGAACCAGGCCCAGACGGATTCCCAGAGAGGATGCGGTATGTTTGAAAAAAGCATTGAGGCCCTGATCCTGCTCAATGACCACGGATACGGCAGGAAAGGAACCGGTCTTGACCTCAACCTTGTGGCAAACCCGGTTGGCGCCTATCTTCCTTCCTCCCAGGCGGCAACACAAAAACGGTACCGGGACATCCTGTTAAAAAAATGGGGTGTCACTTTTAATAGCGCCTTTTCCTTTGCCAATATGCCGCTGGGCCGGTTTGAAACCTGGCTGAAGCGGTCCGGCAATTATGAAGCATATCTTCGCGAACTGTATAAAAATTTCAACCCCTGCACCCTTCCCGGTCTCATGTGCCGGAACCTGATATCGGTTTCCTATGACGGATATCTTTATGACTGCGATTTTAATCTTGCCGCAGGACTCCCCAAGGGCAATAGAAAACGGCAC
This sequence comes from uncultured Desulfobacula sp., assembly GCA_964635025.1. Lineage (GTDB taxonomy): Bacteria > Desulfobacterota > Desulfobacteria > Desulfobacterales > Desulfobacteraceae > Desulfobacula. Next base: position 12,838 of record CAZWMY010000080.1, on the reverse strand, counting down.
ATCTCAGAGATCGGGATATGCTCCTTTGAAACAGATAAAATCGCAGTAGGCAATCACTGCTATGCCTGCACCGCCGGAAGCGGCTTCACCTGAGGCGGTGCTATTGCCTCCTGAGTTCAGGATCATTTATCCCGATTGAAATAGTAATTTAAAAAAATTATTTGACATTTAAAAAAACTGTAGATACATAACTATCGCTCATTTTTTAAAATAATATTCTTTTAATAAGAAAATTATTAAGTATTCTAAACGAGAAACTTAAATATTTGAGGGATCACATGAATTTCAAAATTAAATCACGGATTGTATTGATCGCATGGGTTGCTGTTCTGATGTCGGGTTTTTTCATCTCCGCTGTTGCTGAAACTGCTGATAAAACGCCATCTCAAGGCTTTTTGTACCCTTTCCTTCTTGGCCTTTTGTTTGTGGTCCCGGCTATATTTTTTACATACCAATTCAATAAAAAAAGGATTTCCAGGCTGACAACCCATGTCGCCGCATTGAACACTGGCGATAAATCCCTATTGTCGTCCTCGGGATTATCACAGACCAACGGGATTGGACCCCTTGCAGAACAGATCGACATTTTTTCAAAAAAAATCGGGGATAAAATAAAAAATGTCGAGGGGCATTCCAGTACCCTTTTTTGTGCTTCCAATAATCTCTTAAAACTCTCGGAACAGATTTTCACCCAATGCAATGCCACAAAGGGAAACACCCAGAACCTTTCAACCGAAAGCAACCGGGTCGAGGGCAATATGAATAGCGTTGCTGCGGCAGTTGATCAGACCAATACCAATATTCATCTTGTCGCTGCCGCATCTGAGGAAATGTATGCCACTATTTCCGAAATCGCAAAAAACATGGAAAATGCCAGGAAAATCACTCAGGAAGCGGTCGGTATCTCTAGTACCATGAGCCATAGCATGGACAAATTAGATCAGGCCGCCAAAAAGATTACCAATATTACAGATACCATTTCAGAGATTTCCGAACAGACCAATCTTCTGGCCTTGAATGCCACCATTGAATCTGCAAGGGCAGGTGAAGCCGGTAAAGGCTTTGCCGTTGTTGCCAATGAAATCAAAAGCCTTGCCCAGCAGACATCCGGGGCCACACTGAAAATCAAGGAAATGATATCCGGAATATCCGCGTTAACCAAGGATTCAGGCCGGCATATCGGTGATATCACAAAAATCATTGATCACATCGATCAAACCGTCGGTTCCATTGCCACAGCCCTGGAGCAGCAGTCCTCTTCTACCCGGGAAATTTCGGGAAATGCCCATCAGGCATCTCAAGGCATGGGTGATATCAATGCCGGCATGGTTGGCACCACCAAAGAAGTCGGGGAGATGACGGGTCATATCGGTGATATCTACGATGCTGCCAAAGGTATCGGGCTGAATGTGTTTGAATCCAAAATCAATGCCGATGAAACAAGAGCCATCTCCGACATCCTGATGCAATCGGCAAAAGGGCTTCTACTCTCTGATAAACCCAAATTTGATATCGGCAATGTCAAACTTGCCCACATGGGCTGGAGAGTGACCCTGGAAGCGGTTTTAGCCAATCATAAAAAGATGGAACCCGAACAGGTGACGGCACATACGGATTGTGCATTCGGCAAATGGTATTTCAATGATGGCAAGATTTTTTCATCCTATGATATCTATAATGAAATCGGGATTTACCATGAAAAAGTCCATGCCCAGGCCAAAGAAGTCATCCGCAAACACAATGCCAAAGATGTTTCCGGTGCAAAACAGGAGATGAATAAATTCCTTGCGGCAAAAGACAGCATGTTTGACGCCCTTGACCGGCTTTACCTGATGTAATGAATTGAAGTAGCCCCGCCGTTTTATTTTGCTTTTTTTTTATACTCTGCATACTAAGGATGAGCTGTCTTGATTATTGAAACCCGGGCAATTCATCCTTGACAAAAAACACCTATTCTATATTCTATGTCTGCTATGGTGCTGCCTATCCTTTAACACAAAAATAGAAGGTTTTTTTCAGATGATAAAAGAATCCATTCCTACCCGCGGCAGAACCCTGGATCATGCCGCTTTTGTATATGATTTTTTTGAACCTATCCTTTTACTTGGGAAACAGGCTGAATATGATCAGCACTTATTGACCCTTCTGGATCCGGGCCCATCTGAGAAAATCCTTGATCTCGGATGCGGCACCGGTGTTCTCAACAGGATGATCGGCGACCGCCTGGATCCTTTCTCAGACGGTCAATCCATTGGAATAGATGCTGCTTCAAAAATGATTGCCGTTGCAACAAAAAAAAGAGCAACAAAGACCTGTCGGTTTGAAGTTATGGCGGCGGAACATCTAAAATTTGAGAATGATTTTTTTGATTCCGTGGTCTCAAGCCTCTTTTTTCATCATGTTCCTGAGGATTTGAAAGCTGCAGCCCTGTCGGAAGCATTCCGGGTTTTAAAACCCGGAGGCAAACTTATCATAGCCGATATGCACATCCCCACAAGTTTTATGGGAAAAATTGTCTCCCATACGGCCAGATGGTTTTTCATGCAGCCCCAGATCGGAGAAAATATTCGCGGCATCCTTCCGGCACTGATCAAAAATGCAGGATTTTTGCCCCCGGTTCATGTCACGACCTATTTCGGCTATATCGCCCTCTTTTCTAGCCGAAAGCCGGGTGGAAGCTGAAATGAACTTTCTTGAAACCATTCAGGCCGCGCTTAATTCTCCTGCCAGACCGGCAGATTCATATCATACCATTGAAAATGAACTGGCAGCAGGTCTTGCAAAATATTGGAAGATTGCGGAACGAATTCTTCAAGACAGCGGCGTAAGATTGCTCCCTCCTCACCCGGAATATTTTGCACCGAGCCGCAATTTTTTCTCCCTTTTGTTTCTTTATTCCTACCACCGGGCAACTCTTCCCGCCCATCGAAGGATCCTTTATGTGGCCATCAATCAATGTCTCCGCGGCATGGTGACCGGTTGTGACAATATTCTTGATGATGAATATAAAAAAACCCTTTCAACCGATCTGCCGGAAAATGCAACTCGAATGAGATCCGTCCTTGACATAATGGTTTCGGACCGGGTTCTTTATGAACTTCTCATGGATGCCTGCCGGAAAGATGAACTGACTCTTAACCAAGTGGCAACCGCGGGCGCCGCTTCTCTTAGGGCTTTGACCCAAAGCGGAGCAGAGGAAGCCGGAGAAGAAGGTGGAATTGATACCCGGCTAAGCCCGGAAGAAATTATAAACAAAATTCATCATTATAAAACAGCCCTTCTTTTTCAGTGCGTCTGGGCTATTCCCGAAAGCATTGAACCCCTTACGTCTGAAATTATAACTCCGTTGAAACAGGCACTCTATGAAATTGGTATGGGATGTCAGATCTTTGATGACATGGTTGATCTTTATTCCGACATCCTTAACCGGAGACATAATTATGTAGCTTCCTTGATATATCACGCTGCGTCGGACAAAAACCGATCTGTTCCTGAAACGGAATTGTTTAAAATTGCAGAACTTAAAAAAGAAATTAACCTGATAACGCTTTTTCCGGAAGCAAAAAAAGCAGCCGCCCGAACAGCTTCAGGGTTTTTAGAAAAAGGTCTGAATGCCCTCTTTGTTAAAGAGCACAAAACCCTCATACAACCTGCCATCCAATTCATTGCTCAACAAATCGGAGCTGCCGGCTTTCTTCCCGGTGCAACGGAGTAATTCCGCTATGCGTATTTCTTTCTGGATCATCACTGCCTTTCATTTTCTTCAAAGGTCAGGACGGATTACTGCTGTCTTGTCCCTGATGCTGTTTTCAGCCATTTCAAGCCTCGTCTTTCTTTCATCTCTTTCCGTTGGGATCAACGATGCAATGATTAATAATTCAGTAAATCTCTATTCAGGCCATATCACCGGTTTTAATCTGCCCGAATCAGTCTCCCAGCAGAACTTAAAAATAACGGGTGTAAAACAGGTCTTAAAACGGGTTCAGACACCCGGAATGATTTTAACTTCATCAGGTAAAACTGAGGCAATGACACTGGTGAAAATAAATCCGGATGAAGAATTTAAAACAACGGCGCTTACAAAAAAAACCATTTCCGGACACCCTCCTGAAAAGGACGAATCCGCTCTTTTCTTAGGTAAAGACCTGGCAGAAAGTTTGAATGTGAACCTTGGAGACATTGTTATTTTCAATTCCTCGGCAATGCAGGCTTCTCTTCGCCTTTCAGTATGTGGCATATTTGAAACAGGCATCTTCCGCTTTGATAAAGCCCTTGCCTTTTGTCCGGAGCGAGTATTTCCGACAGGCCCGCTTGTCTGGGAGGCAGCTGTATTTCTTGAAGACGGCATCAAAACAGAAGACATCCTTAGCCTTTATAAGCAGATCCTTCCAAAGGAATTACACTTTTCCGCCTGGGAGGAATTGATGCCCGATCTTCGGCAATTAATCGAATTGAACCTCATCTCCATGAGCATTGTGATCGTCGTCGTTTTCGGTGTTGTCTCAATCGGAATCTCATGCGGTCTTGTTATTTTTATTTTAAAGAATATGAGGGAGTACGGCATCATGAAAGCCATGGGGTCCACAGCTGGAGAACTTATGCTGTTGATTTATACCAAAATCTTTCTCATTACGATTGGTACATCTCTGATCGGATGTCTTGCAGGTATTCTGGTGGTTTGGGGGTTTGGAGAAATCGGCATTGATCTCACTGACTTTACCTCCCATAATCAATATTTTGCCGTATCCGGTATGATTTATCCCCGACTGACACTCTTTTCACTGGGGGCTCCCCCGGTCGCTGCCATCCTTTTCAGTTTTTTTGCGGCTGCTTGGCCTGCAGCCCTGGTCATAAGAAAAAAAACTGCGGAAATATTGAGAAGTATTTAGCCTATGATTGAACTGACAAAAATTTGTAAATCCTTTCACTCGGCAAGAGGCGAGATTAAAGCCCTTGTCGATGTCTCGTTTACCCTTGAAAAAGGAAAAAGTATGACCCTGATCGGAACATCCGGTTCAGGAAAAACGACTCTGCTTTATTGTATTGGTGGTCTTGAAGCTCCAGACAAAGGATCTGTCTATTGCTTTGGCTCCCCCATCCATTCACTTTCCGCGAAAGAGCTTTCCCGATTTCAAAGGAAAAAGACCGGCTTTGTTTTTCAATTCGGAAATCTTCTCAATTATTTGACCATCCAGGAAAATATTTCTTTTTCGATGATGCTGAATGGTGAAACAAAACACCGGATTGACTTGCGTGTTCAGGAGCTATTGGAAAAAACTGGACTTTCAGGATTCGGCCCGGCTCTGCCCCGTGAGCTTTCCGGCGGCGAAATCCAGCGAGCCGCTGTTGCCAGGGCACTGGCCCACTCACCAAAGCTGTTATTGGCAGATGAACCAACGGCAAACCTTGATTCAGTCACAGGAAAAGACTTGATCCACATGATGTTGTCGTTGGGAAAAGATCAGAATTGCACCATGCTGATTGCCACCCATGACAAAGACCTCATGGCGCTTTCAGATGTAACCATTCAATTAAAAGACGGTCGAACAGTTGGGAGGTAGTATGCGGGTATCTTTTAAATGCCTTATTGTTTTCCTTACCATTTCATCCATTGGGTGTTCCTATCGGCATTACTTGGGGTTGCACGGCCCTTCCATCAAGTCATATCCGGATCTTCATGCAGGGGTCACCGAGGACTGGGAATGCCTCCAATGTCATCATCCGGATAAGAGCCCAAAAGGACCTGCGACCTCTCACCCGGAGTTTACCGGATGCATTAAATGCCACAATGATACCTTGATGAAAACAAAATAAACCATCAACCCTGGAGATCTCCAAATAAATATTCCGTTATCATGAAGTCCGTTGCTTTTTGATAATAAAACCATATGAATCATTTCAGGAGAAAAATCAAATGACGTTTTTTAACAGTGAACTGCTTATAAAAAAAATGAGGTTTAGGAACAGGCTTGTACTTGCACCGATCACCACCAATTACGGGTCGTCCAAGGGCCTTGTTACCCAAGCTGTTCTTGATTTTTACAAAGAGCGGTCAAAGGATGTGGGGCTTGTCATTGTGGAGGCGACATCGGTTTCATCCACCGGCCGTATTGTTCCCGGCAGCATCGGGCTTTGGGATGACTCCCAGGTTTCCGGCATGACCAAACTTGTAAAAACCATAAAAAAACAAGGGGCGCTTACCGTGGTTCAGCTCAATCATTCAGGCCCGAGATGTCCGCCCATGACAAACAAAAGGCATGGGTTTTCTCCTTCCGGTGTGGCGTTCCGGCCGGATGTGGTGCCCATCATCATGAATGAGGGAGATATTGAACAATTGATCCGCGATTTTTCAAAAGCCGCCCTCCGGGCACAAAAATCCGGGTTTGACGGGGTTGAAATCCACGGAGCCCATTTGTATCTGCTCAGCCAGTTTTTGTCCCCCCTGACCAATAAACGGGAGGATCGCTATGGAGGTGATGCCAAAGCAAGGGCAAGGCTTGCCTTGGACATTGTAAAAGATGTGCGCAAACACCTGGGGCCGGATTATCCTATTTTTTTCCGGATCAATGCAGAAGAAAGGATTCCAGGGGGATTGACGCTTGATGATGCCCTTGTCATGGGCAAGCTATTAAAAGAGGCAGGTGTGGATGTGCTTGATATTTCCTTGATTGCCCACGGCGGGTGGAAAGAGATGAATGGAAAGACATATCTTGCCGGAACTTCTGCTTTGCCAAAGGACAAACCTTCAGGCGCCAATGTCGCCCTTACGGCAGCTTTTAAAAAAGAGACCGGGCTTCCCGTGATTGCCGTCGGCAAGTTTGGGATTGGTGATGCAGCCGTTAATGCCTTAAAACATGAGAATATCGACATGATTGCCATTGGCCGACAGATGATCTGCGACCCTAAAACTGCCAAAAAAATGCTGGAAGGAAAAGATCATGAAATTATCCCTTGCGAAGAATGCCTGAAATGTTTTGCCAGCCTTGGAAAAGCAGAGCCCGTGGCCTGCAAGGTCAATCCGAACCTGCCGTTTTAGGGTAATTTAACTTTAAAGGCCACATACAGATTCACCAGGGAGAGTAGAGCCGCCAGAAAAAAAATGTATTGGGGGCCCCAGGCTCCCCAGATAAGCCCGCCCAGAGCAGCACAGACTATGGTGGCGATGTGATCAAGACTGATGCCCACCGACAGGGTTGAAGTGATGTCCGAGGTGTTTACGGCAATGGCGCGCAGGTAAACGGTTCTCACAAGCCCCATCTGGGTGGACATGCGGTCCAGGATAAAAATCAGATAGGCCGGTATGACGGCCCAGCCGAAGCGGGGCAGCCATCCTTCATTATATCCGGCTGCAAGGACGCCATAAACAATATAAACGGCGATGAAAGAAACGGCATCAGCATAAAGCATGGTTTTGATGCCGTATCGATCCATCCATCTGCCCAGTGCCGGGATAAAGAAGATACCGATCAGCCCGCCGATAATAGCCAAAAAGGCAATGGTATCTGCTTTTTTGCTGAGCAGATCGATGAGAACCCAGGGGCCATAGACCATCATGATCTGTTTTTGTACGCCGAACATAATGGTCAATATGTAATAATATCTGTATTCCTTTCTCACCACCATTTTGTTTTTTTGGTGAATGCTTCCCGGAAGATGCACCATGCGTTGTAACCGGACAAGAAGGATCAGAACGAAAAAACACGAAACCCCTGCAAGCAGAAAAGGTATTTTCAGAGGGGTTTCAAAACTGAAAAACCCCATGCGAAACCCCATAAATACCAGTATGGCAGCCACCATCTGGAAAGCGGTCAGGACTTCCCTGAACTGACCCATTCTTTTACCGGTTTCTCCCTTTTTTTTAATCGGGGCAAGGCCGATGCTGTCCTGCAGAATGAAAAAAAGATGCATGCCAATGGAATTGATAAAAATGAAAACCAGCATCACGGTGTAAAAAGGCGTGGTCAACCCCAGGACAACTATTCCGATCATGCTGAGAACCTGGGACAGGATGGCAATCCGGATGTCGCTGAGAAATGAAAATAGAGAAATAAACAGGATGGCCAGGATGCCGGGAAGCTCACGGGGAAACTCGATGATCCCGCGCTGAAAGGCGGTGGCCTGGTAAGCGTCTTTAAAATAATTGGACATGATATCGTTGCTGAACCCAAGACCCATGGCGGTCAGGGCCAGGATCACCAAATAAAGCTTCATCTGTTTTGGCATTGAATCCATATTTAAGCTTTCAAGTCTGAAAGTTGAAGCCGCTTCAGCGTTTCCGGAAGCTGTTCACCGGTTTTTGTATCCCAGCCCCTGAGTTCATAAAATTCTTTTCGCATGGTTTCAAACACATTTCGGTCAAGGGTCATTCCTTTTCTGGAAAGTACCTGGTCTCCGGGCCCCGGAACCAGTACTTCCGGATTCATATAAACCGACTGAACAGGTTCGGTATAATTAAATTGCGCCACATCATCGTCCAAAAGGGGGCGCCGGCCTTCCCGGATCAAAATGGCCCGCTCCAGATTAAAAATTCTTTCACCAAAACGGTTCAAACCGGCTTCGTCCATCTCCATACCGGTCACAGCGCTAAAGATCCGGCTTTCAAGAGACGGATCTCCCACCCGATCTGGAGTATGCCAGGACACCATGAGCGGCCAGCAGGAATCGCAGAGCAAAAGGCTGTCTTTGACATTGGTCCGGTCGATGATCCGGACGGCCGCTTCAGCCTTTCCTTCGTGGGTCATGAGATCCCATGCCTTTTCATGCCCCCAGAACCGGGCGGCGGCACCTCGGAACACCTCATTTGAAACAGGAGAGAAATCAGGGTTGGCCTTATGCATGCCCCAAAAACCGGTCAACCGGCTGACCTCATGGAGCATGGCAATGGGCTGGCGGGGTTCAAAGGCATAGAGCAGACCATTCATTAAATATTCCCTGGCGGAATAGGTGGCTCCATCCCCGACACCGGATACTTCGGGTGCAAAATGGGCTTTTGCCTTGTCTCCTAGTGTTTCCGCGGCCCGGAGGAGACCTTCTGCAAGGATATCGCCGAATCCTTCCCGCCTTGCAATCATTTGGGCGAGTTTTTCAAAAAATTCCAGGGTTCCCAATTTTGTGATATCAAGACCGGTCGCAGCTTCCGTTAAATATCCGGATTTGAAACACGCCGTTACCCAGTTAAGAATATTATACATCTCCATGGTGCAAAGCGACAGATCGTTGCAGATACCGTTGGCTGCCAAAGCTGTTTCTGCCGATTCCTCGGGTCGCCGGACAACCCATTGAAAATAGACAAACATGGCCTGGCATTTTCTCACCATTTCCTTGCCGGCAGCGGTTTGAAGAAGATTGCGAAAAAGACAGTCCAGCCCGCATTGATAACAGGATGATTTACCGATCCGCTTTACCTGTTCTTTTTTAAAGGGCAGAAACATGGGGTCCCGCCGGTTCAGATCAATGGTCAGGCGATTCAATGTCTTAAGGGCTTCGGGATGGGCCACGGCCACTGTGGCGGTGCCGGATACGGCAATGGCTTTCAGCTTTTTAGACCCCATGACGGCACCAAATCCGCCCGTGGCGCTCCCCTCGTTATCCGTCATGATATTGGCGCTGCGGCAAAGATTTTCGCCGGCCACACCTGTGGTAACAAACCGGACATTGCCTCCATGAATCCCTTTTAAGGCATCCCGTACTTCATATACCCCCCTACCCCACAAAGCGGCAGCATCACGAAACCATACTTTCCCATCATTAATATAGAGATACACAGGCTGCTCCGACCGGCCGGAAATGACAATACCGTCAAACCCGGCCCGTTTCAGATACGGACCGAAAAAACCTCCCAGATTCCCGTGGCAAAACCCTTCAGGAAGCAGCATGGGAGATTTGCCCACCACAATAAACCGGGACGCCCCTTGAGCTCCGGTAGCCCCCAAAGGTCCGGTCATAAAGATCAAATGATTCTCCGGATCAAAGGCCCTTGTCTCAGGCGTGTTTAATTCCCAATAGAGCCGGTCGGCAATTCCCCTTCCCCCAAGGAAAAGATCACTGTAAGTCTTGGTCTCTATCTCAGAAACCGATTGGGTTGACAGATCCACCTTAAGTATTCTGCCGCACCAGCCATAACACTCTTTTTTTTCATTTGAAACCATCATCGACCCTTTTTCATTGAAATGTTGATTTGAAATGCCCTTAAAAACTATCATCTTAAAATTTATTCATCAATCTTTGTTTACAGTTGAAGTCTGAAATTTTTTCATATACTGTTTTCCTACTTATTATCAACATGAGAGGAAAAACCAATGAATATCTATAAACTCAATCGATTTTTCATCCCGGAAAGCCTCTATGACGATCTCAACGATTCCCGGCGGGCAAATCAGTTTTTAACCTTTGTCTGGATCAGTGCGATCTTCCTGCTTCCCAATGCTTACAAATGGTATAAGCTCGGTGCGAACCAGCTTGCACTCAGCATGACCTGTGTCATGATTTTTGTTGGATTAACCCCTTTTATTTTTAAATATTCAAAATCCCTGAATTTTACAGGCAACATTGTCATTGCCGCTTTAACCTGGCATTTTACCTATCTTCCCTCTCTTACCGGCGGGATTCACTCCTCTGCCTTGTCATGGAATCTTATCATTCCTCTTTTTGCCGCAACCTTTTTAGGCATCGGGAGCTGTATTTTCTGGTCTATCATGATGCTGATCGAAGTGATTGTGTTGTATATGCTCAAAAAAAACGGAATCGATACCGGATTTATCGAACTGTCGCCTGATGCGGTTTTAAGTGCCGATTTTGCAAACATTCTGGGCCCCATCATCGTCAGCGGAATTACCCTGGTCTTTATTGAGAATGCAAGAAATGAAATGTTTTCAAACCAACGCAACGCCATGGATTCCCAGCAGAAAATCATGCAGGATCTGGAAAAAGAAAAAAAGAATGCCCAGATTATTGCCAATAATCTTGAGGCCATTCTTTCAAAGATCAGAACCAATGCTCTCGAGCTTTTAAACTCTTCCGGCGAATTAAAAACCATCAGCACCACCATTAAAGAGAAAGCCTCCCAGTCATCAGATCAGGCGGACCGAATTTCAAATCAGGCGGCTCAGATCAATGAGAACCTCATGGTCATGGCAGAAGCCATAGAAAAAACAGTGTCGGCGAACTTTCATATCACAAACAGCATCAAAGAGGCCATGACCATTGTTGAAAAAGGGATACAATCCTCTACCGAAAGCATTTCTCTTATTTCAAGACTGGACGCCAACAGCAAAGAAATCAGCAAAGTTACAGAGGTAATTGCCAATATTTCAGAACAAACCAACCTTTTGGCCCTGAATGCAACCATAGAGGCTGCAAGGGCCGGAGAAGCGGGCAAAGGGTTCTCTGTTGTGGCCAATGAAATCAAGGAACTGGCAAGGCAGACATCAAATGCAACCAATGAAATCAATGCCCAGATTTATGAAAACTTAGATGTAGTGAATAATGTCGTTAAAAACAATCAGGAAATATCAGACACCATAAAGCAATTCAGCACCCTGCAATATAAAATTTCAGATATTGTTTCAGAACAGAACACGGTAACCCATGATATTTCTCAAAAAATCAACCGCTCGACTGAAGAGAGCTCATTGGTGGCTCAAAACACCTCGGAAATGGTGGAACTGGCAATGGCAACCCTGGAAGGAATTGAAACGGTTGCCCGCTCAGCCAATGATCTTCAGATCATGGCAGGTGATCTTGAAAAGGTTTGCGCAGAAACTTCCGGATAAGCCGAAAACCGAATGATCCTAAAACCAAGCCCCAAAGGGTTATGGCGGAACAGATTCAATTTCGGTCTGCCATAATTTTCTTGACAAAAAGGAAGTTCTTATCCTATATGGCTTGATCAAGTGGTAATAACCTTTAATGTTAGGAGGGAGTTTTTTATGAAAAAATTGTCAGTAGCGTTAATATTATCCATTCTTTTTGTATCTCTTGTCTATGTTTCATTCCCGGGCGCTTCTCTTGCCGCCGATGGACCGATTAAACTCAATTATTCAAACTTTTTTCCCGCTCCGCACAAAAACAGTATCCTTTCAGAAGCATGGTGCAGAGAAATTGAGAAAAGAACAAACGGCAAAGTTGCCATCTCCTATTTCCCGGGAGGCACACTGACACCGCCCCCACAAACCTATGACAGCGTAGTCACAGGAATTGCCGACATCGGATTCAGCGTTTTTGCTTATTCAAGAGGCAAATTCCCCCTGATGGAAGCCATTGATCTTCCCCTCGGCTACAAAAGCGGTGCCCAGGCAACAGAATTGATTAATGCCTTCTATGCCAAATTTCAACCCAAAGAATTGGCAGATGTTAAGGTTCTGTACCTGCACGCCCATGGCCCCGGTGTTGTGCATTCAAAAACACCGATTGCCACACTTGACGATTTCAAAGGCAAAAAAATCCGGGCCACAGGACTTTCAGCAAAAATTGTTACCGCCCTGGGTGGAGCACCAGTGGGCACAACCATGCCTGAGACATACGATGCGCTTCGTACCGGTGTAGCAGAAGGCGCCATGTCTCCTTTGGAAGCATTAAAAGGCTGGAAATGGGGTGAAGTTGTTTCAGCCACTACATTGAACTATGGTATTGCATATTCAACCGGTATGTTCGTTGTCATGAATAAATCAAAATGGGATGCCCTGCCGCCTGAAGTTCAGAAAGTTTTCACCGAGGTCAGCCAGGAATGGGTCGCAAAGCAAGGAAAAACATCGCATGAGGCGAAGACGCAAGGCTTGGAGTATGTAAACGCAAAAGATTTCAAGTTCATTACCCTTACCAACGAAGAGAATGCAAAATG
>CAZWMY010000079.1:0-19137 GCA_964635025.1 uncultured Desulfobacula sp. | reverse complement strand
GAACCGGTAACCGAACCCGATGAAATGGTGCCCTTATGGAAGATTATGCATCTTGCCGGTGCAGACTGGACTTATGGGACAAAGGGCTGGGCCGCTGAAAACTATTGCCTTTTTTCCGCAGACAATCCCAACTGGGAAAAAATTGTGCGGACAAAGGTTAAGGCTGTGGAGGACCTGGGCTGTAAAGTCTGGCTCAACACGGAGTGAGGCCACGAACTTTTCGCAGTCCGGGCCGGACTGGCAAAATTCAAGATCCCTTACAATTTTGAAATTAAAAGCATTATCCAACTTTACGCACAATGGGTAAGAGAAGGAAAGCTCAAACCCTCATCCGATTGGAACAAGGACCGGAAAATCAAATTTACGGTTCAGGACCCCTGCCAATTGGTCAGAAAAACCTTTGGCGACCCGGTTGCCGAAGACTTAAGATATGTTGTCAGGGCTGTGGTAGGGGAAGAAAACCTTATTGATATGCAGCCCAACAAATCCAATAATTTTTGCTGCGGAGGCGGAGGTGGGTATCTGCAATCCGGATTCCAGGAACAGCGGCGGGCCTATGGCCAGACCAAGGCCAACCAGATTCTGGCAACCAAGGCTGCCTATTGCATCACGCCTTGTCACAACTGCCATGCCCAGGTCCATGATATGAGTGAAGTCAATGGTCATGCCTGGCAGACAGTTCATCTGTGGACCCTTTTGTGTCTGTCTCTCGGCATCCTGGGACCCAAGGAAAGAACCTATCTGGGGGATGACTTAAAAGACGTGGATGTATTCCATCCGGAATCAGAAGAATAATCTGATCCATATCATCTGTAAAATATGCCCGGTATGGCTGTGAAAGGCCATACCGGGTTTTTTCATGGTTTTTTGAATCCATAAAAAAAATTAAAAAGGTTCATTTTTAAACGATTGCCTCTGCCAGACAACTATGATATGGAAACTGAATTATGACCCAGATTATCAGTATAGCAAACCAGAAAGGGGGAGTCGGTAAAACAACAACTTCCGTCAATCTTTCCGCCGCGCTTGCTTCTGTGGGGAAAAAGGTTCGCCTGGTGGATTGCAATTCCCAGGCGCATGCCACAACGGGTATGGGGTTAGACAAGCCTTCCTTAAAATATTCCCTTTACCAGGGTCTTATCGGAGAGGCAGGGGTAAACGATATTATTTATCCCACAGTTTTGCCAAAACTCATGATCATCCCTGCCAACATGGATCTCATCGGGTTTGAGATCGAAATGGTTGCGGAAAAAGGCAGGGAAAAAAAACTGAAGCAAATTCTGGATGGGATAAAAGAGCGGTTTGATTATGTCATCATCGATTGTCCTCCGGCGCTGGGGCTGTTGACACTGAATGCGTTCACAGCATCGGATGCCGTATTGATTACGCTTCAAAGCGAATTTTATGCCCTTGAAGGATTGGGTCAGCTTTTAGATACCATTAAACGGGTCAAATCATCTTTTAATCCCGGACTCAGAATTAAGGGAATCCTTTTAACCATGTACGACGGACGGACAAATCTTGCCCAACATGTGGTTGAGGATGCGAGAAAATATTTTAAAGACATGGTCTTCAAAACAAAAATACCCCGCAATGTAAAACTGGGGGAAGCACCCAGTTACGGATTGCCGGTAATTTTATATGATAAACAGTCACCAGGGTCCAAAAGCTATATGGCCTTTACCAGGGAATTTCTGAAAAGATGACAAAGAAAAAGAAACACACCGGGCTTGGCCGGGGGATCTCGGCTCTTATTCCTGATTATGACAAACCGGAAATCGGTGCTGATTTTTTAATGTGTCCTGTTGAAGAGATAGCACCCAACCGGTATCAGCCCAGAACTGTGTTCAACCAGGAAGAACTGGACCGCTTGCGGGATTCTGTGGCAGATCAGGGAATTTTACAGCCCTTGCTGGTCCGGCATGTGAATGATTCCTATGAACTCATTGCCGGAGAAAGAAGGTTGCGCGCTGCAAAAGAAGCCAACCTCACCCATGTGCCGGTATTTGTAAAAAACCTGACTGATGAGCAGGTGTTGGAAGTTTCCATTATTGAGAATATCCAACGGGAAAATTTAAATGTGCTTGAAGAGGCTGAGGCCTATCACAGGCTTATTGATGAGTTTCAGTACACCCAGGAAAAAGTTGCCAAAAAAATCGGAAAAAACAGGTCCACCATTGCAAACCTGTTAAGGCTCCGGAGCCTTCCGGAAGTAATAAAAGACAGCCTCATCGCAGAAAAAATTTCCATGGGTCATGCACGGGCCCTGCTCAGTGCCGGTTCCGAGGAAAATCAGATCCGTCTTCTTCATGTGGTTATCCAAAAAGAGCTGTCTGTGCGGGAAACGGAAAAGCTGGTCAACAATGTTAAAAAAGAACCTGAAAAATTTCAGGCTGAATTATCCCCTGATGAAAAACAATATCTTGATCAAACCTCCCGATTTCTTTCCGACCGGATCAAATCAACCGTCCGGATTCAGAAAAGCGGGGACAGGGGCAAGATAGAAATCAATTTTAAATCAAAGACGGAATTCCAGAAGATTATTGACCTTTTAAGCAGGGTCTGATGAAAATCGTCATTGCAAAAACAGCCGGATTCTGCATGGGGGTCCGGCGGGCTGTGGATCTGGTTCTGGATGCATCCACCCGGTATCAGGAACCGATTTTTACCTATGGCCCTCTTATCCATAATCCCCAGGTCCTTCAGATGCTGGAGGAAAAAAAGATCTTCAGGATTGAAAAGATTCCAGAAAAAGGTTCAGGCATTGTCCTGATACGGGCCCACGGCGTTCCGCCGGAAGATCAGGAGGCATTGAAGGAGGCCGGATTTACAGTGGTTAACGCCACCTGCCCAAGGGTGGTCAGGGTTCAGGTGATCATCAACCGGTATGCCAAAAAAGGCTATGCCACGATTATTGTCGGAGATAAGAATCACCCTGAGGTTATCGGGCTTCTTGGATATGCAAAAGGAAAAGGTCATACCGTCACCTCCTTGGAAGAATTGTCTTCTTTGCCTATATTTGAAAATGCCGTTGTTGTCGCCCAGACAACCCAGAATACCTCATTTTATGATGAAATAAAGGCATGGTGCCAGGTTCATGCCTCTCATTACAGGGTATTTGATACCATCTGCGGTTCTACGGAAAAACGCCAGACCGAGATCCGAAGGCTTGCAAAGGAAAACGATGCCGTCATCGTAGTAGGCGGCAAAGACAGCGGAAATACCCGGCGGCTTGCCCAAATTGCAGCAGGAGCCGGAAAACCGGCCTTCCATGTCGAGGACGCCTCTGAAATCGATTATGATGCCCTGTCCAACGCAAAATCCATTGCACTTACAGCCGGAGCATCCACTCCCAACTGGATTATTACAGATACCTACCGAAAGATAGAAAACAGTCTTCAAAAAAGACATGCACTTAAGGCAGCATTGTATTTTTTTCGTGATTTTCTTTTAAAAACCAATATTCTTGCTTCCATCGGAGCCGGGTCCCTGACCTATGCCTGCTCAAGGCTTCAGGGAAATGTTCAGGATTTTCACCATGCATTGATTGCCATGTTGTATGTGCTTTCCATGCAGATCCTGAATAATCTTTTTGCCATCCGGTCAGACCGGTATAACCATCCGAAAAGGGCGGATTTCTACAAGGAAAACCGAGTATATCTATGGATTCTGGCTGTTCTGTCCGGCGGTTCAGGACTGTATCTGAGTTTTTTAAGCGGGATGGTCTCTTTTGTTTTGCTTCTGATCATGAGCCTTTTGGGGTTATCCTATAATCTGAAGATTATCCCGAAGTCGTTAAAAAAAGGGAAAATTACCCGGATAAAAGATATCCCGGGGTCAAAAACCATATTGATCGTCATTGCCTGGGGAACCGTAACCTGTCTTTTACCCGCAGTGGTCGATCGTGGAAATTTGCTTTCCGTGGCTGTGGTCTTTTTGTTTGCCACGGGTCTTGTGTTTGCCAGGACGGCATTTTTTGATATCCTTGCCATTCAAGGGGACAGGATTACAGGAAAAGAAACGCTTCCTATTCTTTTAGGAGAAAAACAAAGCTTTGCCATCATTAAATATATCCTCATTTTTGAAATCGGACTTCTTTTTATGGCAGATTTCGCCGATTTATTGGTAAACAGAGCTTTCTTACTTGCTTTCATACCCTTTTGTATGGTTTTATTAATAAAATTTTTTAAAAAGGATCGTCTTGTATCCGGCGAACATCGGGAATTTATAATTGAATTTTTACTGATTGCCGCAGGATTAACCGGTGCTGTAATTTAATTCTTATGAGAGGAGATTATGGCAGAAGAATCAGAGAATAAAGCAAAAACTCCCATCATCGGGCTTTTGGCTGTTAAAAATCTTTTAATCACAAAAGAAGATCTTCAAAAGGCCATGTCGCATTGTACAGGTGCGGCTGATCCGGATCTTGCCTTAAAAGAGTATTTTTTGTCAAAGGAAATGATATCTGCTCAGAACATGGAAAGAATTGTGAGAGCTGCCAAAGCGGTTGAGCTGCGGCAAAAAGAATTACAATTCGGTGCCATTGCCATCCGAAAAGGGTTTATCAGCCAGGGGGTGTTAAAGCTGGTCCTGGAGGAACAGGAGGAAGATAAAAAAAATAAGCGAAAAATACGCCTCATCGGGGAAATGATGGTTGAAGCCGGGATGCTGACGGAAAAACAGAGGGATTATATCCGGCAATTACAAGAGAGAGTTTTACAGGAAGTAAAAGAATCATCCCGGAAAAAAACTATGGTTACAGGTAATCAGCCCCCATCTTCTCATCCAGAACCTGCTGTCCCCGCGATTCCGGAAAAATCAAAGGATGATGGGGGTGAAGAAGAGCAGGAAGCCGTAAATTTATTGGAACCTGAGATGATAAACGGCGGAATCAAGCTTGTCATTTCCAAAGACCACATGGCAGCCTTTCTTACAAAAACAGATTATTTTGACAATACAATTTCCGTTGATGGGCTAAAAGCGTCATTGTACGAAAAAGGAATTCTATTCGGTCTTGTTGAAGATAAAATGATCGAGGGGTTTATTAAATCCAGCGGTTTTAAAACCAAGGCCTTCAGAGTGGCAAAGGGTGTTGCGCCAATCCAGGGGAAAGACGCAAAGATTGAGTTTTTCTTTAATACGGATTATCTGAAAGTCGGAGGACTGTTGGAAAACGGGACAATGGATTTCAAGGAGCGCGGTGAAATCCCTTTTATTGAAGCCGGAACCCTGCTTGCAGAAAAAATACCCATGATCGAAGCACGGCGTGGCCATAACATATATGGCGAGGAAATGGATGCAGTCCCCGGAAAAGATATCCCCTTTAAATTCGGGAAAGGGGTTAAACCTTCAGAGGATGGTTGCAAACTTATTGCCGCAGTCAGCGGATTCCCTAAATATGCCCTGACCGGTCATGTATATGTCCATCAGGAATATACCACACAAGGGGATGTGGATTATGGAACCGGTCATATTCAATATGACGGGAACGTGAATGTCACGGGCCGCATCCAGCCCGGATTCAAGGTGACGGGCAATAATATCCAGGCCGTCGGTGTAGACGGCGGCATCATCACTGCCGAAGGAAATATAAAAATTGTCGGTGGTATTAATAAAGGCAAAATTTACGCTAGGGGCAATGTCCGTGCAAAATATATTCACCAGTCGGAAATCATCTGCATGGGAGATGTTGTTGTTGAAAAGGAAATCGTGGATGCGGATGTTGAATGCTCAGGAAGCTGTGTTGTTGAAAACGGAAAAATTATTTCTTCAAGAATTTCTGCCAAGATGGGTGTGAAGTCCAAGCATATCGGAACAGAGGTATCCGGGCCTAGCATCATTAAAATCGGCCAGGATGATTTTACCGTAAAGGAGCTTGAAAAAAATAAATGGAAAATTGAGAATCTGAAAAAACAGATAGAGCTTCACAGGGAGAAAAAAGAAGCCTTAAAAGAGGAAAATCTTACGCTTCAAAAGCAGATCACGGAATTTGCCCACATTCAGGACAGATCCCAACTGGAACAAAAAGAATTAAATTCAAAAATTTCAACGCTGGGAAACGATACCGAAGCCATTAATGAATTGCAAAAACGAATCGTTCAATTGCAGGTGAACGCCAAAAAAGCAGAAGAAAACCTGGATGCGTGTTTTGATAAAAGTGATAAGATTGAATCCATGATGGAAAGCGAGGACAAGGAAATCGGAGCCCTTGATAAAAAGCTTGCCGATTTTATTGACGAGAGAAACAACCTTGCAAAATGGGCCAAAGAAAATCCAGGCAAACCGGTTGTTATTTGTGAAGGGATGATCATGCCTGAAACTGTTATCAAGGGAAAACACGCTGAAAAACGAGTGACGGAAATGATCCGCCATTCAAGGATTACCGAGGTCCTGTGCACTAATGAGCAGGGCCAGAGCCTGAATATTTACGAAATCCGGGTCGGGAATATTTAACTCCTTAAACCTGGTTGGTTTTTAATTTGCTGATTTTTTTATCTTTTTTCAGCCATAACTCATTGAGCCAGAAAAAAATGCGCTTTTTATAGTCTTCATCGTTGAGATAATCCCCTTTTAAAAAGCCGGTTAACGGAATGACTTCAAAATCGATTATGATTTTTTTAACCCTTCCGGAAATATATTCCCAAAAGGTCGGGATTTTTTCCGGATAAACAATGGTGACGTCAATGATATGGTGAAGATGTTCTCCCATGGCCCCCAATACAAAGGAGATGCCCCCGGCTTTGGGGCTTAAGAGGTGGCAAAAAGGATTCTTCTGCCTGTCTTTTTTATTTTGTGTAAATCTTGTTCCTTCAACAAAATTCATAATGGAAACCGGCGTGTGTTTGAATTTTTCACAGGCTTTCCTGGTGCTTTCAAGATCCTTGCCCTTTAAATGGGGCTTTTGGAGCAATTCTTTTTTTGAATACCGTTTCATGAAGGGGAAATCCAGGGCCCACCATGCAAGGCCCAGAAAAGGAACAAAAATCAATTCTTTTTTCAGGAAAAATTTGAGCATGGGGATTTTTTGATTCAAGGTGGTTTGCAGGGCCAGGATATCAACCCAGGATTGATGATTGGAAAGAACCAGATACCATTCTTTCTGTTTCAGATGCTCAAGCCCGCGGATATC
This sequence comes from uncultured Desulfobacula sp., assembly GCA_964635025.1. Taxonomy (GTDB): domain Bacteria; phylum Desulfobacterota; class Desulfobacteria; order Desulfobacterales; family Desulfobacteraceae; genus Desulfobacula. The sequence continues at coordinate 12,008 of CAZWMY010000079.1, read as the reverse complement.
CCATTCAATGGCGCAGAAAAGCCTTGAATTAAGGGAGTTGGCCTTTATCCAGAGCGTGGCAATGGAAATCAGTATTTTATCAAGAAAGACAATAAAGGAATGAACCGGTATAACAAATTTTAAGAAAGACAGTAGAATGAGCGGAACGGTCAGAATAATGGTGTTCACCGTATACAGCAGTATCGATAAAAACCCCCTGATGAAATGAGGCAGGAAATTAAGCATGATGAGTCTCTTCTTTTTGCGCAGTCATGATGTATTTTTTTATGGTCCTTCTGTCCAGCCCGGTTAGTTTTGCCACTTTTTCATAACTGCCTGTTTCATCATAAAGAAGCCTGCAGTATCCGGATAAAAGTGAGGGTACGGAAATATTCCGGTTTTGGATGCCCTCTATGAGGTCTTGGTGCAAAGAGGTGGTTTCTTTGTCCTCTTTTTGTTTGCCTTTATAATCCCGCCTGAGCAGAACACTTCTGACGCATTGTTCCAACTCCCGGACATTACCCGGCCATTCATAATTCTTTCCAAGCCTGCGGTCAATAATTCTTTTGACTTTATGGATCAGTTTTTCAGACCGGGTACCGGTCATTCTTTCGATGGTAAAATCCAGCAACTCGTCAAGTTCTGCCGGAGCCTCTTTAATCCTTGTTCTTAAAGGGGGGACTTCAATGATGTCGGAACAGAGCCGGTAATAAAAATCATCCCTGAAAACCGTCCCATCCAGGATTTCTTTTTTGGGTCTGTTGGTGGCGGCAATCACCCTTCCATTAAATCTTGAGACAACATGGGTGCCGACCGGGGAAAAGCTTCTTTCCTGGAGAACCCGCAATAATTTGATCTGGACGTGATTGGGGATTTCTCCGATCTCATCAAGGAGAATGGACCCATGGGGACTGCATCGGTCAAAGACGCCCTTGTAATCATCCACGGCACCTGTAAAAGCACCTTTGGTATGCCCAAAGAGTTCCGATTCCAGAAGGGTTTCAGGATATTGGGAGAGGTTCAGGGATGAAAAGGTTTCGGTAAAGCTCTGGGTAAAGCATTGTTTTTTTTCATCAAAGGGAATATAGCCGCTGCTGCCGATGGCTTTGGCTGCCGTACCTTTGCCTGTTCCGGTTTCACCCAGAAGAAGAGTGGAGAAATCTTCCATCTTGTTCCATAAAAATCTGTCATATAATTCGATATTATAGGTAAAGACATTGTACCATAAATGTTTTTTCAGGGTTTTCATGCACGGGCTGCTGCCCACAAGGGAATGGGAAATAAAATAAAAGGCCCGCCTGAGCTGATAGGAAAGCGCAAAATAGTGGATAAAACTTTTTTCATCAAAGCCTTTATCATACAGCATACGCATAGCAGCTTCGGCAAAAGGAACCTTGACGGGGGTCTCCCCAGCCTTTATCTGATCTTTTATGAGCTGGTCAAAATCATCCCTGAATTTATGAAAGACATCAAAAAGAAAGACAATGGTAATGATCTCTTTGTCTTGACCTTCATAAATATTTATATCGGCACGTCCCTGTTTTTCAAGCTCGTTGATCCGATGCCTGACTTCCTGGATGGACTGATCAATGCCTTCCCTTCGGGTGGCTGAAGGGAAAAGTCCTGCAATTTTAATATCCAGCTTTTCTCTTAGATCACTAAAAGGGTTTGCAAATGCAGCATTATGGACGGTCCTGAAAAAATTTTGTTCTTCAGGCGTAAAAGATGCTTTTTTCATTTACAGCTCCATGGAATAAAAGAAAACTCATAGACAAATTTGTATATGTCGTATGCATAAAATGCAAGGGCAAAGATTGCATTTGAATGATTAAAAAACGAATTAAAATGGGAAAGTCCATCATTTTGGATGCTTATCTATTCGGTTGGTTCTGGCACGGTATTTGTAAAGGCGCTGTTGGATTTCTGGAATTATTAAAGCCGGTCTTATATTTTAACCGGCCTTATGATGAAACATAAATAAATGATGGAGAAATACTTATGATAAGAAGAATACTGAATTCAAGACTTCCTTTAATGGTTTATAACCCTGTAAAGGTCTTTGATTTAAAGTATTTTAATGAAATTTATGCTGCCGGTGCCCTTCCGGTATTGGATACGGAATTTTTGACCCATGATGAAATCCTTCAAAGGGCATTGCAGCTTGCCAAAGAACCCTTAAGTTTCGGTATAAGACTTTTTTCCCATGACAGGGATCTGATTGAGGCAATCAAAGATAAGCAGATGATCAACCTTGATCTCATCATCTGCCCGCTTTCAAAAACCGATACCATAGCAAATTTCTCCCATTTTTCAGATACAAAGATCGCGCTTGAAATCAAAGATATTCATATAAATGATAAAATTAAAGAAATCAGTCCCCATGCCCTGATCCTGAAAGGCAATGAAGCCGGTGGAAAGGTGTCTAAATATTCTTCTTTTATCCTTATGCAATGGTATTTGAAAAACACGGATTATCCTGTTTTTATTCATGGCGGTGTGGGAAAATACACGGCAGCCGGCATGTTTGCCGCAGGCGCGTCCGGGGTTGTCATGGACAGCCAGCTTCTCATGGCCGACGAAGCCCCGGTATCAAAAAATTTTAAAACACTTCTGGCTATGCTGGATGAGAGCGATTCAACGGATATTACCTATAACGGCGATGATATTTACCGCGTGTTTGCAAAACTGGGCACAAAAATCGTTAAAGACCTGAAGATTAATGCCGTTGAACTGGGGCCAGACCCCAATGGCAAAGAAAAGCTCTATGATATTATTGCAGCCGAGATGACCGCCTTTGACCGGGAGGACGCCCCTTTTATCCAGTCCCTGTTTTATTTGGGTCAGGATGGGGTTTTTGCAAAGGATTTTATAAAAGAATCAACCCATCTGAGCGACATCATTTCAGGTTTTTTTAAAACCATTGGGGAGCATCTGAATTTCATTGACAGCCATGACCCGGTAAAACCGGATTCACCATTTGCCAAAGACCAGGGCACAAAATTTCCCCTGATCCAGGGGCCCATGGCCAATATATCGGATAGTTCCGAATTTGCCAATAAGATCCTGGAGCATGGCGCTCTCCCGTTTTTTGCCGTGGGAAGCCTGCCGGAATTTCTGGCTGATAAAATGCTCAAAGACGGGTCGGAAAAAGTGCCTATTTTCGGAGCAGGTCTGGTAGGGATCGAAGCCTTTAACCCCATGGTCAAAAAACATCTGGAAATGGTTAAAAAATACAAAGCACCCTATGCCCTTTTTGCCGGAGGGATTCCTTCCCAGGCCGCAGAACTTGAAAAAGCAGGCACCAAAACTTATCTTCATACCCCGTCCGTATCCATGATGGAAAATGCCATCAAAAGCGGCTGCAAGAGATTTATCTTTGAAGGCGGGGAAGCCGGCGGCCATGTGGGGATGCTCTCCTCCATGGTTCTCTGGGAAGATGCCATTGCCACCCTGATGAACAAAAACTATGATGTATCTGATTTATACCTGGTTTTTGCCGGGGGGATTGCCACCTGTTTTGCCTCTTTTTTTATTTCAGGCCTTACTTCTTTTCTTTCTGCCAAAGGTGCAAAGATTGGGATGCAGGTCGGCACAGCCTATCTTTTTGCCGATGAAATCGTGGAAACAAAATGCATCAAACCGCAATACCGGGACATCCTCATCGAGGAAAACGAAACCATGGTCATCGGCAAGAGTCTCGGATTGGCTTCCAGGACGGCTCCTACGGATTTTGCCAGGATGATGGTGGAAACCGAAGCGGAAATGATCCGGAACAAGGAAAGCCTTGAGAACAGAAAGCGGACCTTTGAAAAAAGGAATATCGGCTCTCTGCTCATCGGTGCCAAAGGGTTTCTGCCGGATTTTAAAAATCCCGGGCCTGAACATTATACCTGGTTTGATGATGAAGCCCATAAAGAAAGAGGAAATTTTCTCGTGGGAGACGGACTTGCTTTTTTTGACGGCCCCGTGACCATTAAAAAGATCCATGATAAATTTTTTGAAACCAAGGCAAGTCTATACAGGAATCTGAATTTTCTGGAGATTTTTTCAAGCCCGAAAAATAAAATCAATGACGAAATCGCAGTGGTGGGTGTAGGCTGTACCCTTCCCCATGCCCATGATCCGGAAAGCCTGTGGGAAAATATTCTCGCCAAAAAATACTCCATCAGCCCCATGCCGAAAGCCAGGTTTGATCATGATCTGTATTATGACCCGGACCGGAGTGCCGAGGATAAAACCTATACTGTCCTGGCCGGGCATATTGATGATTTTGAATTTGACTCTGAACGGTTCGGATATGCGGAAGGTAAGGAAAAAAGGCTTTCCAGAAGCCAGCAAATGGTTCTTCAGACCGCTTATAAGGCTGTTGAAAATGCCGGGCTCCTGGGAGAAAATAATCAGTTTGCCTGTGATGATCCGTCAAGAACCGCCGTTATTATCGCCACCTGCCTTTCCAATGAGCTGGGCAACAGCCTTCAGCTTAAATACTGGTATCCGGAACTGGTTTCCATGATGGAAAAAACCGATGAATACCAGTCCCTGACCGATCCGGAAAAAGAAATGGTGAAACAGGTCCTGATGGAAGGCATTGAAGGGGAAAATAAAGGCTATGACCCGGTTCACGGGATTCTTTTGAACATTGAAGCCTCAAGAATAGCGAGCCATCTGGGTATCCGGGGGGCCAATTATATTGTGGATGCGGCCTGCGCATCCTCGGTTACCGCCCTTGAAGCCGCAACCGGGGAGCTTTTGTCCGGCGATCATGACCAGGTTATCGTGGGTGGGGTCAATACCCATCTGGCCCCGGAATCCTTTATCGGGTTTGCAAAAATGGGAACCTTGTCTGCTGTGGGCTCATACCCCTTTGATGAGAGGGCAGACGGATTTATCCTGGGAGAAGGGTCGGTTATTTTTGTTTTGAAACGAATGAAAGATGCCGTCCGGGATAAAAATAAGATTTTTGGTATAATCAATTCCATTGGTTCAAGCTCAGACGGCAAGGGAAAAGCCATTGCCGCACCCAACCCCAAAGGCCAGGTCTTAAGCGTGGAGCGATGCTTTGAATCAATCCGTCCGGGCATAATGCCCGAAGATATCGGATTTATTGAAGCCCACGGCACCTCTACCATCATTGGGGATCAGGCAGAACTTGAAACCCTGAATGCTTTGTATAAAAATTCAAAGGCCGGCATCAGCTCCATTAAATCCCAGATCGGCCATCTTTTGGGATGTGCCGGGTCGGTAGGGCTTTTAAAAGCTCTTTTGGCCGTCAATAAAGGGATTCTCCCGCCCAATGGGCAATATGAAAAACTTTCAAAAAATCATGATCTGACCAAATCTTCCCTGTTTATCGTGGAAGACGCGATGGAGTGGCAAATCAAAGGCAATTCCCCCCGAAGAGCGGCTGTTTCTTCCTATGGGTTTGGCGGCATTAATTATCATATTGTGGTTGAACAGATGATGGATCAGTATCAGCCGGTTTCCCGGGATATCTTTGCTGATCCTTCCTATGATTTTAATGATGACCGGATTGTTGTGGCAGGTCTCGGTGTCTTTCTACCCGGAGCAAAAAACACGGAAGAATTCTGGGAAAAACTCCAGTCAGGGAAAAAGCAATTGTCGGATATCCCTTTGGTTCACTTTGACAATGATGCCTATGCCAATCTGGATAAAAAATCCTTTTATCATCTTCCAAAGGTAAAAGCCGGGGTGGTAAAGGACTATAAATTTAACAACCTGAAATACCGGATGCCGCCCATGATGGTAAAATCCATTGAACGGGGCCAGATTTTCGGTCTTGAAGCAGCCAATGAGGCCCTTGAAAATTCAGGTCTTTTAAAGGCGTTAAAACCTGCCAATAAGGTGGGGGTTATCCTTGGAACCATTGCAGGCGAGAGACAGAGCAAAAACATCATCCGGGTGCGCAAGCAATTTATCGGAAATATCATTAAAAACTGTCTGACGCTTGACCCTGAAAAGCGAACCCGGCTTTCAGAGAAACTGGTTGATGCGATCAGAAAAGCAATTCCGGAAAATAATGAGGACACCACCCCAGGTCTTTTGTCCAATATTATTTCCGGCAGGATCGCTAATTATTTCGGGCTGAACGGGGCCAATTACGTCATTGACGCTTCCTGTGCATCAGCCTTTATTGCCATGAGAAATGCGGTCCGGAATGTAAAGCAAAAAGATCTTGATTTTGTCCTGGCAGGCGGGGTGGACTGCAATCTTTATCCTGCCGTTCTCATGGCTTTTAAACGTCTTGGCCTCTTATCCGAAGGGGACTGCAATTTTTTTGATTCCAGGGCAGACGGGTATGTCATGGGAGAGGGCGCTGCCGTTCATATCATCACCACCCTTAAAAAAGCCCGTGAATTTAATATGGAAATACTGGGTGAGATCAATGACTGCGCCGTGCGATCCAGCGTGCCGGATCACCTTCTGGCCCCGTCGGAACAAACCTTTGTTTCCACCATCAATGAAGCCTATTATAAAAGCGGAATCCGGAAACAGGATGTCAGCCATCTGGATCTGTTTGCCTTTTCCAATGTTTTTGGCGACATCGTGGAAAAACAGGTGATTGAGCAGTGCTTTGACCATGAAATGCACTGTGGAAACATTAAATCCCAGTTCGGATATTTCAAGGCTGCCAACCCGGCCGTGGCCATGGCCAAACTCATGCTCATGAATAAAAACGGTAAAATTTTAAAAGATTTTAATTATGACCCTGAGCATTCTATTCTGAATGACTGCAAAGTCTTAAAGCCGGCCCGTCAGATGATGGTCAGACAAAAGGGTCGTGCATTCCGGTTTGCTGCCAATGTCAACGGCATCGGCGGAAATCACTGTCACATGATCATGAGTACATTGCCGGCCAAACTTGAAACAAAACAGCCGAATGTCCAGGCAGAATTCAAAAAAGCGGCCGGGGATGATATTGTACTGATGAGCCACGCCTATTCTTCCGATGACAAGGGTAAAAAGCAGAGGATCATAGCGCTGCTTTCCGGTCAGGGTGCCCAGAGAAGCCGGATGATGAAGGACCTGTTTGAAAAAGACGCCCATATCCGGATGATCATGCAAAAAGGAGAAGAGATCTTTGTTGAACAAAGAGGGTATTCGTTGCTTGACATGATGTTTGGCGCGGATGAAGCCATTCATTCCACCCAGAACACTCAACCGGCTGTTTTCCTTTCTTCTGCCGCCGTATACAGCCGTCTTTCCCAGGAAGGCTTTTCCCCGGATTATTATATCGGTCACAGTGTGGGCGAATACACTGCCCTTTTTTGCAGCGGGATGCTGTCCTTTGCCGATGCCATGCGGCTTGTCATCAAACGCTCCGATCTCATGTATGAAGCCACTGTAAAAGTCCCGGGAAAGATCATGGTGGTATTTAAAAACGAAAAGGAAACCGAGAATCTGATCAGAGAGTCTTTTGTTTCCCATATATATATCACCAATAAAAACAGTGAAAAACAGACTGCCGTGTCCGGCCGGGCCGATGATATTGAAAAATTCTGTGATTTTTTAACCCGGCAGGAGGTCTTTTATAAAAAATTGAACCTGACCGGGGCTTTCCATACTCCGCTGCTGGCCGAGGCATCGGCAGAACTGAGAAAATATCTGGATGCCCTGACCTTTAATGATACCCGGTTTGGCAGAATCATATCCAATACCCATGCAAGGCCTTATCCGGAAAGGGTGGAGGATGTCAAAAACCTTCTGGCAAAGCAGATTATTTCCCCTGTTGAGTTTATCAAATCCATTGAAGAAGTTTATGTGTCGGGCTTGACCCATTTTATAGAAATCGGGCCGTCCAGGCTTTTGGTCAATCTTTTAAAGGATATCAATATCGTTGACTATGGAACGGCCGTGTCTGTGGATGCAAAGATCGGGGAAATCAAATCCTTTGAAGCCTGCAGAAGATATCTTCTGGGCCTGAATGCCGTTTTTGAACCGGTAAAGGTGCCGGTGACTCAGGCAAAGATCGTGGAAGAAAAAGAGTTATTGCCGAAAATTCAGCCCAGCGACGATTTTGAAGCTTTTAAGCTCAACAACCAGGCGCTTATCGACCAGATTCTCTACAAGGAATACCAGCTCCAGAAACGTGAAACCGCCATTGAGGCCATGGAGCGATATGATTTCAATACCGGCCGGATACTGATTTCAGGTGTTTCCGTGGGTCTTCCCGGCAAAACAAGACGTGTGTTTGCAAAGGATAATTTTGATGCTATCCTGAACGGTGAAAATTTCATTGATCTTCTGAGTGCAGAGGCCCTGGAAGGGTTTACCGATAAAAACATCACCAAACTCTATAAACAGCCCGATGGAAATGCGAGATTTGTCCAGATCACAAAAACCGAAGATGTGATACATCTGGCCGGTCAGCTTGGGTATTTTAACCTGAATGACGAATACGGCATAAAGGAGCAATACGATATCAGCATGGCCATCGGCATTGCCGCCGGGATTGAAGCATTGAAGGACGCCAATATCCCTCTGGTGATGCAGTATAAAAAGATGAAAGACGGCAAAACCCTGATTCCGGATGGGTTTGCCCTGCCTGAGGAAATGCAGGAAGAAACCGGGGTCATTATCACCTCATTGTGGCCCAATGGTGAAACCCTGATTTCAGAGCTGGAAAAATATTATTATGAAAAAATGTTTTTAAAGCCCTATGAAGAATTCGAAAATATCTATTATTACCTCATGGAAAAAATAAAAGACATTGAAATCAAGGAACAATTGACGGAATGGTTTTTTAAAGCAAAATCAAGAAAACGCAGCGATTTTGAGACCTATAAATTTGACAGGGATTTTCTGGCCAATGCCTGCCCCTTGGGATCAGCCCATCTTGCCATGATTATCAAAGCCAAGGGCCCCAATACCCTTGTCAGTTCCGCCTGCGCTTCCACCACCCTTGCCATCGGAATTGCCGAAGACTGGATCAGGGTCGGGCGGTGCAAGCGTGTTTTGGTGGTGGGCGGTGAAAATGCAACTTCGCCGCTGCAGGGCCAGTGGGTGGGATCGGGCTTTTTAGCACTGGGCGCCGCCACCATTAAAAAACGGGTGTCGGAAGCAGCCAAGCCCTTTGATGAGGACAGGAACGGTACCATCTTGGGTTCCGGTGCCGTTGGTCTTGTCATCGAGAGCGAAAGCTGTGCAAAGAAAAGAGGCATGAACGGTCAGTGCGAGATTCTTGGAACCCATATTGCCAATTCTGCTTACCATACCTACAACATTGATGTCCCGCATATGTCTCAGGAGATGAAAAAATTTATCTCAAAGGTGGAAAAACAAAACAACCTCAAAAAAGAAGACTATGCCGACAAACTTTTGTTCATGTCCCACGAAACCTATACCCCGGCCAGGGGAGGCAGTGCCGATGCAGAAGTAACAGCGCTTGAAACCGCTTTTGCCGGTCATCTGAACAGTATCTGCATTTCCAATACCAAGGGTTTTACAGGCCATACCCTGGGGGCGGCCATTGAAGATGTTGTTCTGGTTAAGGCGCTTCAAAAACGAAAAGCTCCGCCCATTGCCAATCTTAAAAAAATCCCAGAGCATTTCAAGAAACTTAATTTTTCAGGCCAGGAAAAGATTACTTCTGAATATGGGCTGCACTTGGCTGCCGGGTTCGGTTCCCACTTTGCTTTCATGTTTGTCAAACGCATTGAGGAAAATCCGATTGAAGGAAATGCCCGGTATAAGGCCTGGCTGCAAGAGATTACAGGAGCTGAAAACCCGGAACTTAAAATTATTGACAATACCCTTTGTGCGTTGGCCGGAGGGGAAGCCATGCCAATAAAGACAAAGGAGGCAATCAAGGCTGAACCGGTAACAAAACCTGTTGTGCCTGCCATACCAGCACCTTCTGTGGTTACAGCCGTGGTGAGAAAGCCTGTCCCGGATGTGATTACAAAGCCGGTTGAGGAAAAGCCTGCTTTCACTGTTGGAGCAGACATTTTGAATACGATCAAAACCATTATCGCCGATCAGACCGGGTATGCAGCAGATATGCTGGAAGACGGACTGGATCTTGAGGCGGATCTTGGGATTGATACGGTCAAGCAGGTAGAAATCTTCGGCAATATTGCAGCAAAATTCGGTTTTTCCGTACCGGATGATTTGAAACTCAGGGATCTGAATACCATTACCCGGCTGGGAGACTATATAGCAGTAAAGACGGGCAAATCAACTGAAGAGCCTTTAAAACAGACATCAAAGGAAGAAATCAAACAGCCGCAACCGGTTTTGAAGAAGGCCGAAAGGCCCGGTAATGCCGTTGCCCTGATAAAAGATGTGATTGCAGAACAGACCGGGTATGCTGCCGATATGTTGGAAAATGATCTGGATCTTGAAGCCGACCTTGGTATTGATACGGTAAAACAGGTGGAAATCTTTGCCAAGATTGCAGCCACGTTCGGTTTTTCCGTACCGGATGATTTGAAACTCAGGGATCTGAATACCATTGCGAAGCTTGAAGACTATATCCACAAGCGGCTTGGGTCGGATGATGCAGCAGAGATTGTCGATGAGCAACCGGGAGAACCTGTTCAGGCTTTTGGGGAAGTCACGACCATCATCAGAAATGTCATAGCCGAGCAGACCGGATACGCTGCTGATATGCTGGAAGAAGGGCTGGATCTGGAGGCGGATCTTGGCATCGATACCGTAAAGCAGGTCGAGATTTTTGCCAAGATCGCATCTCATTTCGGCTTATCCGTGCCTGACGATTTAAAACTTAGGGATTTGAACACCATTGCCAAACTGTCGGAATATATTCAGGCAAGGACAGGAAAAGTCCGGGAACCAGCTAAAAAAGACCCTGTGCCTGTTTTAGTCCCTGCTCTTGAGAAATCCGTTCAGGTGAATGAAGATGCCGTAACCATCATCAAAGAGGTTATTGCCGCTCAGACCGGTTATTCGACCGATATGCTGGAAGAAGGGCTTGACCTTGAAGCAGATCTTGGAATTGATACGGTTAAACAGGTGGAAATTTTTGCAAAGATCGCCTCCCATTTCGGGTTATCCGTTCCTGATGATCTAAAGCTCCGGGATCTGAACACCATTGCAAGGCTGGCGGAATACATCAACAACCGGGCAGGATCTGTTCAGGCAGATAAGAATGAATCCGATGCGCCACAGGAAAGCAAAAAGGCTGCTCTGAAAATCGATTCCCCGGTTTCTTTTGTTGGGACCGATGAATATCCTGACCCGTATTCACCTATTAAGCGCCTGATCGTGAGAACCAGGGAAACAGATATTCCAAAGCTTTCCAGGATGGATTTAAAAGACAAAAAAATCATGGTATCCCTTGACAGCCATGGATTTGCAAAGAAGATTATTGAAAAGATCAAACAGAAAAAAGGCGAGGTCATCACCATCGGCAAAAAAGGTGCAGACTTTGAGTTTGATCTCACAGATGTAAAACTGACGGAACTAAAGGTGGAGGAATTTAAAAAGATTTACCCGGATATCAGCGGTTTTATTCATCTGTCATCCCTTGACTATTATTTTGATGAAAAAGATCGGAAAGGCGATTCAGATGAGTCTTTGAATACAACCATCAAATCCGTGTTCGTGATCTTAAAATCCATGTTCGATACTTTTAACCGGAAAGAAACCTTTATCGGGACCATCACCTTTGATTCCGTGGTCTTTCCCTATATGGACGGTTGCGGGGATATCCACCCCATGTTCGGCGGGCTTTCCGGGCTTTTAAAAACAGCCAATAAGGAATTGCCCGATACTTTGGTCAAGGTGGTTGATTTTTCAGAAAAAGACCCTAAAAAGAACATCAATGCCGTCGCCGATTTTTTCTTAAATGAACTCATGTCCAGTGATACAAGGGTGGAAGTGGGATACAGAAATAAAAAACGGTATGTCCTTTCCATGAAACCCTCCATTGCCGATAGAACCCAAAGGATCATTTCAGACAAGGACACCCTTCTGGTTACGGGCGGTGCCGGCGGAATTACCTATGAGATCATTAAAAAAGTGGTTGAAAAATATAAGATCAACCTCAT
>CAZWMY010000078.1:0-19460 GCA_964635025.1 uncultured Desulfobacula sp. | reverse complement strand
CTTCCCGGTATAAAGTGTCCAGAGAAGACCAGGACAAATTTGCTGCCGATTCTCAGGCCAAAGCCACCAAAGCAAGGGATAACGGGCTTTTCACAGAGATCGTCCCCACCCCGGCAGCCAAATATGTGAAACAGGCTGACGGTACCTATAAAAAAGAAATTTTCATGGTTGAGCATGATGACGGTATCCGCGCCACCACAGTGGAAGGGCTTGCAAAACTCCGCCCGGCCTTTGCTGCCGGCGGCAGCGTCACGGCCGGAAACTCTTCCCAGACCACAGACGGCGCAGCCGCAACCATTATCGCATCAAAAGAAAAATGTAACGAACTCGGGCTCACTCCCATTGCAAGGCTTGTTTCTTATTCCACCATCGGCTGCAAATCCGATGAAATGGGTGTCGGACCCCGCTATGCCATTCCAAAGGCCCTTGAGCAGGCTGGCCTGAAAATTGACGATATTGATATCTATGAAATCAACGAAGCCTTTGCTTCCCAGGCCATTTACAGTATCCGGGAACTTGGAATTGAAAAATACATGGACCGGATCAATATCCACGGCGGGGCCATCGCTCTTGGCCATCCCCTGGGATGCACCGGTGCAAAACTTACTGCCACCTGTCTTGCCAATCTCAAGGCAGTGAATGGGAAATACGGTATCGTGTCCATGTGCATCGGCGGCGGCATGGGTGCGGCAGCCATTTTTGAAAGAGTGTAATTAGACCAAGATTTGGTGTTTATATTACGGGAGCGGTTGACGGGATATCCTGGCAACCGCTCCCTTTTTCTTTCTGTTTTTTCAAATGTTATAAGGGGCCGGGCCGGTATTTTTCAGCATGGCTCAGGATTTTTTTATTCACCTTTTTGGCCAGCTCGTTTAAAAGCCCGCCAAAGAGAAGATTATGAAAAGGGAGCAGACTATACCAGTAAAGGATTCCGTAAAGCCCTTTAGGGCGGAATCGTGTACCCAACCTGATCTGGGTCCCCATATTGCAAGGGATGAGCTCGATATCCAAAATGGCTTCCCCCGGTAGTTTCATCTCCGCAACAAGAATCAGCCTGCGGGACGGTTTTATATCCAGGACCCGCCAGAAATCCAGGGCGTCACCGACAGACAGCAGCTCTGGATGCCGCCGCCCCCGTCTTAAACCCACTCCTCCGGCCATCTGGTCCATCCAGCCCCTCAACTGCCACAAAAAATCACCATAATACCATCCGTTCGCCCCTCCTATCCGGCTGATAAAAGGCCACACAGCATCAGGCTCGCATTCAAGCGTAATTTTATACCCGCCCTGAAGCAATGTTCCGCCTGAATATTCGGCATCTCCGGCGTACATCCATTCGGGCGGGTTCAAATCTCCGGCATCGGACCATCGTGTTTCCGTTATTTTCAGAGAATCCTTCCGGGTAGCCAGCTCAATGGCCTTAAAGCAAGGGATAAGTTCCTGGGGGATAATTTTACGGATTTTGTCTTCTTTTGTGACCGTCTCAACTCCCAACCCCTCCAAAAGCGGCTGAGAAATCCCGGGAGACAGGGGAAGCAAGGCTTTTGAAACAGTATGGGCAACTTTTGTTCCCAAATGAAAGGGCGGGCTTGGAAAAGGAATGAACAATGGCTTTTTGAGACCGGCCCATTGTGCATATATTTCAAACAACTGCTGGTAGGTTAGAATTTCAGGTCCGCCGATGTCAAAGGTTCGGCCCACGGTTTCTTGTTTTTCAAGACATTTTTCAAGATATGTCAAAACATTTCGGATGCAGATAGGCTGTATTCTTGTGTTGCTCAAAGTTTTCGGGATAAGGAAAAAAGGAATTCTCTCTGCTGTATACCGAAGCATTTCAAAAGATGCACTGCCTGATCCGATAATATGAGCAGAACGAAAAGCAGTAACCGGCACAGACCCGGATTTCAGTATAGCTTCAACTTCAAGCCTGCTTTTCAGATGCAAACTGGCATTGGCTTCACTGCCGCCAAGACCCCCAAGATAAATAATCCGGCAAAGACTGTGTTTGCCTGCCGCCCACATGAAATTTTGAGCTGAAAACCGGTCTGCGCCTGAAAAATCTTTGTGGGCCGGGGACATGGAGTGGATCAGATAATAAGCCACATCACATCCTTGAAGAGCTCTGTCGAGGCTATTTAAATCCTGCACATCTGCTTTTACAATTTCAAGCTCAGGATTGTTTTTCCAGGGCCTCCCCTGGATTTTATCCATGGATCTGGCCATGGCGCGAACCCGGTACCCTGCATTTAACAGCCTCAGGACAAGCCTGCCGCCGATATAGCCTGTAGCACCCGTAACCAGTATCAATGGACGATTCATAAATGGTTTTGTGATTTATTCGTCGTTCTCAAGGCTGTCAATACCCAAATCAGGATAGAGTTTTTGCACACAATCCGGACAGATACTGTGGGTGAATACAGCCTCAGAATGTTTCTGGATATAAGTTTCAAGCCGGTTCCAATATCCTTTGTCGTCCCTGATCTGTTTGCAGTTTGCACATATGGGGATAAAGCCTTTTAAGGTTTTGATTTCATCCAGGGCTTCTTCGAGTTTTTCCACCTTTTCCGTCAATACAGCCTGGATGTCCAACATTCTCTGGGCAACCCGGATTCTGGCCCTCAGCTCATTTTCATCAAAGGGCTTTGTCATATAATCATCTGCCCCAGCCTCGAACCCCTGAATAATATCGTCTTTGCTGGTGCGTCCGGTGAGAAGAATTATATAAACAGGATCATTGCGTTCCATCTCCTTGATTTTTTTACAGACTTCCACACCGTCCATTCCGGGCATTACCCAGTCCAGTACGGCAAGCCTGGGGGCGTCAGGTTTTGCTAAAATCCGCCAGGCTTCTTCACCATCCTCAGTAAGAATAACCTTGTACCCCCATTTTTCAAAAATTTCCTGCAGCATCAACCGAGAGGTAAAATCATCTTCAGCAATGAGTATCTTCATTTTTTCCCCTCCATTATGATTTTAAGTGATTCATATGCGTCATCCACTATAGACATTAACCTGCCGATCTTTTGCAGATCAAAGTCCCTGCATTCGTTTTCCACATCTGACAAAATCTTTGAAAAAGCATTGGCACCCACGTTGGCCGCGCCTCCTTTAATTTTGTGGGCCTGCCGGGCAGCTGCTTCTTTTTCTTTATTTTCAATCAGCGCCTTAAGTATCTCGATCTGGACAGGGATATCCTTTAAAAAGCCGGAAATGATTTTGGAAACTCTGGCTTTGTCGTTCAACATTCGGTCACAGAGTCCGTCATAATCAAAAATGATCCCGGAATCAACCGGCATACCAGCGCTTGTCTTGAACTCATTTATATTATCCGTTGTGATTTTTTTAAACCATTTGTTCATTACTTTTGCAAGCGACTCCGGGGACACAGGCTTGGTAATATAATCGTTCATCCCGGCAGCCAGGCATTTTTCCCTGTCCCCTTTAATGGCATGGGCCGTCAGGGCAATAATAGGGATGTCCATGTCTACATGAGAGTTCTGTATTTTTTGTTCCCGGATTTGTTTTGCGGTGTCAAAACCATCCAGTTCAGGCATGGACAAATCCATGAAAACAAGATCGTAAGGATGATGCCTGAGGATTTCAATTGCCTCAATTCCATTAAATACAGCCTCAACCTTTTGATACCCAAGCTTTTTAAGAATCCCCAATGTCACCTGCTGATTTATGCTGTTATCTTCAACCAGAAGAATTCTTTCCATGTTTATGTTTTCCCCAAAATGATTCTCCTTGCTATCTGTCTTGATATTTTTGTCCTTACCGCTCAGAACCATAATAAGACAGTCTGAAAGATCACTGTATCGCAGCGGTTTAATCAAACAGGCCAAAAAGCCGGACTCTTTATATTCTTGGCAGTCTTTACGTTGAGCAATGGAAGCCATCAGGATCAGATGAATGGAAGAAAAAGACTGATGCGATTTGATCTGCCGGCCCAATTCAATTCCGCCCAGGCTCGGCATATTCTTATCCAAAAGTGCTATCTTAACAGGCTGTTGAGACTGATATGCCTCATGAAGTGCTTCAAAGGCTGTTTTGGCTTCTCCGGCCGTTACCACGTCAGCCCCCCATTGAGTTAGCTGAGAATTAAGGGCTTCCCGGGAAGAGGCATTATCATCCACGACAAGAAGGCGAATCCCTTTTAAAGCCGGAATGATATCTTTTCCTATGCTTTTTCCTGTATTTTCCGATTTTTTAAATTTTACGGTAAACCAGAATGTTGACCCCTTGCCTTCTTCACTCAGAACGCCGATATCACCGCCCATCAGTCGGCATAACTCTTTTGAAATAGCGAGCCCAAGCCCTGTCCCCCCGAATTTTCGGTTCGTTGACATGTTCACCTGGATAAAGCTGTCAAAAAGCTTTTCCTGCTTATCTTTTGGGATTCCAATTCCCGTATCCCTGACAGAAAAATGAAGAAGTATGTCCTCACCTGATTCATGTTCCGTTCTTGTTTTTAAAACGATTTCCCCTGAATCTGTAAATTTGGCTGCATTTCCCACCAGATTGAAAAGAATCTGTCTTAATCTCCCGGGATCACCAATTAAAAACGAAGGGACTTCCGGAGTCACCAGGCAAATCAGTTCTATGCGACCCGTATCCGGCCAAAGCCGGGTAAGCCCGATAAAATCATCCAAAAGCTTGTAAAGGTCAAACTCCATCATCTCGATTTCCAGCTTTCGGGCCTCTATCTTGGATAAATCAAGGATATCATTAATAATCCAGGATAAAGATTCGCTGCTGGTTCTTATGCCTTCCACATAATTTTTCTGGATATCGGAAAGTTCCGTGTCCCTGAGCAAAGCGGTCATCCCGATCACCCCGTTCATGGGCGTCCGGATTTCATGGCTCATATTGGCCAGAAACATGCTTTTTGATTTGTTGGCGCTTTCCGCCGCATCTTTGGCTGATTTTAACGCTTCACCGGAACGTGCCAATTCTTTTGTCCGCTCCGACACCTCGATCTCCAACCGCCGGTTTTGTTTTTCCACGCCAGCTACCCGCCACCGGTGAATCCCGAAAATCAGAATCACACAAAAACCGCCTAAACCCGCCCTGAACCAGATTGTTTTCCACCATGGAGGAAGGATGGTGATGGTGACGGAGGTCTCGGTTTCATTCCAGACACCGTCATTATTGCTTGCCTTTACCCGGAAAACATAAGTGCCGTGGTCCAGGTTGGTATAGGTGGCGCTGCGGTGGGCCGCATCCGTGGAAACCCAGTCTTTGTCAAATCCTTCTAGCATATAAGCATAAAGGTTTTTCCCGGGAGACCTGAAATTCAATCCTGCAAATTCAAAGGAAAAAATCTTCTGGGAGTCTGATAAAATGATTTGCCGAAGATAATTAACCGGCTTTGTTAACACAGAATTATCACCGGCCCGGACAGATTTGTTGAATAATTTAAAATCGGTTATTGCTACCGGCGGGATAAACGCTGACCGGTTGACGGCATCCGGGAAAAAAAGGTTAATCCCTTCTGAACCGCCGAAAAATATTTCTCCTGTACTGGCGTTTGCGCCGGAAACCAGTTCATTGCTCTGGAGTCCGTCTGCAATGGTATAATTCGTTGCTGTTACATTCTCAGGATCAAACCGGAACAATCCCCGGCCTGGTGTTCCCAGCCAGAGAATCCCTTGGCTGTCTTCACTGATCCTTGTGACAGCGCTGTCTGTCAGGCCTTGTTTTTCCCCGTACATTGTAAAGGTTCCGGTTTTGGGATCAAACCGGTTTAACCCCTGACCAGTGCCAACCCAGAAAACCCCTTTTGAGCTTTCACAAATTGCCCATACTTCATTATGGCTGATGGTGCTGATATCAGCCGGGTTATTCATATACCGGGTAAATTTTTTAGTCCGGCGATCGAATTTATTCAGCCCGCCCCCCCACAATCCAACCCATATATCGCCTCTGGAATCAGGAACCAATACATTAATAATACCAGGCCCCATGGTTTGCGGATCTGTTGGGTCATAAAAATAGCGGGCAGCCTTTCCCCTCGTTGGATTGAATGCATTCAGACCGCCATAGGCAAGCCCTATCCAGAACACACCAGCCTCGTCCTCGTAAATGCCGCGAACATCGCTTCCTCCAAGACTTTCAGGGTCTTTTGGATCATTTAAAAAATGGCTGAAAGTCTGGGTTTTCTCATCAAAGCGGTTCAACCCGCCGTCGTGAGTGCCCACCCAGATCACACCGGATCGGTCTTCATATATACGATTGATTTTGGCATCATTCAGGCTGCCGGGCGTTTCCCGGTTCGCCCGGAATGTCGTAAACTTGCCCGTATCCGGGGACAGGCAAACCAGTCCGATGGTTCTGAGGCCAAACCAAATTTTTTTATTGCTTTGCTCAAAAACAGAAACTATATCTGTGCTTCCTGGGCCGTTTTCATCCTTGAACAGATATTTATAATATGGAAATTTTACGGCGCCCCTGTCCAGCCGGACGGCGCCCTTTCCCCATGAACCGATCCAAAGGGCTCCGATATTATCATGATAAACATTCATCAGCATATAAGATTTCAGGCTGTCAGCCTGGTTGGGTTCGGGCAGATACCGGATCATTTTATCCTGTTTTCGTATCCACTGGTATAATCCGCTATAGGTTGCGACCCACAGATTCTTCTCCATGTCTTCAGCCACGGAAAACACAATGCCTTTTTCCATTCTCTGCTCTGCCTGACCATTTTTATACCAATATCTGAAAAACTTCCCTGTAGCCGGATCAAATCTGTTTATTCCGAATTGATTGGTTCCGATCCAAAAAATGCCTTCACTGTCTTCAAAAATGCACCACACCGCATTTTCACTTAAGCTTTCAGGGTTTCCGGGATCATGGGTATAGTGAGTAAATTCAAGGGTCTTGCGATCGAATTTGTCCAGCCCGCCCCCTTGAGTGCCGACCCAGATGGTATCGTTTCGGTCAATATATAGCGCACGACATTCATTGTTACTGATGGAAGAAGGCTTATCCGGATCATGCACAAATCTCGTAAACTTTTTTGTTTTCTTATCAAACCGGTTCAACCCGCCATTGGTTGTCGCCACCCACAAAACCTTTTCTTTATCTTCGAGAATTCGCCAGACATCGTCATGACTCAGGCTTTCCGGGTCATCAGGATTATTTTTAAAGCGTTCAAACTCTTCTGTTTCAGGATTAAACCGGGTCATCCCGGTGTTGGTTGATATCCAGAAAATGCCTTCGGAATCCTCCAGGATATGATGTACCGTATTCCCGCTCAGGCTATTGGGATTGTTTAGGTCATGCTTGTAAACCTTGAAGCCATACCCATCATACCGGGCTATTCCTTCCCAGGTGCCGAACCACATAAACCCCTGGCGGTCACGGATGATCGCCTCCACATTCTGCTGAGGAAGCCCTTGATCCTGCGCGATTTGCTCGAATCTTAAATGCTGGGGAATGTTTTTAAAAAGGCTTTCCGTTTTTCCGGCGATTGACCTTTCAGAGGGGAAAACCAAAAAAATGATTGTCAGCCAGATGGAAATGCCTTGGAAAACCTTCATTAACACCTCGTATGGATATTAATGCTTGACCAATAGTTCCAATTCAATAAATAAACCATGCGACAGGACCAATTTATGGCTATCTTAACTGATTGCCTATGACAGGTCAAGAATATCCCGGCTTATCTTTTTCAACCAGGCCTTTCTTTTTTCATGACCGATTTTTTCGACACCGGCGATATTAAACCATTGAACCTGTTTCATGCCGCAAAATTTTAAAGTACCTTTGATAAAGCTATATCGCAGAGAGTTGCGATATAAAAGCCAATAATACCATCCAGGTGATTTCATGGTGGTAATCACCGTTGCCTTTTTGATAAATGTCAGTTTGCCTATGGGCAATCCGGTTTTTGAATATTCATAGGCCCAGTTTTTCAACAGCACCTTGTCCATGAAGCCTTTTAAAATGGCCGGAAGATCATACCACCAGACAGGAAAAACAAAAATCAGGTGATCTGCCGCCTCTATTCTTTTTTGGTATTCACCCACCTTTGGGTCAATAAATCCCCCACTGCTGTAGAGAGCCAGTTCTTTTTCTTCCATCACCGGGTTGAATTTATCCTTGTAAAGATCGATGACATCCACGGTTTCTTTTCTTTTTTCAAACTCTGATAAAAGGTGGTTCAATATAGCTGCATTATAGCTGACATCCCCATAAGGATGGGCATAAACAATCAGATGCTTCATTTTAAAGCCTCCCAACAAAAATTATATTTTCTTTCCAACCCTGAGCGATTTACAGTATTAGCCACCCTACATCCAAAACCATGGAATGTAAATTGCATTTTGGAAAAGGGTTGTCCGGTCAGAATCTTTTCATGACATCTCTTTTCTTGACTTGAATCAAAATTCATAAGATACTGATAACATCCTTTTTGTAGAATCTTTGGCAAGAAAACGCATTTGGCCAGGCCCATCCGGAAATTTAAATTATTAAAGGATGTTCATCGTTTGCTTGTAAAATAACGGTCTTGTTTATTGAAAATGGGAAAAGACAAATACAAAGAACTCTTTGAACGATCCGCTGATGCCATTTTAATCATTGAAGGCGATAAATTCGTCGATTGCAATGCCGCCACCGTGAAAATGCTCGGATACAACAGCAAGCAGGAACTTTTAGATACTCACCCCTCTCATTTATCGCCGGAAAAGCAACCGGACGGGCGTTTGTCCTATGAAAAAGCCAATGAAATGATTAAACTCGCCTTTTCAAACGGCAGCAACCGCTTTGAATGGAACCACAAAAAAGCCAACGGCACCGTCTTCCCGGTGGAAGTCCTTTTAACATCCGTTCCGGGTGAAAAAAAAGACACTCTTCATGTGGTCTGGCGGGATATATCTGAACGAAAGCAAAGTGAAAAAGACCTGCTGCGTCTGAAATCCATTATTGAATCCACCTCAGATATCATCTCCTCTGCAACCCCGGACGGAAAAATTTTTTATCTGAATGATTCAGGACGGATCCGGCTTGGCCGGACACCTGAAAGACCTTTGGAGAGAATTTCCGATTTCCATCCGGAATGGGCCTATGAGCTTATCATGAAAAAAGGAGTCCCCAATGCCATCGCACATGGGATCTGGGAAGGCGAAACCGCCATTCTGGATTCAAAAAACCAGGAGATCCCCATATCCCAGGTGATCATGGCCCATAAGGATTCCAATGGAACCCTCGAATTTTTATCCACCATTATCCGGGATATTTCAGACAGAAAACGGGCAGAACAGTTTTTAAACAATATGATCGACAACATGCCCATCTGCGTCAAGCTGGTCTCAAAGGACGGAACCCTCATCACCATAAACCCTGCCGGTCTTGCAATGGTGGGGGCAAAATCCGAGGCGGAAGTCATCGGACAATGCATGTATGACCTTATCTCAACCGAAGACAGGGCAGAATACATCCGGTTTAATGAAATGGTATGCGCTGGGGAAAAGAGGAGTCTGTCCTTTACTATCCAGGCCCTGGACGGCCATTGGCATCATATGGATTCCATCGCGGTTCCATTGTATTATGGTAAAGAAAACGAAATCATCCAGCTTGGGATCACAAGAGATATCACTGAACAGGTAAAAAATCAGGCCGAAAGACTGGAATTGGAAAATCGTCTTCACCAGGCCCAGAAAATGGAAGCCATCGGCACCCTTGCGGGCGGGATTGCACACGATTTCAACAATATCCTGTCCGGAATGTTGGGTTATGCCCAGCTTGCGAAAAACCATCGGAACGATGCCAAAAAAATTGATCATTATATAGATGAAATCATCAGCGGGGCAAAAAAAGCAGCAGAACTGGTACAACAGATCCTGACCTTCAGCAGAAAATCCTCTCATGAGAAAAAACCCCTGAGAATATATCTCATCATAAAAGAAGCATTAAAGCTTTTACGGGCTTCAATCCCTTCTACCATAGAAATCGTAGAACACATCAATTCCAGGTCAAAGGTCATGGCGGATGCCACCAAAATCCACCAGGTGGTGATGAATCTTTGTACCAATGCCTACCAGGCTTTGAGAGAGACCGGCGGGACCATTACAATAGCACTGACGGATGTTGACGTAAAAGATCACGTCGGCAGCCTGGATAAAAAAGAATTGTCCGGCCCTTATATCCGTCTTGAAGTAAAGGACACAGGTGAGGGCATGAATCAGGAAACCATCCGTAAAATATTTGAACCCTATTTTACGACCAAGGAAGCCGGCAAAGGCACAGGTCTCGGCCTTGCCGTTGTCCACGGTATTGTTGAAGAGCACCTGGGATATATTTCCGTCGACAGTAAGATCGGGCAAGGGTCTTCATTTACAATATTTCTTCCGGTAACATCGGAAAAAGGAGAATTTCAACCGGATAAAAAAGAAAGGCCGGCCTTGTCGCAAGGCTCAGGCCGCATCCTTCTTGTGGATGACGAAAAAAGCATCCTGGACTCCACCCAAAACCTTCTGCAATATCAGGGATATCAGGTGACTGCCTTTTCAAACGGGCTGCATGCATACGAGGCTTTTAAAAAAAATCCATATGGATTCGACCTTATCCTGTCAGATGTCACCATGCCCGGCATGACAGGGGACATCTTTTCAAAAAAAGTCTTGGCTTTAAGGCCTGAAATCCCTATCCTTCTTTGTTCCGGCTACAGCGAAAAGCTTCCGGAAAGCCGGTTGTTGGGAATCGGGGTCAGAAAATTTTTCCAGAAACCCGTGATTCCCCATGAACTTGCTTTTGAAATTCAGACAATTCTTTCACATTCCCGGTGATAGACCTATTTCAGCATTTGATCATTTTCTTAAGAATATTGGAAAAAATATACGACACCATTTTGGGATTTTCCTTCAGACGTCTGATGGAATACGCCAGCCATTCTTTTCCAAAGGGTACGTAGACCCTTACGGGGTAGCCCTGGTCATGGATGATGGCTCTTAGCTCTTCCTCAACCCCGTACAGCATCTGGAATTCATAAGCATCTTTTTTAAGCCCGAGCCTGTCAATGATTTTCATGGCTTCGAACACAAGTTTTTCATCATGGGTGGCAATACCGGTAAAACACTGATGGGAGAGCAGTTTTTCAAGAAGATAGACATAGCTTGAATTGATGATGGCCATGTCCTTATACACGTTTTTTTTGTCTTCCCGGTAATAGGCGCCCTTGCAAAGCCGGATATTGGCTTTTTCTTCCATCATCCGACGGACATCCGGGATGGAGGACCTTAAATATGCCTGCATGACAATGCCGACATTGTCAAAATCTTTTTTCAGCTGTAAGAAAAGATCCACAGTGTCATGTTTAAGTGTTGTATCCTCCATGTCGATCCTGACAAATATATTTTTTTGCCTGGCATGGGTTACAATGTCCTGGATATTATCAAAACAAAAGGTCTTGTCCAGTTTCAGCCCCATATGGGAAGGCTTTAAGGATATGCCGCTGTTCAGGCGGTATTCTGTCATCTTATCAACGGCTTTTTTATACATCTCCACAGCCAAAATGCATTCGCTTCTTTTTTTCGGGTCTTCTCCCAGAAGGTCCAGGGTTGCGGCAATGTTTTTATTATTCAGTTCCCTGATTTTCGTCAAAGCATCGTCCAGGGTTTCTCCGGCAATATACGGCCTGGCAAAAATTCTTATAAAAGACTTTGGTAAAAGGGGAATAAGATTTGCAATGAGGTTGTTCAGTATCATCATGTTTTTCCCCTTTTTTTCCCGGTTTAATCGTTTTTCTTTTGCTTTGCCTTGGCCATCTGGCGATGGGATGCATTCAGAATGGTTTTCCGCAGCCGTATGGACTTTGGTGTGACCTCCACCATTTCATCATCCCGGATAAAATGGATTGCCTTTTCAAGGGTCATGGCCTTGACCGGCGAACAAATCACATGCTCATCTTTGCCCGATGCCCTCATATTGGTCAGTTTCTTTTCCTTGCAGGCATTGACGTCTATGTCCTGGTGACGGTTGTGCTCACCGATGATCATCCCTTCATACACTGGGGTTCCCGGCTCAATAAACAGCTGGCCTCTGGGTTCAAGGTTGAACAACGCATAGGGAACGGCTTTTCCCTGTCGGTCGGACACAATGGAGCCTGTGTACCGGACCGGGAAATCCCCCCGGTATTCTTCATACCCGGAAAGATAGGAGTTTATAATCCCAGTGCCCCTGGTATCGGTCATGAATTCATCCCGGTAGCCGATGAGAGACCGTGACGGGATAGAAAATTCAATTCTCACACGGCCTTTGCCGTTGTTCACCAGATTGATCATTTTGCCTTTCCGGATGGACAGTTTTTCCGTTACCACCCCCATGAAATCTTCATCGCAATCCACAAAAAGATGTTCAATGGGTTCTATGACTTTGTCGCCCTCATATTTAAAGATAACCTTTGGCCGTCCGGCACAAAGCTCAAACCCCTCTCTTCGCATGGTTTCAATAAGAATGGCCAGCTGGAATTCACCTCTTCCCTTAACCTTGAAGCTTTCATCCTTATCGCTTTCCTCCACCTCAATGGCCACATTCATAAGAGTTTCCTTGAGCAGACGCTCCCTAATTTTTCTTGACTGAACCAGCTTTCCTTCATGGCCTGCAAAAGGGGAATTGGAGATGGAAAACTGCATGGACACGGTGGGTTCATCCACGGTGATTCGTTTCAAGGGAACCGGTGCCTGTTTTGTGCAGATGGTGTCCCCGATTTTGACATCCTCGATACCGGATAATACAATAATATCTCCCACCTCGGCATTTTCTACGGGGGTGAGGGCAGGCCCGCTATAGGATTGAATTCTTGTGACCTTCAGAGGATTATGGATATTGTCTTTATTGATGCACACAAGGTTCTCATTGGATTTTGCGGTTCCGTTGAAAATTTTGCCAATGGCCAGCCGGCCGAGATAATCCGAATACCCGAGATCGGAGACCAGCATCTGAAACGGTGCATCCGGATCATAGGAGGGTGCCGGCAGGTCTTCGAGGATCACATCAAACAATTCATTCAGATTATCTGCTTTTTCATCCAAATCTTTTTTGACGATGCCGTCCCGGCCGATGGCCCAGAGATATTTGAAGTCAAGCTGTTCTTCCGTTGCATCCAGATCGATAAAAAGGTCATAGACCATGTCCAGAACCTCCTGGGGTCTTGCATCCTTGCGGTCTATTTTATTGATGATGACCACAACCGGAAGCTTGGACTCAAAGGTTTTTTTAAGAACAAACCGGGTCTGGGGCAAAGGCCCTTCAGATGCATCCACCAGGAGAATGGCGCTGTCGGCCATGGAAAGCGCCCGTTCCACCTCTCCTCCGAAATCGGCATGGCCGGGCGTATCAATGATATTGATTTTAACCCCCTTCCATGTCACGGAACAGTTCTTGGCTGCAATGGTAATGCCGCGTTCCCTTTCAAGGTCCATGCTGTCCATCAGGCGTTCGTTCACCTGCTGGCCTTCCCTGAAAAGCCCGCTCTGTTTAAACATTGCATCTACAAGAGTGGTTTTGCCATGGTCGACATGGGCAATAATGGCAACATTCCTGAGATTGTTGTTGTACTGTATGTTTTTTTTCATGATTCTCCTGCTCATATGTTTTGTAAGCCCAGGAAAATAACCATGAAAAGGCAAAGGTCAAATTTTACTTTGACACCCGCGTTGTCCCGTCATTTCCCCTGAGGATCCGGACCCTGTCGTTGGGATAAATCGGAACATCGGCTTCCTGGACCACCACAATGGTCTCTCCGCTGTCCTTTTTAACCACAATCTCCAGGCCTTTTTTTGAGGTAATGGCTTCTTCGGCAAGGGCTCCGCCTGCAACACCGGCAAGGGCGCCGCCCACGGTGGCAAGGGTTCGGCCTGTGCCCCGGCCGATGGTACTGCCGAGAACACCGCCGGCAACACCGCCGGCTGCAGCACCGACAGGCGTTTTTGTCCCCTCTATCATCACTTCCTTCACAGACTCAACAGTTCCGTTTTCAACGGTGTGGGCCTGTCTTGCCTGATCCCTGGAGTACACCTCGCTGGACCTGCTGGAAACACATCCGGTGATGTAGACTGCAATAACTGTAAAAAAAAGCATAACGGTTATTTTATATGTCAAGGGTTTCATTTTTAGTATCCTTATCAGTTTATTTTTGTTTTGGTTTATATGCAATACAATCCATTTCCACGGACGCACCCAGGGCAAGCTCTTTAACACCAACCGTTATCCTGGCGGGAGGTTCAAACTGGATGGCATCCAGATAAGCTGAATTCATATCATGAAATGAATTCATATCCGTAAGATAAACATTCACTTTTACAATGTCCTTCAGGCTTGCATTGCATTGACTTAAAATGGTTGAAATGTGGAACAGAATCTGCTCTGTCTGTTTTGTAACACCCCCTTCAACAATTTCCATTTTATCGAGTTTTGTTCCAAGGGTTCCCGACACATAGATAAAATCACCTGCCACAGCCGCGTGGCAGAAAGCGGGAAGCCTTGAAAGATTTTCGCAATTTATTTTCTGAACGCCCATAAAATCCTTCCTTTCTTTTTTGTAAAACTTATTTTAATGTAATTCTACAGCACCTTTGTGCAAGCTTCAAGCTTTCAATTGTTTTAAATTTGTAATTGGCCCTGCTTGTAATTATATGGTTTTGCATTATTGTTTCCAAAATATGACGGATATGAACCCCTTAACATAAGGAGCAAGACAATGAATATTGCAGTTGCCGTCCTGATTGTTGCAGTCATCGGCTTTGCGCTTTTTCTCAGAAAAAAATCAGCGTCTAAAGACACTGCCCCACCCTCAGCCGCCTCCCCCCGGACCGGGCTCTCCCCTGATCTGGAATATGGTGCTATCCTGGATTCTTTACTCAAGCTCAATATTCTCATGAGAAAGGACAAAGACTTTCCCGAGGCCATGATAGGGGAAATCGAAGCCGTCATCGATGATCTTATGATCATCACCCCGGCAATGATGGAACAGTATCCGGGTGAAACCCTGACCTATGAAATCAAAAAAATCGGACGAACCCATCTTTTCAAAACCGTCAAGGAATACCTGGATTTGTCCCCTGAAAGCCGGAAAGCCCAATTCGACATATTCAAAAAAACCATTGAATCCCTGCATGAGGTCTCCAACCGCTCCAGAGATATTGTAGAAAAAAACGAAACCGCAGAATTCAAGACCATGGCCAATTTTCTTGCAGGCAAATTTTCATAGAAAGAGGAGAATAGCATGAACGATATGACCCGAGATCTTCAAACCGTTGCCCTGCAGGCAAAGGCTCCTGTCCTTGCCGAAGTGACGGAGGTTTCCGGCCAGGGCGCCCTGACCCCGGTCCAGGCTTCTTCCAATCTTGTTCCGGTTGAGCCCCGGCACCTGACAGTCCAGGATATCCAGGCCATTGAAGCAAAAGCCAATGAATTTATCGAAAAAATAAAACAAGACCCTTCCAACTGGCAGTTGGGCAATTTTATATTCAGCCTGGGCCAGGACATCATGGAACAAACCCAGGCCCAGGTCAGTCTCTATGACCGGAAAATGGGAGAGGTTCTGAAAAGCGTGTCCACGGACGCCTCTTCTCCGGTCGGGAAAAATATCCTGGCCATCAAAACCGAACTTGACAAGGTGAACCCGACCATGGTTGCCAAAACCGAGGCTTCTTTCCAGACAAAAATGCTGGGCCTTTTCACCAGAACGGTAAACCGCCTGCCCAAGGGGGACGAGATTTTAAGAATCATTGCCGAAAGACGGGAAACCGTAAATTCCACCATTGACGGCATCCGAAATCATTTGCGGCAGGAGGCTGACCAGGTGGCCTTTGATGCCGCCGAACTTTCGATGATCTGCGATTCCTTAAAAGAAATCCAGCCCAGACTCCAGGAACAGATTTATCTGGGGCAAATCATCTGGCAAAAACTCATGGATCATTTAAAAACCGTTGAAGACCCGAGAATCAAAGAAGCCCTGACCACCCTGACCAGCGATCTGGCCATGGCGGTTGTGGATCTTCAGACCATTGACAATTCAAACCTCCAGACCCGGTTCGGCGGGGAAATGATGGTCAGAAACTCCCACCTGGTCAAACGCCTGGTCCAAAGAACAGATATGATTCTTTCCACAGCCGTTAAAAATGCCCTGGCCGTTAGGGTGGCGGCTGAACTTCAGATGGATACCCTGCAACACCTGGACATGGTCCAGCAGGCAGCTGCAGAAACCATGAAAGACACGGCAAAGGTCATTGGAAATGCCGCCATTAAAGGCGCACAGATGAGCCAGAGCATGACCGTCAACATTGAGGCTTTAGAAGAGGCCTGCAATACCTATGAGCAAGCCTTTGAAACCTTTGCCCTGATTTCCCAAGAAACCATCAATATCGCATCCCAAAGCTCCAATGCTCTTGGGAAGATGAATGACCGGTTCAGGGCCAGAACCGATGCCCTGACGGCACGGCGAAAGGACCAGTAACCCCTCGGAAGCATTGAATGACAGGAGTATTATACACAACCTATTTAGATTTGGAGAGCCTCCATGCTTGATACGGCAACACAAAAATCATTCCAGGAAAGATTTTCAGCCGCCCGGACACTGTCCAGGCAGGCCCTTGTCTCAGCCCCGGATAAATCAGCCCTGACCATTAAAGCTGCCGGGAAAGGATCATTTTTTGAGTATCAGGGCAAAACCTATATGGTAAAAGACCTGAGCCGGTATGAAGAGACCTCGGATGATTTTAAAAAGAAAAAAGGGTATTTTATCACAGAGCTGACCTGCCTGTGTTTAGAAACCGGTGAAACCGTTTATGTTGAATGGGAATTTGATGATATTCTTGAAGTCGCCATGACCCTGAACCGGTTTACATTCCGGAATCTAAAGGACGATGAAGGCGGGCCCATTGATGAAGATGATCTGGATGAGATAGCCGATACCAAAGATACGGTTGTACTGAACGGGGAGTCCTTTTTTTATGAAGATGACTGGGCTTGTGTCTATTCCAGGGGCGGCAGGGAAGAAAATGTCTATATGTATGAATTTGAAAACGAATCCGGAACCCTTTTTCTGACCATTGAAGAATGGTCCGGTGACGACCGGGAAGAATATCAGATTTATACCTCATGCCCGGTCGATCCCAAAGATATCACCCTCATCGCCAAGGGAGAGGTTTAAAGGATGGCTCAAAAAACAAGATGCTGCCATAAAGGGGTCTTAGTATTATTGACCCTGTTCGGGGTTCTTGTCTTTTTGGCCGGATGCGGCGACGGCCTTCCAAAAGACCTTAGAAAAGAGGCAGGGTCCCTTCCCGAAGCCATCAAAACAGGATTAGCCCTGGCGGATAAGCATAAGGAAAAATTTGAAGGTCAAATTAGTTCTGCGGATTTCAAATCCCTTGAGCGGTTTAGTATAAAGGAAAACTGGGCTTTAAAATTTCAGCAGGCAAAGGATGAGCTGAGCCGGGCAAAGGATGTCTATGATAAAGAGCTGTCACCCCTCATCAAAAAAAACAGGCCTGAACTTGCCCCTGACGTCAAAAAGCAGATAGAGCGGATCAAGCAGATCATGAAAGATGCCGAAGACCTTTACCGGTATCCGTCATCGCGGTTTTCCATGATTCTGGAGGCCAAAAAGAATGCAAGTAGCTTTCATTCCAAATCCAAAACCGATGCCTCAAGCATCCGGGACATTTCCATCCGGATAAAGGAAGGCCCGGTTGCCAAAGCGCTTCTTGATTTTCCGGATTCAGCTGAAAAAATCAATGCCCGATTTGCACCCTTATCAAAACTGGGTGAGGATGCCCCGGGTCATCTTGATCGGGTAAAGACCGAATATGAACGTCATGCATCCGGTGCCGAAGCCGACTATGCCGCATTTGCCGACAGCGCAAAAGCCCTCACCGACGGACTTGAACAGGCAAAACGGCTTGATACTGTCCTTTCAAAGGATCTGGCCGGACTTTATTCAAGTTATACAAAAATCTTGAAAGACATGAAGGAAGAATATCAGGTCACCATCAAACGGGAATCCTGGGATGAAAACGCCGAGTATGACGACCCGGTTACAGTGACGTTTCAAAGGGAGGTCAGTCCGGAACTTTACGATATATTGACACAAGAAAACCTGGATGAAATTGCCACCATCACTGCGGGTTTTGCAGGATCAAACCTGAAAAGCAATATCGGTGATGCCTGGAATGAACTTTCCATCAAACCCATGGATCAGTGGCCAGGAAGAGGGCATAATGCTGCTTCTTTTTATGTGGAAGATACCAAAGAAACCTATTTTCATAAATATATCCTGGAAGAAAACGGTGAAACAAAAGAAACCGACTGGGAACAGGTGGATGAAAGCTTTTATGAGACCAATCTTGAATTTTTGGGCATGGCTATTCTTGCCAAACCCTATGGCGTGTTCGAGCAGGACCGCCTGATCCAGGCAGCACCGCCCGGCATGGCCTATGTGGGTAATCCAAAATACGGGGAATGGAAAGAAGGGTCCGGCGGTGACCGCTTCTGGTCCTGGTACGGGAAATACGCCTTTTTCTCCAATCTTTTTTTCTCCACACCGTTCTTTTACAATTATAATTCCTGGAACGGCTGGCATAACAATTACCGGTACCAGAAACCTTATTTTGGTGATACCAAAGACGGGTTAGCCCAATACGGAACCCATGGGGCCTATGTCAAACAATCCCCCAGATTTCAAAGCACGGCATTTGCACAAAGCGGCGGCTTTAAAGAACGCACGGCCTCTGTCCGGGGTGCAGGCGAAGGCCTGCGCGGCGGCGGACCCGGCAGCAGAGGCAAATAAAACGATTTCAAAGAGGAGAAACTAAATATGGCGGAAATGATGGCAGGTCTTGGTCAGGGATTGATGTATGTCATTCTGGGTGTTTTTTTTATCTGGCTGGTTAAAAAAATCGATGACCGGCGAACCCGGGAATTTGATGATGATATGGAGATCGATAACGGCAATGTGGCGGTCGGGCTTAGGCGGGCAGGGCTGTATCTTGGTATCGCCATTGCGCTTTCCGGCGCCATGAAAGGGGCTTCAAACGGATTTTTTCCCGATCTTTTCCAATTGACGATCGATGGTCTCATTATCACCGGGTTTATGTTTTCATCCCGGTTTGTCAATGATTATATCATGCTGGGCAATATCAGCAATGATCAGGAATGTGTAAAAACCATCACCACACCGGAAGGCAAAATAATCAAGGGAAATTCCGCCGTGGGAGTGGTGGAAGCCGGAATGTCCGTGGCTACAGGGTTTATCATTAACGGCGCTATCTCCGGAACCGGCGGATCTTTTATGGAGAGCATTCTCAGTGCGGTTCTTTTTTTTATTCTGGGCCAGATCGCCCTTCTTCTTTTTGGCTTTCTTTACCAGTTGACCACGCCTTTTAATGTGAGAAGCGAGATACAAAACAATAACAACCTGGCTGCCGGGATCGGACTTGGGGGAACCCTCATGGCCT
>CAZWMY010000077.1:0-19665 GCA_964635025.1 uncultured Desulfobacula sp. | reverse complement strand
CGGTGGGGGTTGAACATTTTTGCTTCGCCGGCGAGACCGATGTCCAGACCTATCTTGGCGCGATAGGCCGAATACGTCGCGCGGTCCGAGAGCGTATAACCCTGCATCTCGCCCGCCATGGTCAGCACCTCACCCATGCCCAGGCCGGCCGACACGAACCAGGCGCCGGCGGGACTGACGCCAGCCTCTTTCCAGTAAGTTTTCTCCATCTGGTCGGTGCCGGAGTTGTCTCCGCGGGAGAGGAAAAGGGCCTGGCCGCCGGCGATTTTCTTAAATGCGTCCGGGGTTGATTTGATCCCCTTGATTTTTGCCGGGTCTTCAGCAGGACCAAGAACCACAAAATCATTATGCATGACAAGGCTGCGGCTGACACCGAATCCTTCTTCCATAAATTTTTTTTCAGCAGCCGGAGAATGAACCAAAAGCACATCTGCTTCCCCCTTCTGTCCCATGGTCATGGCCTGGCCTGAACCCACGGCAATGGTTTTGACAAAAAAGCCGGTTTTCTTTTCGAACATGGGGATCAGCACATCTAAAAGTCCTGAATCCTGGGTGCTGGTGGTGGTGGCCAAAATGATGGTTTTTTCCTCGGAAAATGCAGCCGTTCCAAAGGGAACCGTCCATAATGCGATAATGGTCAGGGCCAAAATTGTTTTTAGAAATTTATTCATTTTCTATTTTCTCCTTGATTTTTATGCGGTTATTTTAACTGCTCTTGGATTGTTTCCATTCCTTTGAATTGGGGAAGAAAAGCGGCGCCCCGTATTTGTCTTTCCCGAAATCCCGGATGATCTTCTGGCCTTTTTCAGATGAACACAGCCATTTGACAAAGATCATGCTGTCTTCATAATTCACATTGGCAAATTTTTTAGGATTGACCGGGATCAGGCTGATATAGTTCAGCATGGCTTCATCGTTTTCAACCAGGATGACACTCTTGATCTTGTCTTTGAGCGTGAGATAGGTGGCTCTGTCCATGACCACATACCCTTTTTCCTGATCTGCATACTGAAGCGTGGGGCTGTTTCCGGATGCGCCTTTTTCATAGATTTTATACCAGGGCCCGGCAGGCTTGATCCCTGCAATTTTCCACAGATCCATTTCAGCTATGTGGGTTCCGGAATTATCCCCCCGGCTGATGAAAAGAGCGCTCTTTTCAGATATCTTTTTGAGTGCTTCTCCGGCCTTTTTCATTCCTTTTATTCCGGCCGGGTCATTTTCCGGGCCCAGAATGACAAAATCGTTATACATGCAGTCAAAGCGTTCCGTGCCAAAACCGTCTGCCACAAATTTTTCTTCCAGGGCCTTGGCATGGACCATAACCAGGTCAAACTGGCCTCCCTCTGCCATTTTCAATGTTGCACCGGTACCGGCCCCCACATGGCGGACCCGGATTCCGGTTTCTTTTTCAAAGGCATCTTCCAGCACACCCACAATTCCCGAATCAATGGGACCGATGGTACTTGCCATTAATATAAATTTTTTCCCTCCGCCATAATTGCCTGCAGCAACACAGGAGCACAGAAGCGCAGCCATTCCTATCCAGATCAGATTTTTCATTTATTCCCTCCTCGTTTTAAGATTTTTTGTACACCATAAAGCAAAGAGTCTGTTTTTGTCAATAATTGTATAAATTAAAGAAAAAACAATATTGAAGAGATTTGTCTTACCATAACCAACTATAAATCCAATTTGAGTTTTAAATTTAAACCTTTAGGCGGGCCTGCTGAAATTTTATTCGTAATATCCGGGTGTTGTCACAACCATGATGGTTTTTTCCGGCACCCACTGCCGGGTGGTATTATCGTCGGTAAAAACCCTGACCCCGTTCTCATCTGTTGTTTCAGATATTCCGTTGATATAATGACCTGGAATGACTTTTTCAGTATAGACCGGGGGAATCCATTTTTTTCTTTGACAGGCTGAGGAGTTTCAACAGGCACTTCCCGGATGATTTCCCTGGTGGTTTCTTTTTCTTTAATAATGATGGGAGCGCTGTTTCTGTATTTCGGGGTAAAGCTGTGCGGATTGCCGTAATAAGGATAGCCTTTAAATGATTTGTCATCTTTCTGGGTTTTATCCGGAACAGAAATTTTGTTGTTCTTAAACCGTTTTCCATCAATGATCAGATAGTCATCATCCGACGATTGATAGGGGACCGTACCTGTGCCGGAATTGTATTCAATTTTTAATTCATCTGCCAATGCACTGTTTATGATAACCAGCAGAAATATTAAAATAAAAAATTTCATGCCTTTTAATTCCCTTGATGCAGTTTTCTTTAAACCAGCCTCATTCTCCTCCTTCCTGAATCACAACGGTGAAGGTTGTCCCCACGTCGGGCGTGCTCCGGACGGTGATGGTGCCATGGTAAAGCTGGACGATTTTCTTGACAATGGAGAGGCCGAGACCACTGCCCAGGACATCTTTGTTTTTCTTGTTTTTAAACCTGACAAACTCGCCGAAGAGCTGGCCTGCTTCCTCCTCTGTCATGCCGATACCGGTGTCGGTAACCTGAATGCAGATGGAATTCTCCTCTTTTTTGGCGCTGACGGTTACACTGCCGGTTTCCCGGTTGTATTTGACGGCGTTGGAAATGAGGTTGTTGAGGATGATGGCGATCTCGTCCGGGTCGGCAAGCAAGGTCAGTGGGGGGTCACCTTCGGTTTTAAGGGTGATCTGACGGTTGGCGGCCGCCACTGAGACATTTTCCAGCGAGGATCTGATCTGCTCCCAAAGATCGACAGGAACGATTTTTCGTTTGCGCTGTCCGGATTCGATTCTGGCCACGTCCAAAAGATCGGAGATCAGGTTGCGCATGCCGTCCAGCCTGACCGAACAGCGATCCAGGACAGCATCATAATCATTTAGTTCTGTTCCGGCCGCCCGCTGTTTGATCACCTGCAGATAGCCATCAATGGCGGCAATCGGAGATTTCAGCTCGTGAGCCACCATGGAGATCATCTGAAAGCGGAATTTTTGCTTTTCCTCTGCCAGATTTTTGGCCTGCTGCTGCCAGAGAAGATGCTTGGAGGCTTTAAAGACAGAGGCCTTAAGTTCATCCGGGGTGAAGGGTTTGGCCAGAAAATCATAAGCACCCAGCTTGATGGCCTGAACCGCCGTGTCCAGGGAGGCATAGGCCGTGATCATGATGGTCAGCCAGTCGGCTTTTTTTTCCGCCATTTTTTTCAGGATGTCCAATCCTGAGATATCCGGCAGACGGTGATCCAGCAGCAGAATATCCGGCGGTGCGGCTGTCATTTTTTCCAGTGCCTCATTGCCTGTGGCGGCAGTCTCAATGATAAAGCCCACCGGCTCGTTTACATGCTGGATAGTCATGGTATGCTGTTTCAACACACGAAAGATTGCCAGCCGCATCCCTTCTTCATCATCAACAATCAGAATCCTGACCTGGTTCATCTATCCTCCGCTTGTTCTTGGGAAATCAATTGTAAAGGTGGTGCCTGTGGGGCCCATAGTCGGATCAGTGTTGGAAAAGAACCGGATATTGCCGAGGTGCATCTTGACGATGCCGTACACCACAGCCAGACCCAGCCCGGTTCCCTTTCCCAGTTTTTTGGTGGTGAAAAAGGGTTCGAATATCTTGGCCTGATGATCTTTTGGAATGCCGGAACCCGTGTCGCGGATGGTGAAGGTGATCCGGGCTTCCTCATCCTCCAGACCCAGCGTGAGCGTTCCGCCGCTCGGCATGGCTTCGCAGGCATTGGAGATCAGATTGACCAGCGCCTGAATCACCTGACCGGCATCCAGCTCGGCATTGTCGTTTTTGATCTGATTTTCTCGTACCACAGAGACTGTACCCGGAATCAGTACGGTTTTCAGACTGTCCTCCAGCAATTTGGTAACGCTGACCGGCTGGCGTTCCACCCGGTTCTGCCGGGCAAAATTCAACAGGCCTGCGACGATCTTTTTGCAGCGGTCGGCCTGGGTGGCGATCATATTCAGGTCGTCTTTGAGGTCCGGGGAGCCGGCGTACTGATCCAGCAGCAGATGGGCGTATAAAAGCACCACTCCCAGCGGATTGTTGATCTCGTGGGCGATCCCGGCGGCCAATTGCCCCATGCTGGCCAGTTTTTCCGACTGCCGTAAGGCTTCCTGCACCATGGCCAGCTGTTCATTGGTGCTGGAGAGTTTAAAAAGGGCCTTTTTGAGCTGATCAATGGTATAGGGCAGGCACATCTCATTTTCAGCAAAACCCAGATCTATGGCAATGGCATGCTCACGGCAGGTGTTGTAGCCGCAGGAGCCGCAGTTGAGTTCGTCTTTGGGCGTCTCTTTGCCCATGGCTTTCAGAATTCCGGCAATCCGGTGCGCGTCAGGATCGGGTTGCGTCTGATTGTTGGCCAGATAGCTCCGGCTAAGATCCAATCCGGACAGAACAGGAGAAGGCGAAGAACTTGCCTGATGCTGCCGGTTCCGCACATAATTCACCACATGAGAGCGGCGGCGGAAAAAGGGAATGGAATTACCAATTCCGGGCCCCATGATGCAACCGGGACAGCACAGCACTTCCAGCAGACGGACATTCAGGTCGCCGGATTCAAACTCCTTGACAGCCTCCAGAAATTCTTCCTTGCCGTCTGCAGTAACCACGCTGCCGGTCAGCAGCTGATCGCTGATCTCACCGGCTTCCAGCATCCCCCGGTTAATCGGGAAGAGCTTTCCCAGGCGGCTTGCCGGCGGATCAAACTCCGATGGAACGCCGGTCTCCGGCTGAATATTCTTTTGGGTAAAAAGTTCACGCAGTTCGATAAAGGTAAGAACCGAGTTGATTTCTTCTGTTTCGGCATCGGGCGCCTGTTCTGCTTTTTTGGCAATGCAGGGGCCGATAAAAACGACTTTTAATTCTTTGCCGTAAATCGATCTCAAAGCCCGGGCCGTTGCCAGCATGGGAGAAACAATGGGTGAAAGAAACCCGATCAGGCCGGGATGATACCGGCAGATGTATTCAACCACCGCAGGACAGTTGGCAGCGATAAAACGCCGGGAAGGCTGATCCTGGAGCATCCGGCGATAGGCATCGGCCACCAGGTCGGCTCCGAAAGCAACCTCGTGAACATAGGTGAATCCCAGCGCCCGCAGCATACCCACCAAAGAACGGTAATCAACTTCCGTAAACTCTGCCGGAAAGCTGGGCGCAAGACAGGCTGTGACCGGATCATTCCCCTGCAGCAATTCCAGGGTTTGACCCACGGAGCTGAACACACGCTTGGCATGCTGGGTACACACCCGGACGCAGTTGCCGCAACCGATACAGCGCTCCACCAGCACTTCGGCCTGGCCTCCCGAAATGCGGATGGCCTTGGCCGGACATTCTTTGACACAGGTGTAACAGATCCGGCAGCTTTCACGGACAGTGGTCACAAGGGCTTTGATATGAGTAGAGGTCATAGGTATTCACCAATAAAGCATTCTATTCTATAATTATCAATAGTTTTATTCCATGATCTTATCCTTAGCCTACCACTCCGTAAGAAGAATGTCTATTGTCCACTTTTCTGTCAGCTGTCGCCCAGCCTTTTTTTTGACAGCATTGAATAACAGAAGCATTGCGGGGTGAAAGTCTTTTCAAATTTCAAAATTCTTCATTTATTATGGGTTTCGGTGATTAATACTTTGATAACCGCCATAAAGCTATGACCGAATTGAATTTATTCATTGAATTTAGCTAACAAAATATTTTTTCCTTATCGATATGCCTGTATTGACATATCGGTTTTTGAATGATAGCTCATAAGCGAATTGTGTACTTTGAATCAATTGATATGAAAATTCGTGGGAAAAGGAGAAATACATGCAGGCATTAGAAAGTGAAAAGGTCTCTAAATTCACATTCATGGAGATGAATATAATAAATGGGCTCACCATTGAAAATACAGATGCTGACCCTGTGCCGCATTCCCACGATAGTGACAGAATCAAAAGACTTATTAGATACAATAAAGATTTAGACGAACAGATGAGTTTGATTCATCTTAACGAGAGTTTTCTTGAATCAAAACTTGAAGAATTGGAAGGGTTCTTGTCTGTTTCAGACAGTATTGCAAGGTACTCTTTGGCCAGATTGACAGAACTGACTTTGTTTTGCGTAGGCAATTATGCAAACAATAATTGCATTACTGAGGTTGGAGATTTTATGATTAACCCTCGCCTCATTCTTGTTCATATCAAAGGGGAACAAATTCCTATTAAAAAAGAGAGACATACTCGTTTTTCAGTACAGTTCAAGAGCAAGGAAACTGAATATTGTTCTGTTGTTGAATGGCTTGAACTCAATACTATGATTGAAACAGTAAAAGAGCCGATTTTAACGTACTTGATTAATCTATTAGAAAAAAATGGTTGTTCCGGTGAGTACATAGCCTCTGTTAGAAAACGAATGAACATGATAGTTGAGCTTATCAGCTATTTGTCCATGGCCAGAATTCCCAAAGAAACAAATATGATAGATTGGAAATCTTCTCTGGAAGAAAACGACAGGATAATGATAGAAGACCTGTTTTTCAGATTTGATACAACGGTTTTTTATGAATTAGGTGAAAAAATTCGTCGCAACTATGAAAGTAGTCAATTTGCGGTCTTATAAACATGTGGCAGAAACCCAATCCCCTTACCTTTAAGGAGGGACTATATTGAGCATACTTAAGAAACTTGCAGATAATGTAATATTGGTTGATTTTAATAATAAGGACATTTGCACATCAGGCAGGAAAGAATTGTTTTCAAATCCGTTTGCTATGTTTGTTGATGAAAATTCTACAAATCTGGATGATTTCTGCAACGCACTATTAACAACATCCTCTATGGATAAAAAGACCACAGCAGGTAAGCAATTTGATGACTCCATGAAAAATGACCATACGAATTGAAGTCATTTTGCAAAATTAATTTATGATTTCATCAGTTTGCCTCGTGAGCACTGATGGTATCATTAGTGACAAGTCATTTTTAAGTCTTGAGCGACCATTTGAGCAACTATTTTCTTCACCAATCTGGGGTTTTAAAAATTTATCAAGACACCCGATATTGAATGGCCTGTTTTTTAGATTTTGACTAAAAATTCAAATATATGGGAAAATTCAAAACCTAAAAGATCAAACCCCCATGAAATTGTATTGGAGATTAAAAACCCGCCACCAAATTGGGTTAATCTTCATTAAATGACTCTTTCAGTCCCTTTGGATTAAAAAAGCATACCTTTTCCAATTCCGGGAAGTCTTAAAAGCGGATTATTAAAGCCGGTAAAATCATATCAGGGCAAATATATTTTTTTGCTGCCATGCCGTCCACTGCCTGTAATCCTTTTTTTTTACATCTTGTAAAACGGCCTGACAGCCATCTGTGGGGTTAACCTAAGAATTATTAAAATTAAATTAAGGTCAAAAATCATCCAACGCTTTGTATTGAAAGGGTCTTATCGAATGCCCAGGTAAGCCTTTGGGGCTTCCCGGCCGTTTGTTTGATCATCTGGAACAAAGTTTGCACCTTTGTTTTCAAAACGGCCGAACTTCAAAAGGAGGCTCTATGGAAGGAATTGAAAAATGTTGCTGCAAGGCAGCTGATGAATTCACTCCGGCACAATGGGAAGAAATCGATGCCGTTATTGCACAGCATCGGTCACGACCCGGTGCCCTGATTCCGGTTCTGGCAAAGGTCCAGGCCGTGAGCGGGTATCTGCCGGAAATCGTTCAACGCCGGGTGGCCAAAGGGCTTGATATTCCCCTCGCCCAGGTCTATGGAGTGGTCACCTTTTATTCTTTTTTTACCATGAAACCAAGGGGTCGACATCAGATCCGTGTCTGTCTGGGAACAGCCTGCCATGTGCGAGGCGGTCACCAGGTGGAGAAAAAACTCGAAGAAGAACTTGGCATCCGGCCTGGTGAAGTCGACAAGGACCGGTTCTTCAGTCTCGACATTGTGCGCTGTGTAGGTGCCTGCGGACTTGCACCTGTCCTGGTGGTGGGCGAAGACACTCACCAGCAGGTCAAAACAGCGAAACTGGAAGAGATCCTGGCCAAATACCGAGACCAAAAGGAGGTGCCGCATGCCTGAAAAAATTACAAGTCTCAAGGCATTACTCGCCATTCAAAAGGATACCCTGGCCCGGCATGGGAAATTCCGGTCGCGGCTGATGATCTGCGGCGGTACCGGCTGTCATGCCACAGGCAGTATTGCCGTCAGGGAAGCCCTGGCTGAGGAAATTAAAAAACAGGGACTGGCAAATGAAGTCGAACTGATTGAAACCGGCTGTAATGGGTTTTGCGCAGCAGGGCCCATCCTGGTGGTCAATCCCGGGCAGTATTTCTATCAGAAACTGACGGCCGACGATATTCCGGAGCTGGTGGAATCTCAGCTCATCAATGGAAAACCTGTGGAAAGGCTGATGTATACGGAACCTCTGACAGGCGAACATATCCCTGAACAGCATCATATCCCTTTTTTCAGCCATCAGACGCTTTTGGCTTTGCGAAACCGGGGGATGATCAACCCGGAAAAAATTGAAGATTATATCGCCCGGGACGGGTATCAGGGGGCTGCCAAGGCCCTGCTTGACCTGGCCCCGGAAAACATTATTGAAGAGATGAAGACATCCGGTCTGCGCGGCCGCGGCGGTGCAGGCTTTCCCACGGGTTTGAAATGGGAGTTTGCCCGTTTCAGTAAAAGTGATGTCAAATATGTTCTTTGCAATGCCGACGAAGGCGATCCGGGTGCTTTTATGGATCGCAGTATCCTGGAGGCAGATCCCCATGCCGTGGTGGAAGGCATGATCATTGCCGGGAAAGCAATCAATGCCCGCCAGGGTTATGTTTATGCCCGCATGGAATATCCCCTGGCCATCAAACGGCTCAGCTTGGCCATTGAACAGGCTAAGGAACTGGGGTTGCTGGGAAAGAACATCCTGAATTCCGGGTTTGATTTTGAACTGGATATCTACCAGGGCGCAGGCGCCTTTGTCTGCGGTGAAGAAACAGCACTCATGCGTTCCATTGAAGGAAAACGCGGAACGCCCCGGCCCCGCCCGCCATTTCCGGCGGTTAAGGGATTATGGGAAAAACCAACCATTTTGAATAATGTTGAAACCTTTGCCAATGTGCCCCAGATCATGATCCGGGGCGGCGCCTGGTATGCCGGGTTTGGTACTGAAACCGCCAAAGGCACGAAAGTCTTTGCCGTTACCGGAAAAATCAATAATATCGGCCTTGTGGAAGTGCCCATGGGCACACCCATCGGAAAGATTATCTTTGATATCGGCGGCGGCATACCGGGAGGAAAACAGTTTAAAGCTGCCCAGCTTGGCGGCCCCTCCGGCGGATGCATACCGGCCGCCCATCTCAACCTGCCCACGGATTATGAGGAAATTTCCAAAGCCGGCGCCATCATGGGGTCCGGCGGCATGATCGTCATGGACGAAGACACCTGCATGGTGGACATGGCCCGGTATTTCATGGATTTCTGTCAGGATGAATCCTGCGGCAATTGCACACCGTGCAGGATCGGAACCCAGCGCATGCTCCAGATCCTTGAGAATATCTGTCAGGGCAAGGGCCGTGCGGAAGATATTCCGCTTCTGGAGAGCCTGTCCAAAAGCATCATGGATGCATCGCTCTGCGGACTCGGGCAAACCGCGCCCAACCCGGTGCTGAGCACGCTCCGGTATTTCATGGATGAATATAAAGCCCACATTTTTGAAAAACGGTGCCCTGCCGGTGTGTGTTCGGCTCTTTTTACAAGCCCCTGCCGGAACGCCTGCCCGGTTGAGATGGACATCCCGGGCTATATCGCCCTGATCCGGGCCGGGCGGCTGGAGGATGCCTATCGGCTCTTAAAACAGACCAATCCGTTCCCCAGCGTATGCGGGCGTGTCTGTGGCCATCCCTGCCAGAGCAAATGCCGTCGTGCCCAGTTGGATGAGCCCTTGGCCATCAAACATTTGAAACGCTTTATTACCGATTATGCCGATCCTCCACCCGCGGAGCTTATTGCCGTGACCCGGAGCGAAAAAATTGCCGTTGTCGGCGCAGGTCCGGCCGGTTTGACCGCAGCCCTGGAAATGAAAAAACGCGGGTATGCCGTCACGGTGTTCGAAGCCATGAGTCAGGCAGGCGGCATGCTGCGCTGGGGGATCCCGGAGTACCGTCTGCCCCGCGATGTTCTGGATCTCGAAATCCAGAATATCCTCAAAACCGGCGTAGTTCTTAAAACCGATTTCAGGATCGGCCGGGACATGAGCTTTGCCGAACTTGAGGCGGGATTTGACGCGGTCTATATTGGCATCGGCGCTCAGAAAAGCTCAGCCCTGGGTCTGAACAACGAAACAGCCGGAGGAGTGATGGGTGCTGTGGAATTCCTGAAGAATTATAACCAGGGTCAACCCGTTCCCATCGGTAAAAAAGTGGCGGTTATCGGCGGCGGCAACTCAGCTGTTGATGCGGCAAGGACAGCCCTTCGCCTCGGGGCCGAAACCGTGACCATGCTCTACCGGCGTGAACGAAAAGACATGCCGGCTTTGCCTGAAGAAATTCATGCCGCAGAAGAAGAAGGCGTAAAAATTCAGTTCCTGGTTGCGCCAAAGGAGATTCTGGTAGAAGGTGGCAAGCTCAAAGGCCTTCGGGTAGACCGCATGGTTCTGGATACCTTTGATAAAAGCGGCCGCAGACGGCCAAAACCGATTCCCGGCTCTGAATTTGAACTTCTCATAGATACCCTGATCCCGGCCATCGGCCAGGAGGCTGAGCTGGAATTTGTGAGTGCAGCCCCGGGTCTGAGCGGGTCTTTGAACACCATTGCAGTAAACCCGGATTATTCCACTGCCAACCCCAAAGTCTGGGCCGGCGGGGATGTGGTCACGGGTCCGGCCATGGTCATTGATGCCGTTGCAGCGGGACGAAAAGCCGCCATAGCCATGGACAAGGCATTGCGGGAAGCCAAAGGAGAAAAACCCTGGGAAGAGGTCAAAGAGCCCATCGAGATTCCCTTTGAGGTGGATGAACAGACCATTGAACAGGCCCAGGCCCGGATTCCTGAACTGGCCCCGGACATCCGGCGGCGCGATTTTTCCGAAGTGGAACTGGGATATGATCTTGAAACAGCCCTCGCTGAATCCCGGCGGTGCGTCCGCTGTGATGTGAAGATCGAGGCCTGAAGCATTAACCCTAGAGCAAAGGAGAATCCTCATGGTGGAATTAACCATTGACAATATGGCGGTAAAGGTTCCGGAGGGGACCACGATCCTGGAAGCTGCCCGGAGTGTCGGCATTCAGATTCCCTCCCTGTGTACCCTGCCTGAAATCCATCATTCCCCCGGGGCCTGCCGGGTCTGCGTGGTGGAAATGGACCGGGCAAGAACCCTGGTCGCCTCCTGTGTCTATCCGGTGGCCAAGGGCATGAAAATCAAAACCAATACCCGCCGGGTGCGTGAAGCCCGGCAGCGGGTGGTCGAATTTATGCTGTCCGACCACCCGGATGGGTGCAATATCTGTCAGAAACACGGAAGTTGTGAGCTCCAACAAGTGGCTGAACGGGTGGGTGTCCGTCACATTGAGATCCCGCGAACGGATTTTAGTGATAATATCCCGGACGATTCGTCCGGCGCCCTGGTGCGGGATGAATCCAAATGTATTCATTGCCTAAGATGCGTCACTGCCTGCGCAGAAACCCAGGGCGTTCACCTGCTCACCCCGGAAGGCAGGGGGTTTAACTCCCGGGTCGTACCGGCCATGGGTCATAACCTGAGCGAATCGGCCTGTACCTATTGCGGTCAGTGCACCGTGGTCTGCCCCACAGGTGCCATTGTGGAAAAAGATCATACCCGCGAGGTATGGGCAGCTCTCGAAGACCCCTCCCTTCACGTGGTGGTCCAGGAGGCCCCGGCCATCCGGGCTCAGTTGGGTGAAGAATTCGGGTTGCCGCCGGGGACTCTGGTCACCGGCCGGATGATCACGGCTTTGCGCCGGCTTGGGTTTGACCGG
Organism: uncultured Desulfobacula sp.; assembly: GCA_964635025.1. GTDB lineage: Bacteria > Desulfobacterota > Desulfobacteria > Desulfobacterales > Desulfobacteraceae > Desulfobacula. The sequence goes on along the minus strand of CAZWMY010000077.1, from coordinate 7,675 downwards.
GTGTTTGACACCAATTTTGCGGCGGACCTGACCATTATCGAAGAAGGCAACGAACTCCTTCACCGGGTCAAGACCGGCGGGGCTCTGCCCATGATCACCTCCTGCAGTCCGGGATGGATTAAATTTATTGAGCATTTCTATCCTGATCTTTTGCCCCACCTGTCCACCTGCAAATCGCCCCAGCAGATGTTCGGAGCCCTGGCCAAAACTTATTATGCAGAAAAGGAGGGCATTGATCCGGCCAAAATTTTTGTGGTCTCCATCATGCCCTGCACCGCCAAAAAATTTGAGGCGGCCCGGCCGGAAATGGATTCATCCGGCTTCCGGGATGTGGATGCGGTCCTGACCACACGGGAGCTCGGCCGGATGCTCAGGGAAGCCGGAATTGATCTTGCATCCCTGCCCGAAGGCGAATATGATGCACCCATGGGTGAGTACACCGGTGCTGGAACCATATTCGGAGCCACGGGCGGGGTCATGGAAGCAGCACTTCGGACAGTTTATGCCGTGGTGACCGGGGCTTCCCTGCCCAATTTGGATATACAGGCGGTACGGGGGCTTGAGGGCATCAAGGAAGCAACCCTTAAGATCGGGCACCTGGGTGATGTCAAGGCTGCCGTGGCCCACGGGCTTGGAAATGCCCGCAGGATCATGGATCAATTGGCAGCCGGAAAAGCGGATTATCATTTTATCGAAATCATGTCTTGCCCCGGAGGGTGTGTGGGCGGTGGGGGTCAACCCTTGCCGACGGATGATGAAAAAAGAAAACTTCGGGCCGGAGCCCTGTATCAGGATGACGGCAAGGTTCAGAAGCTCAGGCAGTCCCATGAGAATCAGGCGGTTCAGAAACTCTATGCCGACTTTCTGAAAGAACCGTTGGGTGAAAAATCCCATCATCTGCTGCATACCCATTATACAGCGCGAGGCGTGTAGCCCCGCGGGATCGGAAAGGAGAAAACCATGACGCATCAATATGAAATTCTGGTGGTGGATGATGACAGGGATATCCGCGACAGCCTTAAGCTTATCCTGGAAAAAAACGGATACAAGGTCCGCCAGGCTGAAAACGGAACCGAAGCTTTAAAGGAGCTTAATGCCCATAAACCGGACCTGATGATCCTGGATGTGATGATGTCCACCGATACCGAAGGTTTTGATCTGGCCTATGCCGTCAAGCAGACGGCAGGTCTTGAAAACCTGCCGGTCATTCTTTTGACCGCTTTTTTGGATAAGGTCAGGGAAGAGGGTCCGGATGAGTTCCAACACATCCTGGGCGAGGCATGGCCGGCAAAATGGATGTTTGAAAAACCCATTGATTCAGGCAAACTGTTAAAAAAAATTGATGGAATTTTAAGCGGCAAGGGGTAATAACCCATGACGGAAACCGTATCGGCGATAGGAAACGGCTCAACCGATAAAGACCGGTTTGATGCCCTGTTTTCCCTGATTCAGACCATTGGTTCCATCCGGAATCTTGACCGGGTCCTGGACATCGTTACGGAGGAGCTGGCACGGGTCATGGGTGTCAAAGCGGTTTCCGTCAAATTGCTGAGCGAGGACGGCACTTGTCTCAACTATGTGGGCAGTTTTGGTCTGCCGCAGGAATTTATTACCAGCCGGGTGGTTGAACTGGCCAAGAGCCCGCTGAACCGGCGGGTGGTGGAAGGAGAACCCTTTGTTACAGGGAAACCATCCAACCAGAGCTGGTTTCAATTCAGTGAAGATCTGGCTGCCGATCAGATTCAATCGGTCCTCTTGGTGCCTCTGACCGTAGAGGAGCGCGTCATCGGCGTTCTGGGTGCCTATTGCCGGAAACAGGACCGTTATTCAGAAATGGATGTGGAATTTTTCAAGATGGCTGCCGGTCTTGTGGCTATTGCCATTGATAATTCAAGGGTCTATGAAGCCATTGAAAAGATGTCGGCCGAGCGGTCACGCTTTATGCTGCGGGTGGCCCATAATCTGAGGGCCCCCCTGGCTGCGGTCATCAGTATGATTGAAATCCTGCGCGAACAGCACCTGGGCCCCCTTAATCCGGACCAGGCCGAATATGTCCGGCGGGTGGACCGCCGTATCCATACCATGCTGGATATGATCAATCAACTCTTAACCCTTTCCACCCGCCGGACCCTTCAGCAGAAACTGGAAAAAACAGAGCTGGATGTATGCTGGCTGGCCGGCCGCCTGACCCGGACCTTTCAGGATGAGGCTGCCGAACGGGGCATTGCCTTTACAGTGACCACTGCCACAGGTCTTGCCCCGATCCTCGGTGTTTCGGATATGATCGAACAAATGCTGGAAAACCTGGTGTCCAATGCCATCAAATATACACCGGCCAAGGGAAGCGTTCATGTGGATTTCAGACCGATTGATACCAGTATGATCGCAATTGCGGTTCAGGATACGGGTATCGGGATTCCGGAAGCGGATGTGCAAAATCTCTTTACTGAATTTTTCAGGGCTTCCAATGCCAGGAAAAAAGAAGAATTGGGGACAGGTCTCGGGCTTGCCATTGTAAAAGAAATCGTGGATTCCCACCAGGGTCGGATCAGTTTTGACAGCTGTGAAGGAAAGGGCTCCACATTCACGGTCATTCTTCCTGCGGCCACCCCCTCAAAAACGGCTGATACATCACCCGGATGATGGGGCGGTAAGGTTCTTATGCAGACGCTCGATATCCTGATCGTGGCAGGTTATTTTGTGGTCATCCTTTTGATCGGCATCATTATCTCTTTTCGCAGGCAGGCCAAAAATAAGGGACCGAACCAGAGCGCAGACGACACTGAATTTTTTCTTGCAGGCCGTTCCATGCACTGGGTGCCTGTAGGGCTTTCCATCATGGTGACGGCCTTTAGCGGGATCAATTATACGGCCTTTTCCGGAGAAGTGTTCAGCAATGGCTTGTATGTGGCCTTAAGTCTGCCGGTTTTTGTGTTTGTGGCCTTTCCCGTGATCCGGATCATCATGCCGCTCTATCAACACCTGGGGGTCTCAAGCGCCTATGAATATCTTGAAAAACGCTTTGACCGCCGGGTCCGGTCTCTCGCCAGCGGCTTGTTCATCCTGTGGCGCACCTTTTGGATGGCTACTGCCCTTTATGTGCCCTCAAAGGTTCTCTCAACCCTTACCGGTTTCAATCTTTATCTTTTGATCTTCATCACTGGTGCCGTAGTCACCTTTTATTCCGCCGGCGGCGGCATCAAGGCCGTCATGTGGACGGATGTGGCCCAGTTTGTGTTTTTGATCGGCGGGCTTTTGGGCATCCTCATTCTTGCCGGTATACAGAACCCGGAAGGCTTTTTTGGCATTCTAAGCCTCAGTGCAAAAGACGGTCTTTTAAAACCCTTTTATCCCTTTGACCCGGCCTTGTTTTCCTTTGATCCCAGGATCAGGATCACGATCTGGAGCTCCTGGATCGGCACCTTTGTCGCCTTCATGGCCCGTTACGGCGCAGACCAGATGGTGGTGCAGCGTTATTTTACGGCCAAAAGTCTTAAAACCGCCCGGACCGGTTTTCATCTCAGCTATATGGCAGCCATCTGTGCTCTTTTGTCTCTTGCCCTGCTGGGATTTGCCATGCACGCCCATGCGGTTCAAAGCGGGATCATGGGCCGTTTCGGCAATTCGCCCATGCCGTATCTGACGCATTTTTTCCGGTCGCTTCCGCCAGGAGCCGTCGGGCTTCTTGTGGCAGGCCTCATGGCTGCCACCATGTCCAGCATGGATTCCTGCATCAACTCCTGCTGCGCCGCCTTTGTCATTGATTTTTACCGGCCATGGCAGCGACTGACCAGGCCCGATGCCGAACCTTCCGGCGTCATAGCCGGATTCCTGTCAGGCCCGGGCCTCAATACCAGCCTCACCATCTTCTTCGGCAGCATCGCAACTCTTACCGCCATGAGCGTGGGACAGCTCGGCACCATTTTCGAGATCGCCAACAAAATCATCAACGGATTGGGATCGCCCCTCCTGGCCATTTTCATCCTGGCCATGTTCAGCCGCACCGCCACCAGCAGTGCCGTCCTTATCGGCGGAATCCTGGGAACTGCTTGGAGTATCTGGGTCAGCTTTTTTGTCACCACCCTGGCTCTGCACTATTATGCCGTGGCAAACCTCATCGGGGTCCTCTTCCTGTGCTTTGCCGCCCGCCTCCTGACTGGCGGAAAACCATCCTCAGGCCAGCTTGAATGGACCTGGAAAGCGATAAGAAGGAATATCAGAAAATAGGGGATTTTTCTATGGTGGAAATCAGATCATCAATGGTCAGGGCTTTGCCTGATTTTTGCCGGATCCGATCAAGTGGGGTTAGAAGTCGTTTCGTATTGACAGGAGATCGAAGCAGATGTGCGGCTTTTCGCGCAGGTCCGCTCGACTGCCGGGTTGGGCAGTAAGTCAGAAACCATACTCGCGCTCGACACGGCAGACCCGGACACGAAATTCCTGATACCAGTCCTTTGCTCGGCTCTGAGCTTGGCGATGAATGATGTTTACCTTCCAGGCCGTTATTGCTTCCTGGCTCGCCCAATATGAAACGGAGATTCCGATTTCTTGCCTCGCACTCTCGAAGCCAAGAAAGCCTGGTTGTTCGGAGGCAAGCGCCAACATTTGTTTTGCCGTTTCACCGTAGTCGTTGTCACCGTCGGTGCGGACGGATGCAAAGATGACGGCGAAGTAAGGCGGTTGTGGTGTTTGCGCGGCAGAAATCATCTGTGCTCCTTTTGCTTCCCAACATTAAATATGGGGTATATCAGATTATTCACAAAAACCGACATACAATTCCGTATCAACATTTAAAATGTCTGTAAAGACATTTCAACTTGTCATCCAAACAGCAGAGCCGCATTTCCGCCCAACACCATCTTCTTTTGATGGACTGCGATATGGGAATTGTCCAGATCCTTATAATACCGGTCCGGTGAAAGTAGCGGGAAATCGGTGCCGAACAGCACTTTTTCAATCACGCCGGCGGTGGCAGCCATGTCATAAATCTGTGGGCCAAACAAAAAAGGTGAGGCAGCCGTGTCATACCAGATGTTTTTCAGGGTCTCTTTGGTATGTTTTTTCATGATATTGTAAAACAGGATGCCGCCACCCCAGTGGGCCAGGATGATTTTGTTGTCCGGAAAGGTTTCGGCCAGGGTGTAGATCTGTTCCAGAGTGACAGGGGTTTTGCCGGGGTAGGGGTGGCCCACGGGCTCATTGGTGTGGATCATGCAGGGCAGGTTGTGGTTTTCCCTTAGCACCGCCATGATAGGATCAAGAAAGGACAAGGCCTCTTTGTCGATGCCGGAAAGATAAAAGGCAAGCTCTCCTGTACCGCTGAGCCCGGCATCAATGCATCGCTTTGTTTCATCGGCTGCGCCTTTCCATGCCGCATCAAAGCAGGCAAGGCCCTTGATTCTGCCGGAATAGGTCTGAACCGCTTCAATGACCACATCATTGTTCAGCCGGATCAGATCCGGGTTTCTCCAGGGGAATCCGCAGACAACGGATATGTCCACCTTATGGGCATCCATGGAGAGGATCAGCTCATCGGTAAGGCAGATCTTGGCTTTGGGTGAATCATAAAGGAGCCTGAATTCAGGTTCGTTGTCAAAATAGGGGGAGCGGTCCTGTTTGATTTTTTCCGGGAAGATATGGGTATGGGCATCAATGATCATGCGGCTTGTCCTAAATAAACGGGTTTGTTATTGAAAAAAATCCTAGGGCAATATATATTAATCCACTTGTACAGACAAGGGTTTAAATAAAGGAAGACCATGAGACACTACCCCATTTTTCTGGATGTGAAAGACAAGGACTGCCTCATTGTCGGCGGGGGGCCGGTGGGCATCAGAAAGGCCCTGGCCCTTGAAAAATGCGGGGCTTGTGTTAAGGTGATCAGCGACCGGTTTTTGCAGGGGACGGAGGGTTTTTCCGGGACATCCATTGTTTTTGTGGAAAAAAAATATGAAAAAAAGGATGTCAAAGGGATGTTTCTTGTGTTTGCCGCTACCAACAATGCTGATCTCAATCAGGAAATCAAAAAGGATGCGGGCAAATTCAATATTCTCTGCAATGTGGCAGATGCACCGGATAAAACCGATTTTCTGGTTCCTTCCATTGTGAACAGGGGGGATCTTACCGTGGCGGTGTCCACTTCAGGGTCGAGCCCGGCCATGGCAAAGAAAATCCGTCAGGACCTGGAAAGGCTTTTTGACCCGGCCTATTCAAAGGTTTTGGATTTGATGGGAAATATCAGGAAAAAACTTCTTTCGGCCGGTCATGCACCTGATGATCACCGGCAGGCATTTTCAAGTCTTATTGACAGTGGCATCCTGGAGCTTGTCAGGACCGGGGATGAAATGAATATCAATGTAATCCTGAATGAAATCTTTGGAAAAGGATATATGTATCAGGAACTTGTTTCCGAAAAAAGGGGGATGAATGAATGACCAGACTGCCGATCTATTGTTGCAGATAGCCTCTGTACTCTATTTTCTGAGCCTGGCAGGGTATTCAGGGTTTTTATTCACCCAGAGAAAAGCATATCAGAAGGCGGCTCTGTGCCTGATGGCATCGGGTGTTCTGGTTCATTTTATCAGCATGGCCGTGTATACCGTTGCCAACCGTCTGGTGCCCATCCTGAACCTGTCCCAGAGCTTGTCTGTTTCAGCCTTTGCCCTGGGCTGCATGTTTTTGTTTGTTCAGTATAAATCCGATCTGAAAATACTCGGGGTATTTGCTTCAGCTCTTCTGACCGTCATCATGGGGATTTCTCTTATAATCCCGGAAGCCCCTGTGGTGAAAAACGAGTTTTTTAAAGGGTTCTGGTTTTATTCCCATATTCTTTTGATTTTTCTTGGCGAGGCTTCCCTGGCCCTGGCCTGCGGAACCGGAATTTTATATCTTTTGCAGGAAAAAGGAATCAAGACCAAAGCTCCGGGCTTTTTTTTCAGACGCCTGCCTTCCCTAGATTTTCTGGATGATGTCGGTTATACCTGTCTGACCACAGGATTCGGGCTTCTGACCATCGGGCTTGTGACCGGGTTTATCTATGCCAAGGTCATCTGGGGCCGGTTCTGGAGCTGGGACCCAAAGGAAGTGGCTTCGGTTGGCACCTGGCTCATCTATGCCGCTCTTTTGCATCTAAGGTTTTATTCCGGATGGCGGGGCCGCAAATCCGCCATCATGACCATTATCGGTTTTTTTATCATCATATTTACCTTTATCGGTGTGAATCTCCTTGTTGGCGGGCATCACAACACTTTTACAAAATAAAGAAAGAACAATGCCGGATATCATATTAATCGGATTAAACCATAAAACCGCTCCTGTGGAACTCAGGGAAAAATTATCCTTTACCAGTGAGGAAACCCTTCTTGCGCTTGAGTTTTTAAAAAAGGATCAGGACATCAGTGAATGCCTTGTATTTTCCACCTGCAACCGGACAGAAGTCCTCTTTATCCCGGAACCCCATAATCAGACCGAAAATGGCCGGACCGGAAAAATCATAGAATTTATTTCCCATTTTAAAAAAATTGATATTTCAGAGTTTAAAAGTGCCTTGTATATTTATGAAGGGGATGATGCAATACGGCATCTGTTCAGGGTCGCATCAAGCCTTGACTCAATGGTAGTCGGGGAGCCTCAGATTTTGGGTCAGATCAAGCAGGCCTACAGAATTGCGGTAGAG
>CAZWMY010000076.1:0-19670 GCA_964635025.1 uncultured Desulfobacula sp. | reverse complement strand
TTTCCGATCAGCCTCTTCTTGTTTCTTGATGTATTTCTTCACTGTTTCTTCATCTCGGCCAACTGTCGACACAAAATAACCCCGAGCCCAAAAACTTTGGCCTATAAAGTTCTGCCGTCGACCTTCATATGTCCTGGCAATATGTATCGCACTTTTTCCTTTGATATAGCCGACAACCTGAGATACTGAATATTTTGGCGGGATTGATATCAACACATGGACATGATCTCCCATCAGATGCCCTTCTATTATATTTGATTCCTTTTGCACCGCCAGTTCCCTCAATATCACACCAAGACATTTCCTAAGATTGCCGTATATCAGCTTCTTCCGATATTTCGGAATCCAAATTAGATGATACTTGCAATCCCATGTTGTATGGTTTAATTTACTAAAGTTGTTCATCGAAAGTCTCCATAATGTGATCTTTGAGCAGCTCACATTATGGAGACTTTCGTTTATTCCCGTAAATGTCAAACTCCAGGAGTCTCCCCGGCAAAGCCGGGGGCTTACCCGATATAGTTACATAGGTGATATTTCACTATTTCTGTTTATATTTGACAGTTTCTGTCACTGCCTTTTAATTTATTTAAGACGATAACAGATTTTTTTCTGCTATGCGTGATCAAAGATATTGATGTGCTTGTGTTTTGAAAAAATTCAATTATAATTATTTTCATATTGCATCATTCTTGCATATTACATCTGCCATGAGAGAATTTATGAAATCAAAAAAGGAAATAAAAACAAATCCGTATATAAAAAAGAATTACGGATTTACCTTAATTGAGTTGATGGTTGTTGTCGCGATCCTGGGAATAATGGGAGCCATCACCCTGCCTGCATTAATCAATCCCGAAAACAAATCAAAAAAAGCCGCAAGAGAATTGATGGGAGATATGCAGTGGGCGAGGATGTCTGCTATAAAAACCAATGTAGATCATGCAGTTATATTTAATACGGCTGCAAACTCATATTCGATATGTTCTGATCCGGGAGCTGATAATGTCTGGTCTACTATTGCCGATAATACTACCATCAAAACCGTTGCCTTTAGCGGTTATACCGCCGGCGTTAACTACGGCAACGGGGTTGCCACAACGAATGCGACTGTGGGCGGAGGGCCTTTCCCAGCCGATTTTGTGAGTTATAATTCTGATGTTCTAACCTTTAACCCGCAAGGGACCTGTTCTGCAGGATATGTTTATCTTTTCTATGGTGATGCAAGCTATGCCGTAGGAACACTGACTACTGGCCTTGTAAAAATTTTTCGATGGTCTGGAGGAGCTTGGAGATGAACATCATGCTTAAATCAACGAAAGGGTTTACGTTAATTGAATTGCTTATTGCCATGGCTATGTTTGGAATCATTGTCACTTTGATGGTTAATTCAAAAATTGATCAGCAGGACCAAAGTATTACCCAGCAGCAGGCCGTTGAAGTCCAGCAAAGTGCCAGGGCTACTGTATATTTAATGTCCGCCGAGATCAGAAGTGCAGGCTATAACCCGGAATACAGAAAATATGATACAGGGATTACCAACGCTGGTGTGAATACAATGACATTCAACAGAATAGCTAGTGATGACGGAGATGATAATGATGGTAATGGTGTAATAGACGAAGACGGTGAACTTGAAACAATTACATACACACTTCAGGATTCAGATGGTGATGGTGATAATGATATCACTGTCGCTTACAACGGTGGAGGAGCCAATCCTGTTGCTGAAAATATTCAAAATCTATCTTTTGTTTATTTTGATATAAATGGTGCCGTGACTGCGGTCACAAGCGATATAAGATCCATTCGGATAACAGTGACGGCAAGAACCGATATCACTGAGCTTGCCCGAGCACCGTTAAATAACACACGAACTCTGACAAACACTGTATTTTTAAGAAATTTAGGAATTTGAAAAATGTTTCCAAATAAATTTGATATCAAAAATACATATGGTTTTACTATTTTGGAAATCATGATCGCTATGGCCATATTCTCCATCGGGATACTGGGAGTTGTCCAAATGCAGCTTTCAGCAACATCCGGCAATACCTCTTCAAGAGGATGGACGGAAGCAACCACAATAGGTCAGCAACAGTTGGAAATGTTGATGTCTCTCGATTATAACAACGCCTTGCTTCAAGATGTAAATGGAGATGGCACCAATCAGGATGCAGACGATGACGGAACAGATGATAATGGGGGCGATTTCGGGTTGGATGAAACAAATTTGTCGGATCAGAGCGTCGTTATTGATACTGTATATAATGTTTTTTGGAATATTGCTGTGGATGAGCCAGTTGCCAATTCAAAAAGAATCAGATTGATTGTCCAATGGCGTTCTTCAGGTTTTGCCAGAAAAGAGATAGCTTTTAACTGCATTAAGGTATCCATGTAAAGGAGGGTGTCTTTTTGATTAATATAAATAAAATGAGATTGAGAAGGTATTTTTTCATCCTGGAAAATGAAAACGGCTCTGCCATAGTTATTGCGCTAATTATCCTTGCTGCATTAACGATTATCGGGATTGCTTCAAGTAATTTTTCTATTACGGAATTGTTGATTTCAGCTAATGATACAGTTAAAAAAATATCATTTTTTAATTCGGACGCCGGCATTTTCGCTACCCCTAAGGTCATCTCCCAGTCTATTAATGAAAAACAAACTCCGATTTCACTTTCTCCCCCCTTTACTTTCCCTAGCGTCGGTAACAATGATGAACAAGCAGGAGATTATACTCTTTTCAGAAAACTTTCAGGGTTTGATAATGATGATCCTCATGATAGCGCGGCAGATATAATTTTTCAAAATGATGGATTACATAATACCGGTATTGATATTGAACGATTGGGCAGTTTTTCTTTAGTTGGAGGAGGGGCAGAATTTGGCACTGGAGCCGAAGGTCACGCAGCGAGCTTAAAAGGCATCCGGTTCAGGTTAGATTCTACCGGTAGGGGCGAAAAAAACGCTGAAACGATTATTGAGGCCAGATACTTAAAGGTCATTGGAACAGCAGGAGGACTATAGTATGAAAAAGATTGCATTGACAGTTTTAATATCCTTGGTTTGTTTTTTATTTTTTTCAACACCCTTATTCAGCGCCGCAACACCAGAACCAGTGATGGCAGATTATACTTCATACCCTCTATTTTTAACTGATGCTGTTAAACCTAACATCATGATTATTCTAGATAATTCGGGCAGTATGAATTTCAATGCTTATGGTGCCTACCCTGGAGATGATGGGATAGCAAGTAATTCATATAATGGGACACCTTATAATACCGATATAATTGTTGTTTCCAAATCATCTGATGACTCGGAGCAAAAAGACAGTGATGGTTATAACTATTACAGCGGCAGTGCAGACCTTGATATCGGTAGAGACAGCAACGCTGGTTACGAGTCCATGAAGATTGGATTGAGGTTCCAAAATATAGAAATCGATCCGGCGGCAGTAATTCAAGAAGCCTATATTACATTTACCTCATACGCAGATTATAATCCGGCCATCACTGAGGCAGATATTGATATTTCCATTCATGGGATCGATAGTGATAATGCTTCCACATTTACAACAACTGTTAATGATATTTCAAACAGGACAAAAACCACTGCGAGCACCACCTGGACCATACCGGCGTGGAATGCAGCTGAAGTGACTCATGACTCGCCTGATCTGAGTTCAATTGTCCAGGAAATAGTAAATAGGCCCGGATGGAAAAGAGGCAATGCCATAGGATTTGTCTTAAGCAACCCATCAGGTAACCCAACTACGGGAAGAATGGCTTATAGCTATGAAGGAAGTACCAGCAAGGCACCAAAATTATACATTAAAGTGGCGCAGACCGATGCTGCGAGATATTATGGATACTTTAATCCTGATTATTTTTATACATACAGCAGCAGTAAATTTAACCACAAGTATAAAAAAGTTTCTTATAATTTTACAACCAATCAATGGACAGTCATTTCAGATTTAAGCACCATTAATAATCCAACGCCCACAACGAAAACCCTCACCGATGCCAACATCGTTTCTGAAGGGCTCTGGGATGGAAACTGGATGAATTGGTGTGCCATGAGAAGAATTGATGTGTTAAGAAAAGTACTCATGGGAGGGCTTGCAACCGCTAGAACCGGTGGTGGCAACCAAGTAAACTGGTGTGAAACCCCGGATCAGACCAGTCGAACATTTATACGACGGTTTGATACTACAAACTCAACTGCAGTTACACCCTATGACGGAAATTATTATTATGAAATAAATGGTGGATATATTTACGTGTCCACAAACAGTAATCCGTCCAGCAGCTATACGGCGAGATACGAGCTTAAAATTCAAAAACAAGTGGCATATGAACCGGAAGATTTTGTAAATTATGACACTGGAGATAATCTTGGCGGGGTTTTGCAGAGATATGGAGATAAGGCCAGGTGGGGTAACATGTGGTTTAATAGTGGTACCGGGAATGGTAACAGCGGTGGGAAAGTGTCTCATACCATTGGCACCAATATGGTTTCACTGGTAACCGATCTTCAGAATACCGGCGCAGATACTTGGACTCCCCTTGCCGAAACCTATTATGTTGCGACTCAATATTTTAAGCAGGAAAGTGTTCAAGCTGGACTTGATTATCCGAACAATGTTGTTCCCCACGCTAACATAGGTGATGACCCCTACTATAATGGAACTGAATATGTGGCCTGTGCCAAATCTTTTGTAATTCTACTGACGGATGGAGCATCAACCAAAGATACGAAAATTCCTTTATATTTAAAGGACTTTGATGGTGACGGCAAAGATAATACGACTTGTGGAGAAGATGATGCATGCAATTATGGGGATGGCGGTACTGATTTTTTAGATGATATTGCTCTATATGCAAGAACAACGGATTTAAGAAGTGCAACGGTTGGAAAAACAGATTTAGAAGGAGACCAGAACCTGATTCTTTATACGGTTTATGCCATGGGAGATGATGATAATGCGAGATCTCTTTTAAAGGATGCCGCTAGAAACGGAGGTTTTCAAGACCGTGATGGAGATAACAGACCGGACGGCAATTATACAGACCCTCCGGCAAACCGGCTTGAATGGGATAAGAACGGAGATGCCATACCGGACACATATTTTGAAGCTTCCGATGGCTATCAGATGGAAAAAGCACTTGGCAATGCAATTACCGATATTTTAAGAAGGGCGGCATCCGGAACTTCAGTATCTATTATTTCGTCTGCTACAAATGGAGAAGGAAATATCATACAAGCCTATTTCAGACCCAATGTCCCATCAAATTCTAGTCTTGAGGATATTAAATGGGTGGGGTCTTTGCAGGCGTTATGGATTGATCCTTACGGAAATATGCGGGAAGATACGCCTGCCGGAGTCGCTACTACAGGTGATAAAGCCCTGGATGTCACTCATGATAAAATCGTTAAATTTATTAATGTGAGTGGAGAAACAAAAATTGAAAAATATCTTGTTTCTGATTTAGTGCCTTATCCAGATCTAAGTACTGCAACGCCTAATGAAACTATTTCTTTATCAGATCTTGGTGCGTTCACGCCTTTATGGGAAGCCGGTTCAAAACTAGGAACCAGAACTCCTGATAGCAGAAAAATTTTTACCTATCTGGATAAAAACCAGGATAAACAAATTACTTATGGCGACAATCCGTTTGATAATGTTGGTGAACTTATTGAATTTAAGACAACCAATACCGATATTAAACCTTTTCTTGGAGTTAAAAGTGATGCAGACTGGAGTTATTTAGGGGCAACCCATGCAAACAGATTTGATAATATTGTTAATTTTATCCGAGGGAAGAATTCAGGATTTGTTGGAAATGCATTGATTCGGGATCGAAGCATCCCCACAAATCCGGCCGATCCAATAAATTCACTTGTAGACTGGAAACTAGGTGATATTGTACACTCAACACCCATGATTGTAGCCGCACCTTTTGAGAACTATGATCTCTTATATGAAGATGAATCTTACTTTAAGTATTACAACACCTTTAAAAATAGGGAATCGGTAGTTTATGCCGGTGCCAATGATGGAATGATTCATGCATTTACATCATGGAACTATAACAGTGCAACGCAATCTTATAGTAAGCCGCTTGGAACAACGGAAGACATCGGAGATGAAATATGGGCCTTTATCCCTCAAACTCTTTTACCACATTTGAAATGGCTTCCTGGAGAAAATTATACACATGTCTATTATTGTGATATGAGAATGAAAGTTTTTGAAGCCAAAATTTTGCCGGATGATACCCATTATGTTGATACGGACACTGATAAGAATTGGGGAACATTCCTTCTGGTGGGCTTAAATTATGGTGGAAAACATATTTGGGCCAAAGACGATTTTGACTATAATGCTGCAACTGCAGACACGATCCGGCATTTTTATCCTTCCTATATCTGTTTGGATGTGACTGATCCCCGAAATCCTAGGCTAATGTGGGAGAGATCTTACAGCATTCCTGCAAGCCCTCCCACAACGGCAGACAATACAACAGATCTTGGCTTGACGACGTCCTATCCTGCCGTTGTTAAGGTTGGTGATCGATGGTTTGGTGTTTTCGGCTCAGGTCCTCAGACTTATGAAGGGATAAGCGCTTCAAAAGGACATGTTTTTATTGTTGACCTTGCCACAGGACTTCCTCATCAAAAAAGTGGATCAACTGACGCAACAACCGGGTTGCCACTTCAAACAGGAAGTAATGATTGGCTTTTTGAAACGGATGAAACAAGAGCATTTATGGCAAATCCTGTATCATTTGATAAAGGCATGAATTATAATGTAGACGCCATATATATACCTGAAACCTATAACAGCGGCACAGTCGTAAATCCAAACTGGGACGGAATGATTTATAAAATACGGGTTCCATTTATATTGAACGTTCCTATTCCGGCTGGTATCGATGTTATTAAAAATTATGGTGATCTGGATTACGGATATTATATGAGTGATCCGAATAATACAACAAATCCATGGGTATTATCCAAGCTTTTTGCATCCCCTGCTCCAATTACCTCGGCACCGGTATTAAGTCTTGATGGTTCAGATAATGTTTGGGTCTTTTTTGGAACCGGCCGATATAATTCTGAAGTAGATGAACTGGATACGAGTCAGCAATATATATATGGAATCAAAGATCCGTTTTTTAACCGGAGATATTTGTCCAACCCTTTTAATTCAGCAACTGATTATTATCACAATACAGCTTTAAATAAAATAATTACAGTTACAAGTTCAAATATCCTGAACACTGATAATTATCTTATTTTTAAATCAGGAGAAATGTCGGAAAATGGAGGATCAACCATATCAAGCCATAAATTTGATTATCTCATTAGTTCAATGTGGAATTATGACGGCTGGGAAAGAAAGCAAACTCTTCCTGGAGAACGTGCCGTTGAAAAGCCGGCAATAATAGGTGGGTCTTTGTTTGTGTCAACTTTTCTTCCAAACCAGGATATCTGTAGCTATGGGGGGGACAGTTATTTATATGGATTGTATTTCGAAACCGGAACTGCATATCCAAAGCAATTATTTTTAGGATCGTCTGGGATGATGACTATGACAATCGGAGGCAAATCTTATCAAAAAGTGGTGGATAGAATTTATTTAGGAGAGGGATTGGCTTCTTCACCAGGTATCCATGTCGGTCGACAGGCTGGGAATCAGGCGACAGGATTTGTTCAGACCAGCACCGGGTTGATAGAGTCATTGGGAATTGATCCTGCTTTGAGTATTCGCAGCAGGCTTGAAACATGGAAGGAAAAAAATAATGATTAATAAAAATAAAGCTTTAATAACGAACCATTCCATTGGTTTTTTTTGTTTTATAATTCTAACTGTAGGATTTGTTCTGTCATCCTCAGCAGCCGACATCGTCGGCTCCATTCGTGAAGAAAGATGTACTATACAAAGCATTGAAGGCCCCTTGGTTAAAACATCTTGCAGAATGTTTACATTAGGTGAAGAAGTGAAGATATCAGATGCTACCGGCCGACTGATTCAAATCTCAGAGATACCATTACCATCTGATGCCTTAATAATTTATCAGTGCATATCAAAAGAAAATTGTGCTTCTATCAAAACAATTAAATTAGATATAAAAATGAAAGTAACTCCTAAATGATTTTTTTTTACCACCATTAAAAATTTCCCGGCGGAAAAAATATTTAAATTTTTCAGCCGGGAAAAGTAACTCTTTTGTTTCTTATCAAATCGAAGACATCTAATTTGACATTTATAGGTAATCGTTTTAGAAGAAAGCATTACTAACATTAAAGATTTCATAGTAAACAATGAAAGTTGAAAAAACAAATCTTCTCCTTGGAGTGACAGGGGGCATTGCCGCCTACAAGGCTGTTGAGCTGTTAAGGCTTTTAAAAAAGGACGGAGCAAACGTCACCGTTATCATGACGGAAAGTGCACAAAAATTTGTGGGCCGGACGACTTTTGAAGTGTTGTCTGAAAACCCGGTTCTGTCTGATCTATATTTTGATACCGCTGCTTCCGTAAAACACATAGATCTGGCCAAAAAAGCAGATGCCGCCATTATTGCACCGGCTACGGCCAATACCATCGCAAAGCTTGCCAATGGTATAGCCGATAATGCCTTGACCACGACCCTTTTGGCCGTTACCTGTCCGGTCATGGTTTGTCCGTCCATGAATACGGATATGTACCAGAATATCAGGGTTCAAAGAAATCTCGACATTCTTGAAAAAGACGGGTGGCATATTCTTGATCCGGACAGCGGGGTGCTTGCCTGCAAAACCACGGGTGCCGGAAGACTGCCCGAACCCTGGTTTATTTTTGACCGGATTGAGGCCATGCTGACCAAAAAAGATTTGAGAGGGAAAAGGGTTTTGATTTCTGCTGGCCCGACCGTTGAGGCCATTGATCCGGTCCGGTATGTGAGCAATCATTCTTCCGGCAAGATGGGATACGCTGTTGCCAGGGCAGCAGAAAAAAGAGGAGCTGAGGTCACTCTTGTGTCCGGCCCGGTTCATCTTGAAACCCCTGTTGGGGTGACACGAATTGATGTTGAAAGTTGTGATGAGATGGCAAAGCAAATGCTTTCTCATTTGGATGAAGCCGATATTATCATAAAAGTTGCTGCTGTGGCGGATTATAAACCCATTGATCCGAAATCCAGCAAGATAAAGAAAAAAGCCGGGTCTCAGGAACTGACCCTGAATATGGTTGAAAATCCGGACATTTTAAAGCTCATCGGGGAAAAGAAAACAAAAAATCAGTTTCTTGTGGGGTTTGCTGCTGAAACAGATGATCTTGAAAAAAATGCGGTTTTAAAAATTAAGAAAAAAAATCTGGATATGATTGCCGCCAATCTGGTCGGGGCTGCCGATTCCGGATTTAAAGCCGATACCAACAAGGTGAAACTCATATTCAAGGACGGCTCATCATTTGATATTCCTCTGACGAAAAAAGAACAGGTGGCTGATATTCTCCTCGACCATATTCTTGAAAAAATGTTATAGCACTCGGATGAGTTCCCATATTCCCGTAGATCCCGGTTCAATCAAGGCAGATTTTATTCGGGTCATACAATCTTTTTCAAACTATCTTTCCTTTTGGAAACAATCCAAAATTGCGTTTCCCAAAATTTCCGAAGAATCGGAAAACATAATCCAGAGTTGGGAAAAAATTTTTTCTGCGAAATCTTCTTTTTGTTTTGAAGGTCCTGAAAGTTCTTCTGTTTTCATCATAGACAGCCAAACAAGTTTTTTTAAAGGGGAGGCCGGGCAATTATTATCACGGATTCTGAATGCCATGGGGTTGTCATCGGACACTGTGTTTATCTGTAACAGCGATGAACCGATAGCTGTAAAAGAGAAAATTAGAAAAGTATTGCCAAAAGTGATCATAACCCTGGGAGAAAAGGCAAGCCGGATTTTGTTAGGCCCTGATTTTTCACTTGCAGAACAACAGGGCAAATTTTATGAGTTTGAAGGCATCAAAGTCATGCCGACTTTTCACCCGTCCTTATTGTTGGAGCAGCCACAATACAAACGCCGGGTATGGGAAGACATGAAACTTGTGATGGAATATGCAGGGCTTAAAAATGGTTCTTAAAGAATTTATTGATACGCTTAATGCTGAAAAAGGATATTCCGCTCATACCTGCCGGGCCTACAGGATAGATATTGCAGAATTTATCGGGTTTACCTTTGAAGCAGACATTCCTGAAGAAACCGATGCAGAAAAAATATTTCTGGATCGATTGGTCGTAATTGATAAAATATCGGTCAGAAACTATCTTGCCTATCTTGTCAAATCCAAGAAATCGAAACGGACCATTTCAAGAAAGCTTTCCTCTTTAAAAGCTTTTTTTAATTATCTTGTGAGATCGGGCCTCATGACGGTGAATCCTGCCGACATGATTCCGTTTCCAAAGCTTGAAAAAAGCATTCCAAGGTTTTTAACCATTGATGATCTTTTCCGTCTTTTAGATTCCATTAAAATCAACACCTGGTTTGATAAACGGAATCTGGCCATGTTTGAAACCTTTTATTCAACCGGTATGCGGGTCTCGGAAATAGAAGGGCTGAATATGGATGACATTGACTTTGAAAACCAAATGATTAAAGTCCTTGGCAAAGGTTCAAAAGAACGGATTGTGCCGGTTGGAAAGAGGGCGTTGAATGCGATCAGAGAGTACAGAATGGCTTTAAAAGAATATACGATTCCGGTTTTTGTAAATAAGGATTTTTCACGATTGGGTTCACGGTCCATCCGCCGGATACTGGATAAAATTGTGACAGATTGCAGGTTAAATGTACCGGTCTCCCCTCACACGTTAAGACATTCCTTTGCCACCCATATGCTGGACTCAGGCGCAGATTTAAGGGGAATCCAGGAAATTCTGGGTCATGCAAGCCTTTCAACAACCCAGGTGTATACCCATGTGAGCATGGACAGACTCATGCAGGTCTATGACAAGGCACACCCCAGAAAATAAAAACAATAAGGTTTAAAAACATGACGAATGAAATTTTTCACGGAACGACCATTCTTGCTGTAAAACACAAGGA
Organism: uncultured Desulfobacula sp.; assembly: GCA_964635025.1. Lineage (GTDB taxonomy): Bacteria > Desulfobacterota > Desulfobacteria > Desulfobacterales > Desulfobacteraceae > Desulfobacula. The sequence continues at coordinate 8,579 of CAZWMY010000076.1, read as the reverse complement.
TTCGCTTGTTATTGCCGGTGACGGGCAGGTCACCTTAGGCAGTATTGTTACCAAACATAAGGCAAAAAAAGTAAGAAGGATCTATAACGGTACAATCATTACCGGGTTTGCAGGCGCTACGGCCGATGCATTGACGCTGTCTGAAAAGCTTGAGGAAAAACTTGAAAGGTACAATGGAAGCCTGACCCGCGCCTGTGTCGAGCTTGCAAGGGAATGGCGGACTGATAAGTATTTAAGACGGCTTGAAGCCATGATGATCGCGGCCGACAAGGATATCATGTATCTTTTGTCCGGTAACGGGGATGTGATTGAACCGGACAGCGGGGTGATCAGCATTGGTTCGGGCAGTACGGCGGCTCAGGCAGCTGCAGTTGCTTTGATTGAAAATACCAGCCTTGACCCAAGAACGATTGTTGAAAAAGCAATGAAAATAGCTGCCGACCTTTGTATTTACACCAATCATCACATTACAGTGGAAGAATTTAACAACGGGAACACCCCTCCGGTCAAAAAAGAGAGTGAATCCATATGAAAGATCTAAAACCAGGAGAGATTGTCAGAGAACTGGACAAATATATCATCGGTCAGAAAAATGCAAAAAAATCCGTTGCCATTGCTTTGAGAAATAGATGGCGACGGCAGCAGGTCGACAAAGACCTTCAGGATGAAATTGCACCCAAAAATATAATTCTTATCGGGCCGACAGGTGTGGGAAAAACGGAAATTGCCAGAAGGCTTGCCAATCTTACAGATTCTCCTTTTTATAAGGTGGAGGCTTCCAAATTTACCGAAGTGGGGTATGTGGGCCGGGATGTTGAATCCATGATCCGGGACCTTGTGGAACTGACCGTAACCCGATTAAAGGCAAAACAGCAGGAAGACGTCAGAGAAAAAGCCACCCGGATTGCCGAAGAAAGAATTCTGGATATTTTACTGCCGCCTTCTTCCCAAACCGGTGCAAACATATCCAATGATATTGATGTCATTACAACCGGAGAAGGGGAGTCGGAGTCTTCTTCATCAACCCGTGAAAAGCTGAGAAAAATGCTTTTAGGCGGGAAGCTTGATTCAAGAGAGATTGATCTTGAAGTTGCGGATAAATCCTCTCCCATGGTTGAAATATTTTCTAATGCCGGCATTGAAGAAATGGGCATCAATATTAAGGATATGCTGGGTAACCTGATGCCCAAAAATACAAAGCGCCGTAAAGTCAAAATCAAGGATGCCCTGAAACTGGTTGCCCAGGAAGAAGCAGCCCACCTTGTGGATATGGAGCAGGTAAAAGCAGAGGCCATTTTTCTGGTGGAACAGTCCGGGATCATTTTTATTGATGAGATCGATAAAATTGCCAGCAAAGATAAAACCCACGGGCCGGAAGTGTCTAAGGAAGGCGTTCAAAGAGATCTTTTGCCCATTGTGGAAGGCAGCAGTGTCCCCACAAAATACGGGATCGTTAAAACCGATCACATCCTTTTTATTGCATCGGGTGCATTCCATGTTGCAAAACCTTCCGACCTGATACCGGAGCTTCAGGGCCGGTTTCCCATCAGGGTTGAACTCAGTTCTTTGGGTGCGGATGAATTTGTAAGAATTTTAACGGAACCTAAAAATGCACTTGTGTTGCAATATATAGCTTTGCTAAGAACAGAAGGGGTTGAAATTGAATTTACCGAAGGTGCTGTTGAAAAGATAGCTTCCCTTGCCGTTGAAGTGAACTCCTCAACGGAAAATATCGGGGCAAGACGGCTTCATACCCTGATGGAAAAACTTTTGGAAGATATTTTATTTATGGCACCGGATATTGAAGAAAAAAAGATTGTAATTGATAAAGTATTTGTTGAAAAGCAACTGACAAACATTGTGGGAAATGAAGATCTGACGAGGTATATCCTATGAAGAATACAGTGGCGGACATATTAATTGAAGCCTTGCCATATATCAGAAATTTTTCCGGCAAAACCCTTGTGATCAAATATGGCGGTCATGCCATGGTGGATGAAGACCTGAAAAGGGATTTTGCCAATGACATCATTCTGTTGAAATATATCGGGGTCAATCCGGTGATTGTTCACGGCGGCGGCCCACAGATCAATAAAGTACTGGATGCCATGGGCATTACCTCAAAATTCATCCGTGGCATGCGGTATACGGATGATGAAACCATGGATGTGGTGGAGATGGTTCTTGGCGGAAAGCTCAATAAGGATATTGTGGCAAGGATCAATCGCCAGGGGGGGAAGGCCGTAGGATTAACCGGAAAGGACGGCATGCTGATTACATCTGTTAAAATGACCATTTATCACCAGGAAAATGAAAACAAACCACCTGAAATTATTGATCCGGGCATGGTAGGGGATGTGGAAAAAATTAACCCTGATATTATTCACGCACTGACATCCCAGGGGTTTATTCCCGTCATTGCGCCGATCGGGTTTGGATCGAATGGTGAAACTTATAATATCAATGCCGATGTGGTGGCATCAAAGGTGGCCTCTGCCCTGAATGCCGAAAGATTGATCCTGGTCACGGATGTGGACGGAGTCCTGGATAAGAACCAAAAGCTTGTTTCCACTCTGAATGCAGCCTCCATAAATGATATGATCCTTGCAGGGGATATCAAGGGCGGGATGATTCCCAAAGTTGAATGTGCCTTGGATACATTGAACAATGGTGTAAATAAGGCGCACATCATCAATGGAAAGGTTCCCCATGCGGTTTTACTTGAACTGTTCACCGATTCCGGTATCGGGACCCAGGTTTTTACAGAATAATCCCAAATATAAGATTAGGATGAGGTTATAAATTTGGATTCAGTCAGGAAGACAGACAATTTTATTTTTCAGACCTATCAGAGGCAGGGTAAAGCCCTTGTCAAAGGTGAGGGTGTTTTTCTCTGGGATGAGGACGGAAAAAAATATACCGACTTTTTAGCCGGTATTGCAGTATGCGGGCTTGGACATTGCCATCCCAAAATTACAGAAGCCATCTGCAGGCAGGCCGCCACTCTTGTCCATGTGTCCAACCTTTTTTATACACTTCCTCAGGCAGAACTTGCTTCAAAATTATGTGAAAAAAGTTTTAGCGACAGGGTGTTTTTTGCCAATTCAGGTGCGGAAGCCAATGAAGCAGCCATAAAACTTGCCAGAAGATATTTCCAGAAAAAAGGGGAGAAAAACCGTTTTAAAATCATTACCATGCTCCAGTCTTTTCACGGACGCACCATGGCCACATTGACCGCTACTGGGCAGGACAAGGTCAAGGATGGATTTTATCCGCTTCTTGAAGGGTTTTCATACGTGCCGTTCAATGATTTTAAGGCCCTAGAAAATGAAATTGATGAAACTGTCTGTGCCGTCATGCTGGAACCAATCCAGGGTGAGGGCGGAATTGTTCCGGCTGATCCTGAATATTTAAAATCCGTCAGGGATCTTTGCACTCAAAAAGGGATTTTGCTTATTTTTGATGAAATTCAGTGCGGCATGGGACGATGCGGCAAGCTTTTTGCCCATCAGCTCTACAACATTACCCCGGATATCATGACCCTTGCAAAAGCCCTTGGCAACGGCTTACCCATTGGCGCCATGCTAGCTACCCAGGACGCTGCAACCGGATTTGATTTCGGCAGCCATGCCACAACCTTTGGCGGAACCCCGCTTGCCACCGCAGCAGCACTGGAAGTGCTGAATATTATCGGTCATGAGTCTTTTCTTGAGGAAATCCGTCAGAAGGGACAATACTTCAAGACTCAGCTTTTAAAATTAAAAGAAAAACATTCAAGAATTATAGCAGTCAGAGGTGAAGGCCTTCTTATCGGTCTGGAAATCGACAAGGACGCAGCTTTTTTTGTCAGGGAATTAATGGAAAAAGGCTTTATCATCAACGGCATCCAGGATAAAGTACTCAGGTTTGCACCGCCGCTGATCATTGAAAAAACAGATATAGACAGGCTTGTTACAGAACTTGACAGCCTTTTTTAATTTGGGAGAGCATTTTGAAAAAAGACTTATTATCACTTCTGGATCTGGAAAAAGAAGATTTTGAAATCCTGTTTAAAAGAGCCATACAATTAAAAGAACGATATGCCAAAGGTATTCTGGATAAATTATTAACCGGGAAAACCCTGGGTTTGATTTTTGATAAAAAATCCACAAGAACAAGGGTGGCCTTTGAAACAGCCATGATTCAGCTTGGCGGGTATCCTATCTATATGAGCACCCAGGACACGCAGATTTCAAGGAATGAGCCGGCAAAGGATACGGCAAGAGTTCTTTCACGGTATATTGACTGCCTTGCCATGAGGACATTTGATCATTCTCTTGTGGAGGAATTTGCAAAAACTTCCACCATCCCGGTCATCAATGCATTGACCGATTCTTTTCATCCCTGCCAGATCCTCAGTGATCTCATGACCATTATCGAGCAGAAAGGCGGATATGAAGGGGTTAAAATTGTCTGGGTAGGGGATGGCAATAATGTGGCCAATTCCTGGGTAAATGCCGCCAGTGTTCTTGATCTTGATCTGACGGTGGCCTGCCCTGACGGATTCGGCATTGACGCGGATATTGTTAAAGCAGCCTTTACCGATAAAAAATCCCATATCCGGTTTACCAATGATCCAAAAGAAGCGGTCAAAAATGCAGATGTCGTATACACTGATGTCTGGGCCAGTATGGGGGATGAAGGGGAACTATCCAACCGCATTGAAGCATTCAAGGGGTTTCAGGTGAACAAAGCCCTTTTGTCCCTTGCAAAAAAGGATGTCCTTGTTATGCATTGCCTCCCTGCCCACAGGGGAGAGGAAATTTCCGAAGACGTGCTTGAAGATAAAAACAGTGTATTCTGGGATCAGGCGGAAAACAAAAGGCACATGCATAAGGCCATATTGGAAAAACTGATCCTGAAAAATTAAATATATAAAAAAGGATCGGCAATGAGTGAAAAACTTTGGGGAGGAAGGTTCTCTCAGGATACGGACGAGCTGGTTGAAAAATTCCATGCCTCCATTGATGTGGACAAACGCCTTTATGAAAGCGACATAGAAGGAAGTATTGCCCATCTGAAAATGATGGCCATGCAGTCCATCATCACCCAGGCAGAAGCAGATGCCCTGATTGAAGGTCTTGGCAAGGTAAAAAAGAAAATTGAAGACAATGAAATGAAATTTTCTGCAAGCCTTGAAGATATCCACATGCATGTTGAGGATGAACTGGGACGGGTGGCCGGAGATGTGGCAAGAAAGCTTCATACTGGGCGTTCCAGGAATGATCAGATTGCCCTGGATGTCAGGATCTATTTAAAAAAAGAGACAAATGCAATTATAGACTTGCTCACTGAATTTCAAAAATCCCTTGTCAGGATGGCCCAACAATATTCTGATGTGATCATGCCGGGATATACGCATCTTCAAAGAGCCCAGCCAGTATTGTTTTCCCATCACATGATGGCCTATTATGAAATGTTTAAAAGGGATATTGAACGGTTTCACGACTGTTTTAAAAGAATTGATGTCATGCCGTTGGGTGCGGCTGCTCTTGCCGGCACTACATTCCCGCTGAACAGGGAATATACACGAGAGCTTTTATCTTTTTCAAAAGTATCGGACAACAGTCTTGATTCGGTGTCGGACAGGGATTTTATCATGGAATTCATTTCCCATGCCTCCATCTGCATGATTCATTTTTCAAGGCTGTCTGAAGAACTGGTCCTTTGGTCTTCTTCCGAATTTGCCTTTATCACAATTTCAGATTCCTTTACCACAGGGTCCAGCATTATGCCTCAGAAAAAAAACCCGGACGTGGCAGAGCTTGTCAGAGGAAAAACAGGCAGGGTAGTGGGAAATCTTATGGCTATTCTGACCGTTATGAAATCCTTACCCCTGGCCTATAATAAAGATATGCAGGAGGACAAGGAACCTTTGTTTGATACGGTTGATACATTGAAAATCTGCACGGATGTATACACCCGCATGATAGAGAACATAGAAATTCATAAGCAACGAATGTATGACGCCTGTAAGCAGGGATTTTTAAATGCCACTGATTTGGCCGATTATCTTACGCTAAAAGGGATGCCGTTTCGACATGCCCATGCAGTTGCTGGAAGAGCCGTGGCCTTTGCCCTGAATCACGGGAAAGAATTGAATGATTTCAGCCTTGAAGAGTTTAAGGAGTTAAGTGATCTGATTACACCCGATGTTTATGAATTTATCGCCATTGATAAAACGATTTCAAGGCGGATTTCCCATGGCGGAACCGGTTTTGAAAATGTGAAAAAGGCTGTTGCAAAAGCTGCAGGAGAACTTGGCTTATGAAAATAAAAACTTTAACACTTATTCTGGTTTTGATGGTAATGGGTGGAATAAGTTTCTTTTTAATTCAGGGCTGTGGGAAAAAAGGGCCTCCGGTGCTGCCGATAGAAAAAGGAAAAAAAATGACAGCACCCTATGATTTGAAATATGCGGTTAATGAAAAAGATATTGAACTTACCTGGAATCACAAAGTGGATGAAAAAGAAGCCTTTGTAAAACCGGAAAACTTTGAGGTATTTGTAGCAAAGCTGACCTTTGATTCCTGCCAGGGATGCCCCTTTGAATTCAAAAAGATAGGACTTGTGATGATGCCTTATATGAGGTTTGTAACAGGGGTTGAAAAAGGGTATAAATATTATTTCAGAGTCAGGGCAAAAGGAATAGACAATTTGGCAAGTGAATATTCCGAAACGGTGTTGTTTGAATATCGATAATAAAACCTTGGAGCATTCCGTATATTTGAGCATTGGCTCCAATATGGGTAATAAAAAGAAAAACCTGGATGATGCTATAAATTTATTAGGCAGTCATGAAAAAATAGAAATAGTTTCCATTTCATCTTTTTATAAAACAGAGCCCCAGAATTTCAAAGAGCAGGGCTGGTTTTTAAATGCCGCCCTGAAAATAAAAACAGATATGGGTCCTGAAGATCTCTTGACTGTTTTTAAGCAATTGGAAAAAACCTTGGACAAAGACGGCAAGGCATTCAGATTCGGTCCCAGGATCATTGATCTGGATATCATCTATTATGATAATCTGGTGATTAAAACCGAAATTCTTGAAATTCCGCATCCCAGGATGCACGAAAGATGTTTCGTTTTAGTCCCTCTTTGTGATATAGCACCAAAAGAGATTCATCCGGTTTTCAATTTGCGGTCTGATGAATTATTAAAAAAAATAGAACAACAGGAAGCCCAAAAGGTTATCCTTTTTGAAGGGGGAGTATAAAATGAAGTTTTTTATTGATACGGCCAATATTGATCAGATTAAAGATGCAAATGATATGGGAATGGTGGATGGTGTAACCACCAACCCTTCTTTGATTGCAAAGGAAACAGGTGAATTTAAACAGATTATTGCCGACATCTGTAAAATCGTTAAAGGCCCTGTGAGTGCCGAGGTCATCAGCCTTGAATATGAAGGCATGGTAAAGGAAGCCAGAGAGCTGGCCAAGATCGCCGACAATATAGCCGTTAAGATCCCCATGACCGTCGAAGGATTGAAAGCTGTAAAAACCCTGTCCGGTGAAGGGATAAAGACCAATGTGACCCTTGTTTTTTCAGCGCTTCAGGCACTGATGGCGGCCAAAGCCGGGGCAAGTTTTGTCAGTCCCTTTGTCGGACGGCTGGATGATCTTGCTGAGACAGGGATGGATCTGGTTGAGGAGATTGCTCAGATATATGCCAATTACGATTTTGATACTGAAATTATCGTTGCAAGCATCAGAAATCCCCTCCATGTTCTGGAGTCGGCTCTGATCGGTGCTGATATTGCTACTATTCCATATAATGTTTTAAAGAAACTTGCATCCCATCATATGACCGATAAGGGGATTGAAGCCTTTCTTTCCGACTGGAATAAAAAAAAGGGTTAATCTGAGATGCTTTTTTCGGAAAAACTAAAGAAAATGGTTCTGACCCCTAATTTCATGACCATATCCAGGATTATTTCAGTCCCTGTGATTGTCATTCTTCTGATGTATGAGACAAAGGTCACAACATTTCTTTCCGCACTGATTTTTTCAATGGCATCCATTACCGATTATTTTGATGGTTATCTTGCAAGGACAAGGGGGCTTACAACAAAACTCGGCAAAATTCTTGACCCTTTGGCTGATAAGCTCCTGGTGGCTTCAACCCTTGTGATGCTGGCAGATCTTCAATTCATAGACGCCTGGATCGCTTGTGTTATTATCGGAAGAGAGCTTGCAGTTACCAGTTTGAGATGTGTTTTGATTGAAAATAAGCAGGATATCGCTGCCTCATGGCTTGGGAAATATAAAACCGGATTCCAGATTGCAGCCATTATCCCATTAACCATGCACTACAGCTATTTTGGAATCAATTTTGATTTTATCGGACAGTTTTTTCTTTATGGTGCACTGATTTATACGGTTTGGTCCGGAGTGGATTATTTTATCAATGCCAGGAAATATTTAACGCTCTAAATTTGCCATTGACAAAAGAGGTGCCCAAGTATATAAATCAGCCTTGTTTGCTGAGCGGGAATAACTCAGTGGTAGAGTGCGACCTTGCCAAGGTCGAAGTCGCGG
>CAZWMY010000075.1:0-19792 GCA_964635025.1 uncultured Desulfobacula sp. | reverse complement strand
CATGGAAAAAAACGAAGCGCTTGTGGCAATGGAAATCAAAAAAGGAACCCAAATTGCCGACGATACCATTGCCTCCATCCGCACCAAGGGCATCATTGGAGATAAATTTGTCAAATTATCCCCGGGGGGGTCTGAGGATGTATTAAAAGACAAAGGTATTTTGATGGATACGGAATCTGCCATCAGCCTCGAAGAACTGGTCAGCAAATATATATTTAAAAAATGACAGGCCATGACGTTTAAAATCAAAAGCAGGATAAAGGAAAATATAGGATTGATTGTGGTTGAAGGCGAAGTGGATATGCTCACGTCTCCCAATCTTAGGGACAAATTGATGCCTTTTTTTAATAAGAAAATTAAAGGCATCATTGTGGATCTTTCCGGTGTTTCCTTTATGGACAGTTCAGGGATTGCAACCCTTGTGGAAGGTCTGCAATGGAGTAAAAAGGAAAACAGGCAGTTTGTTTTGACAGGACTCGGAACCAATGTACTCAATGCCTTGACGCTTACCAAACTCAACAATGTGTTCAGCATCAAAATCGATACAGATAACGCATATAAAGAATTAAATCAAAACTAATCTATTTTGAATTTATACTATCAGGAGGAAACGATGAAACGGTTTCAGACAGCTGTTCTTATTTTTTTTGCAGGTCTTTTGTTCTTACCGGCAAATAATTGTTTTGCATCACCGGTTCAGGATCAGTTGCAGGGCACCATCACCAAGGTGATTGAGATTTTAAGAAACCCGGCATTCAAAGGGGATGCTTCCATAAAACAAAGAAGAGAAACCCTTCGAAAGGCGATCTATGAAAGGTTCAGCTTTGAAAGAATGTCTCAGTTGAGTCTTGGCAAACACTGGAAAGACCGGAGCGAAGCGGAAAAAAAAGAGTTTATTGAATTGTTTGGAAGGCTCCTCGAGGAAACCTATATTTCAAAAATTGAGGGATATACCAATGAAAAGGTTGAATATTTAAAAGAAGTCATTACAGATAAAAAGGCCCAGATTAATACCCGGATTGTCACCGAGAAAATTGAAATCCCCATTGATTACCGGTTATACCAGGAAAAAGACGGGTCTTGGATGATCTATGATCTTGTCATTGAAGGCGTCAGCCTTGTGGGGAATTATCGCTCCAAGTTTGATGAGATTCTTCAGAAAGACAATTACCAGAAGCTTATCGAAGAGTTGAAAAAGAAGATTAGCGGGTGATATAATCTTTTTTTTCTTAAATCAGTCCTTTGCTTTTTTTACGCATAAAACGGCAACACAAAAAAACAGGATTCCGATGACGGCCAGGATCATGAGAGAAACCCAGAACGGCCGGTTGCCGAAGGCAGCGGCCCGTATGGAAGTGGCGGCGTGGGTCAGGGGCAGAAAATAGATGATGTTCTGGGCCCAGACCGGAAAATTTTCCAGGGGAAAGAAAGTCCCGCCTAAAAAGGCCATGGGCGTAATCACAAAACTGGTCATCAGGCTCTGGTCGGCATGGGATTTGACCAGCATGGCAATACCCACGGCAAGAGAAGCAAATAAAAAACTGTTGAGCAGGATGGCCAGCCAGAACCAGGGATTCAGGGACAGGACCACACCGAACAATAACCCCAGGATCAGAACCACCAGGATGGCAAGAATTGCCCGGGTCATGCCGGCCAGGACTTCACCAGCCACATAGGAAATGTCTGAAACCGGGGCGGCCTGGATCTCTTCAAAGATATTCCAGTAAAACCGAGCAATATTGATTTCGCTAGAAATGGCAAAGGCCTGGGTCATGCTGGTCATGGCGATGAGGCCGGGCAGGAGAAATTCCATATAGGTGTGACCGTCAAGGGTCACATGTTTTCCCATGGCAAAGCCGAAGGCAATGAGATAGAGCAGGGGAGAGACGCACCAGGAAGGAATGAGCCTTGTCAGACGCCGTCTTAAGATCAATACTTCCCTGTAATAAACTGCAAAGGCACCATGTATCATTTTACTTTTTTCCCTGTCAAAGAAAGAAAGGCATCTTCCAGGTTGACCCGCCTTAATGTGAAGCTGTCCTTGTGAGCAGCTATATGATCATTGGCCTCTTTCCGGTCATTAAAATACAGGGTTTCCATGTCATCTTCCTTAAGATGGTCCAGGGCCCAGGAGCCCATCCGGCTCATGAGGTTTTCCGGTGTGTCCACCACCACAATGGACCCTTGGTCCAGGAAAGCAACCCGGTCGGCCAAAAATTCAGCTTCCTCAATATAATGGGTAGTCAGAAAAATGGTGGTACCGTGCTGTTGAATTTTTTTGATCAGGGCCCAGATTTTCCTTCTGATGGCAGCATCCAGGCCAACAGTGGGTTCATCCAGGAACAGGATGGAAGGAGAATGCAAAAGGGCCCTTGCAATCATGAGCCGCCGCTTTAAACCGCCGGAGAGGTTTTTCACGAGCATCTCTTTTCTGTCACCCATTTCGACATAGTCAAGGAGCTCTTCGATCCTGGCGTTTCTTTCCTGTTTGTTCATCCGGAAAAGCCTGCCGTGGATGGTCAGGTTTTCAAACACGGAAAGTTCCCGGTCAAGGTTTATGGACTGGGGCACAAGACCGCATTGTTTGCGGCTTTCTATGGACCGGTTACCCACGTCAAACCCGTTGAGTTCGGCTGTTCCGGAGGTAAGCCGGGTGAGTCCGGTCAATATCCGGATGGTCGTGGTTTTGCCTGCGCCATTGGGGCCGAGAAAGGCAAAGAGTTCCCCCTTATTCACCTCCAGGTTCACATCTTTCAATGCTTGGACGGTTTTATAGGTTTTATTCAGATTGTGTATCCGGATCAAAGCATATCTCCTGGTGAAGTCTGTCTTTTCTCGACAAATGCCATATAAGACCCGCAGCTATCGGGAAGCTTAATTCCAATCCCTATTTTTTCAATGCCCCGGCAATGGTTTTGGCCATGCTTTCCATGTTGGCCGGGTAATCATACGCAAGATTGTCTATGGATACCACGGCTCCGTTGATGGCGGCTGCAATTTTTTGAGCGGCTGTCTGATCAAACTGGGGCTGAACAAAAATCACCCGTGTTTTTTCTTTTTTTGCAAGTTTGATGATATTGGACAATTCTTTGCCTTTGGGGGATTTTCCCATGGTTTCAACAGCTATCTGATTTAAGCCGTAACGGTCTGTAAAATACCCAAAGGCCGGATGAAAAACAAAGATATTTTCTCCCTTAAAATCCTTCATTATGCTTTCAAGGCGAAGATCAAGGTCATCCATATCCCTTGCAAAAAGATCGTAATTTTTCCGATAGGCTTCCTTACCCTCGGGGTCAATTTCAGACAGGGTTTTAAAAATGGTGTGGGCCTGAATTTTTGCATTTTCAGGGCTCATCCAGATATGAGGGTCTTTCCCCGAATGGCTGCCGTCTTTTTTTTGTGCGCCAAGGTCTGTGTCATGGCCATGGGTTTCCATATCCCTTAGTTTGATACCGTCGCGGGTATCCACAATCTTTAGCCCGGGAATCAATTCAAGCTCACGAAGGATGCCGTTCTCAAAATCAACCCCGATTCTGAAATAGACATCGGCCGACATGAGGTTTTTAATCTGATCCGGGCTGGGGGAATATACCTCCGGGCTTTTTCCCGGCTTGACAAGGACATCGACTTTGACTCGGTCTTTTCCGATTTGGTCGACAAAATATTTCTGGGGAAGAATACTGACCTGGATGCTGATTGGGTTTTTTGCAGATGCGGCCATGGGCAGGAGCCATAAAAGGGCAGCTGCGATGGATATGATGTGTTTTATAAAAACCGTCATGTTTTATCTCTCATTTTTTTAATCCGGTTCAACAGGAGTTGGAGCCGTCTTTTATGTTTATGACAATGAATTGTCCTGATCTATAGCTGATTCCCGGTTTTAATTCAAGCCTGTCCATGCTTCTTTCAGGTGATCAATCCAGATGTCGATCATATTGTCATATTCGGCCGTCCCCTTCAGGACAGCTTCGGTCCCGAACCCCTCTTTTTCAAGGACGGATTTCCAGGAGTCGGGCTCATCACCGGCCAGATCGTTTCTTGCATGATCGCCTGCAACCGACATAAAGGGCATGAGCCAGACTTTTTTGCTCTTTTTTTCCTTTAGCGCGGGGATCAGGTCGTCAATGGCTGGTGAGCCGTCCACCGTGCCTATAAATAGAAGCGGATCATTTTTCTGAAGATGGTATATCAGGGCTGTATAAAAGACATTGGAGGGGTGAGAAGACCCGTGACCCATGAGCACCACGGCTTCGGTTTTTTTACGTCCGGCCGGGAGATTTGCCAGGATGGCTTTTGTCACATCTTCCATGTCTTTTTGGCTTGACAGCAGAGGCGCGCCGGTGACGATTTTTTTAATACCGCCCGGCAGACCTCCAAAGGCTTTTACGGTTTGAACAAGATCGTCAAATTCTTCCCCCCGGATGGTGTGAAAAGACTGAACCGCCACATGGGTAAACCCCTGATCCGTCATTTTGGCCAGGGCCATGGCCTCGGAGTCAAGGATTTTTCCCTGCTTTGCCAGCTTGCTGCGGATCATGGAAGAGGTATAGGCCCAGAACACCGGAATATCCGGGAATTCTTTTTTAACACGTTTGTCTATGTTTTCAAATGATACCTGTGCTTCGGGAACGCTTGATCCGAAGGCCACCAGAAGGATGCCTTTTTTTATTTGCCTTTCGCGCCCGTGGCCTGAGGCAAGGGCGATGCATGGAATGACAAGACAGGCTAAAAATAAGAAGAGAGCAAGTTTTTTCATGATAGCTCCTAATAATCCATTTTGTCCGGGATTACGCCGCGGACGCCTCCCCTGGGGTTGGGAGTGTCGTTTTCTCTCCTGGGGATAAGATGGATGTGGGTGTGGAATATGGTTTGGCCGGCGGCTTCCCCGCAGTTGGTGCCGATATTGAATCCTTTGACCGACGGATCATGTTCAAGGATCATGGCTTTAAGGTGTTCGATAAGTTCATGGGCATCACATCTTTCAGTGTGGGTCATATCGAAATAATCCCGGCAATGGCGCTTCGGCAAGATAAGCATATGATCAGGACCTACAGGGGAAGTGTCTTTGATGGAAAAAACCGTCTTGTTCTCAAGAACGACAGGAAGGTTTTCAGTTCTGCAAAACGGGCATGGAACTGGCTTAACCTTGGTATTCATTGGATACCGGATGATTTGTCAATATCAAAAATGGTGCCTTTCATATATCCTTTTGTTTCATAACGGGTAATATGGGTAAGTTTTTTGGTTATCCGGCCCAGTTTTTCGGTTTGCAAAAGGATGGTATCAATTATGGTGATATTGGGATCATCTTTATCCATATTCATCTTCATGATTTCAAGATTGCCGAGAATCACCTGCAGGGGCTGGTTCATTTCATGACAGATGCCGCCGGCCGTCTCAATTGCGGCAAATACTTTTTCGGTTTTTTTAAGATCAGTGATGTCATTGGCAAAAACACAGATTCTGTCCACCTGGTCGGACTCATTGAACACTGGGTAGAGGTGAACATCATAATACCGGCCCTTGCTTTCTTTCTGGTAGCTGATGGGATCATGGGTTTCAACCACGTCGTTGACCAGTACGCCCAGTCTTGAAAAATCATTTTCACCGAAAAATGTTTTAAAATTTTTACCGATCATTTCATCCGGGCTTTTATCGAACAGAAGGGCTCCGGGTGTGTTCAGGTTAATTATGGTTCCGTTAATATCAAAGAGATATACAAGGCTTTTGGTGGCGTTGATCATGGCCCGGATCGTGCTCTCACTTTTCGTCAGGGTCTCCTGGGCCAGTTTTTTTTCACTGATATCATGGATGATGGAATAAAGAACCTTTCTTTTTTCAAATTCAATGGGGCCGCTGTAGACTTCCACATCCCGGATCTCCCCGGTCTTTAATCTGTGCCGGAAATTATAATAATTTCTTTTATTCTGCCGGGTGTTTTTCATTTCTTTTTTTAATTCTTTTTCAGACAGGGTGTTGATCTGTGACATTTTCATAGCCAGTATTTCAGTTTCCGAATATTGATAAAAATTCAGGGCTGCAAGATTGGCATCAAGGATTTTTCCTGTTTCCGGATCAATGATGAGCATGATCGAATGGGAGTGTTTAAACAGGCTTTCATATACGGATTGCTGGTTTAAGGAGTTCAGTGACATATTCATCTGCCGTAAAAGTGTTGAGTTCTTTAGTGTATCCTGATCTGACGTATATCATAAACAAAAAATCAATAAAAGGGCTGACCGTGTTTTTGATAGGTTGTATCCTTAAAATATGTGGTTAAATTGATTTATATCGTTAAAACCTGGAAAGGACCATGAATCATGAAAAAAATATTGATCACAGGCGCATCCGGATTCGTAGGCAGTAAACTGGCTCATTTTTTTCTGACAAAAGGCTATTCTGTTAGAGGTATCGGGACATCCATGACCCATCCGCTGTCGCCGGTTTTCCCCCAATTTGAATGGATCAGCGCCGATACGAGCCTTGAAGGTGACTGGCAGACCCATGTGAAAACAGCAGATGTTTTGATCAACCTTGCCGGCCGCAATATTTTCCGATACTGGACAAAAAAATACAAACAAGCCATTTATGACTCACGGATATTAACCACCCGGAATCTTGTCAATACCATGGAACCGGGAAGCAGGCAGGTGCTTTTTACAACTTCGGCTGCTGGAATTTATGGGGATCGATGGGATGATGAACTCATGGAAGAAAGCAACCCGGGAAATAGCTTTCTGGCCCGTGTGTGTGCAGACTGGGAAAAAGAAGGGCTAAGGGCCAAAGAAAAAGGTGCGCGTGTGGCAGTGATGCGGTTTGGTGTGGTTCTGGGAGATAAGGGAGGTGCCCTTTCCCTGATGGCCCCGGCGTTCAGGTTGTTTGCCGGCGGGCCCCTGGGGAATGGAAATCATTGGTTTCCCTGGATCCATATCCATGACCTGATCCGGGCACTCATTTTTATCCTTGAAAATGAAACAATGGAAGGGGTTTTTAATTTTACGGGAAAAGAGCCTGTCCGTCAGAAAGATTTTGCCAAAGCATTGGGCAGGGCATTAAACAGACCCGCCTTTATTCCGGCTCCCGCCTTTATGGTCAGAGCTGTCATGGGTGAACTCGGATCAGCCCTTTTGGAAAGCCAGAAAGCAATCCCCAAGCACCTTCTGGATTCCGGCTATAATTTTAAGTTTGCCGATGCAGGCTCAGCCCTTCAGGATGTTTTCAATAAATAAATTTTTAATTGAAAAAAAGATCGGAATATATGTATAGTAGGAAAATTTGAAAGCATGTGGTATGCAATTTGCTGAATAAAATTTTAATTGAACCATAATTTTTGAAACTATTACACACTAAGGAGAGTAACCATGGGATTCGGATCAGTTGATGAAATATTGAAATTTGCCATTGAAAAGGAAAAAGAAGCCGTCGCATTTTATTCATCTTTGGCCAAAGAAGCCACAAGAGCATCTTTAAAAGAGATATTTGTAAATTTTTCAAAAGAAGAGGAAAAACATGTGGCTCTTCTTTCAGACATTTCCGGGAATAAAGCAAAAATTGATTCCTATCAGTTTAAAAAAATAACAGATCTGAAAATAAGCGACTACATGGTGGAAACCGAATATAAAGAAGGCATGCCCATGCCGGAAATTCTCAAGATTGCCATGAAAAGAGAAGAAACGGCGGTTAAGCTTTACACCATGCTGGCGGATCAGACAGATAATAAAGACGCCAAAAAAGTGTTTATGATTCTAGTCCAGGAAGAATCAAAACACAAACTGGGGCTGGAATCCATGTATGATGATTATCTGGCGAGCCAGGAAAGCTGATTTTAAATAACAAAAGGGCTGATCGTTTTTTGTGATCAGCCCATAGTTTCATTTTGCAGGGTGAGCAGATGGAGTTTGAAGAAATTGTAAAAACCCGGCGTGCCGTGAATTTTTTTGACCCTGATAAATCCATTGCGCCATCCTTGGTGAAAAAGATGGTGGAGATAGCATCCAAGACTCCTTCTTCGTTTAACCTCCAGCCATGGAACCTCATCATACTCACGGAAAAAGAAGATAAGTTAAGGCTTCAAAAATGTGCCATGAATCAGGAAAAAGTCAGTACCGCCCCGGTTACCATGATTGTCCTGGCAGATAATGAAGGTTTTTTTGAAGGCCATAAAACCGTTGAGCGGGTGTTTCAGGAAAACATCAAAGCCGGTACCATGACGAACAAACAAAGGGACTGGTTTCAAAAAGCAAGGTCAAAACTTTACGGCAAAAATGAAAAAGCCATCCAGGCCTTTTCCTGCAAAAACACCGGTTTTTTTGCCATGGCCCTTATGTTTGCCGCAAAAAGTCTTGGCATTGACAGCCATCCCATGGATGGGTTTGACCATGACAAGGTAATGGCGGAATTCAAAATCCCGGATAATTTCTATATTCCATTGCTGATTGCGTTTGGCTATTTTGATGAAAGAAAACCCCTTGCCGCTCCCAAATGGCGCAAAGGGTATGATGACATTGTTGTCCGGTTTTAGCAGCATCATTTTTAAATCCAGCAAAAAAAGGAAAGACCAGTGGACCTGAAATATCTTTTTAAGCCGTCCACCATGGCAGTTATCGGGGTGTCCACATCCCAGGACAATCATCCGGCCAATGTGATCTATACAAAAAATCACCTTCGCTATCCTGTGAAAACATTCCCGGTAAACCCCAAGGGCGGAACGCTTCACCGTGAAAAACTGTACAAAAGCGTTTTCGATGTTGAAGAGCGAATCGATATGGCTGTCATTGCGGTTCGTGCCGAGTTTGTGCCAAAGGTGATGGAAGACTGTATCAAAAAGGAAATCCGGGGAGCCATCATTGTATCGGGCGGATTTGCCGAAGCAGGAAATTCGGCATTGCAACAGCGGGTGGTGGACTTGGCAAGGGAAGCTTCCTTTCCTTTTGTAGGTCCCAACTGTCTCGGGATTTATTCGCCGGATTATGTGGATACATTTTTTCTTCCCGGAGAAAGAATTATCCGGCCTAAAAAGGGGAATGTGGGATTTGTCAGCCAGAGCGGCGGTGTCCTGGTGGACCAGATGGTAAAATTCGCCGGTCAGGGCATTGGAGTCTCTCTTGCGGTCAGCATCGGCAATAAAGCCTTTATCCGTGAAACCGATATGCTGGACTGGTTTGTCAGGGACATGGAAACAAAAGTCATTGCCCTTTATGTGGAAGGATTTGAAAAAGGGGAAGGCCGCCGGTTTATTCAAAAGGCCGAACAATGCGGAAAACCTGTGGTCATCCTTAAGGCCGGTAAAAGCAAAAAAGGCATTGAAGCGGTGTCGAGCCATACCGCTTCCCTTGCAGGAGATTACAGGGTGTTTTCAGAAATCATGAAACAGCATTGTGTGGCCGAGGCAGACAATGAGTATGAATTAACTTCCTTTTGCGAGGCCTTAAGCTGTTTTCAAAAAGGCATCAATGGGAATATCGGTGTTGTTTCCCTCAGCGGCGGGCATGGGGTTATTGCTGTTGATGCCTGTGAACTCCATGGCCTGTCCGTTCCCAGACTGGACCCGAAAACCATGGAAACCATCCGGGAAAAAGTGTCTTTGGAAATCAAAAATATTATTTCCCTGGGCAATCCTCTGGATCTGACAGGCAGCTCTGTGGACAATGATATTGTGGTGGCTGCCACCTATCTTGCCAGGGATAAATCGGTTGATTGTCTTCTTTGTTTATTGATTCCTTATTCACCGGGCGTTTCCGCCGATATTGGCGCAAAACTCAGCCAGGTAGCCAGAAATGAAGGCAAACCCATGATTGCCTATGTTCCCAACGAGGAAAAATACAGGATTATCATTGAAGGCTTTGAACTCAACGATATACCGGTTGCCTCTTCTGTGGAAGGTGCCGTCCTCATGGCAAAAGCATTAAAGAGGTGCAGACCATGCTGAAGAAAAAGATCAGAAGCATCATTGAGGCCTATAAGGAGTTGGGGTGGGTTCTGGAACCGGATGCAAAGGCTATCATGAAATCGCAAGGGCTTGATATCCCGGAGTTTGTATTAACCGATTCCTTTGAAAAAGCGGAAAAATTTTTAAAAAAAACAAAAGGCCCGGTGGTGGCCAAAGCGGTTTCAAAGAAAATTCTTCATAAAACCGAACATCAGGCGGTTGTGACGGGAATACATTCCAGCGGCCAATTGAAAAAAGAAATGGAAAGACTTCGGAAACTGGATGGCTGCGAAGCCATCCTGGTTGAAGAAATGGTCCAGGGCCTTGAGGTGATCATCGGCGCAAAAAATGATTTCCAGTTCGGGCCTGTGGTGGTATTCGGCATCGGCGGAACTTCCGTTGAAATTTACAATGATACAGCCATCCGCATGGCGCCGCTGAAACCCGGCGACGTGTTTTCCATGGCTGCCTCTCTCAAGGCCAAAGCGCTTTTATCCGGATACCGGGGAAAAGCCGGGGTGAACATGGAGATTCTCACCTATACCCTGGTCAAATTTTCCCATCTCATCATGGCACTTGAAAATGATATGGAGTCTTTGGATTTAAACCCCGTCATCTGCACAAAGGATCGGTGCATGATTGCAGACGCAAGAATTATCTTGAAAACAGCCTGACCTTAAGACAGGTTGCCGGGACACAGGTGTATCATGAGACAAAAAATAAAAATTATTTCCTGGAATGTAAACGGGCTCCGGGCTGTTATGAACAAAGAGTTTGTAAAAACAGTTGAAACCCTTGATGCCGATATTTTTCTTTTGCAGGAAACAAAACTCCAGGAAGACCAGCGGACCGAAGAGATGATCGCTATTCCGGATTATCAATCCTTCTGGTCCTATTCCACCGTGAAAAAAGGATACAGCGGGGTTGCCGCGTATTCAAAAAGACCTCCGTTAAAAATTACCACATCATTTGAAAAGCCTGAATTTGACGGCGAAGGGCGGGTCATCCAGCTTGATTATCAGGATTTTACCCTGTTTAATGTATATTTTCCCAATGGCCAGATGAGTGATGAACGGCTGAAATATAAACTGGATTTTTATGACTGGCTCCTTGCCTATGCGGATACCCTGCGCAGCCAGGGCAAAAGCCTCATTATCACGGGTGATTTTAATACAGCCCATAATGAAATTGATCTGAAAAATCCAGGGCCCAATTCAAAATTTTCAGGATTTTTAAGAATTGAAAGAGATGTCCTGGACCGGATGGTGGCAGACGGTTATGTGGATACATTCCGCCATCTTTACCCGGATACGGTCAAATATTCGTGGTGGTCATATAGGTTTAACGCAAGAAAAAACAATACCGGCTGGCGCATTGATTATTTTTTTGTAACTAAGGATCTCATCGATAAAGGCATGGTTAAAGATGCCTTTATCGATAATGAGGTCCAGGGGTCGGATCATTGCCCGGTGGGACTTGTCCTTGAAATCTGATTCCTTAAGAATCAATCCTTGAACACGAGTTTTCCTCCGATGTGGCCTGCAATGCCGGCAGCGGCCACCATGATGATGTTGACAAAAATAAACATCAGGGCGCTGGGGCCGGATAAGATGCCGGGGTCTGCAAGATACCAGATCAGGCTGATCACACAGGAAATCGATGTGATGGCTGCCGCAAGGATTTTTATTTTAAATATCAGGGTGAGCGCACCCTGATATTTTTTCTGCCATTCCAGGATTCCGGTGAAAACCACGACCGGGAGGGACAGCACCACAAAAATCATATTGATCATGGCAGCCTTGGCCAGAAGCTCGGAATTAAACATCCAGGACAGGATCCACAGGATAACGGCCGCAGGCAGGATGCCGTTGGGCGTGTGCACGGAAATCGGGTGGATATGATGCTTCAAAGCCAGGGATTTTATTTTATCAAATCCTTTTTCCGGCGGCAAAGGAGGAGGAGGCGGTTGTTTCTTTGGTGGAGGTTCGGGGGCAACAACCTTGACAGAACTTGATGGTGAGGGAGCCACCGGTTGATCCACAGGCTTTTCAACTGCCTTTCTCACGGGTCGCGCCTGGATTAGTTCTTCATCAATTTCAACAAATTTGCTTTTATCCACACCGCAAACAGGGCATTTTTCAGGCGGCGCGGTTTCTCTGTGAACATATTTGCATACAGTGCATTGCCAGACTTTCATCTTTAATAAAGAATTCCTTTTTTTAACGTTTATCCAGATCAACAAACATGCATTCATCAGGGCCGCAATAACTGCCCACATAGGTTGCCCCAGGCCGGTAAAGGGATGGCTTGGGCGCTGCCATGGCATATTGTTCTTCAATCACATGGGCCGACCATCCGCTGATTCTTGAAACGGCAAACACGGGAGAGAAAAGATCCGTGGGAATGCCCATGGTATAGAAAAGGGAGGCGCTGTAAAAATCCACGTTGCAGTAGATTTCTTTTTGCTTTCTTGCTTTAAAGGCAGCTTTGGCTTTTTTCTCAAGTTCACTTGATAGTTCATACCATTGGGGCTGACCTGCAATCTCTCCCATTCTTTTGCTCATGGGGCCAAGGATCAGGGCTCTTGGGTCATCGGTTTCATAGACGGCATGGCCAAGACCCATAATAAGTTCACCGGAATCCAGAACGCTGTTGATATAGGCATCAATTTTATCCATGGACCCGATTTCTTTTAACATTTTCATCACCCGGACATTGGCGCCTCCGTGCAGGGCACCGGAAAGGGACCCGATGGCTGCGGATACGGAAGCATAAATATGAGCCCGGGTGGAAGCCACCTGCCGTGCCGTGAAGGTGGAGGCATTAAAGGAATGCTCGGCATGAAGAACAAGGCTTGTATCAAAGAAGCGGGCTGTTTCAGGGTCAGGGATTTTTCCGGTGAGCATATAAAGAAAATTGGCTGCATGAGTTAAATCGTTATTGGGCAAAATCACTTCCCTGTTGTTTCTGATCCTGTCCCAGGCTGCGGTAATGGTTGCCATCCCGGCGATGAGATTTTCCGCACTGTAAAGGATGTTTTTAATACCGTGTTCTCCAACGGTTTTATCATTCTGGATCAACAGAGGGGTGACCATCTGAAGAACGTCCATGGGGTCCATATCTTTGGGCAGAGCCTTTAAACAGGTCAAAAGATTTTCAGGCACGGCTCTTTTTTGTTTCAGGCTTTGGCTGAAATCCAAAAGCTCTTCTTTTTTGGGAAGCCTTTCGTATAACAGAAGAAAACACACTTCTTCAAAACCTGCATTTTTTGCTAAGTCCTGAACCAGAAAGCCTCTGTAAATCAATTTTCCTTCTTTTCCCCGGACATCACAAATTTTTGAACTGGCTATATCCACGCCGCGAAGGCCGGTATTGAGAATAGACATACATTCATTCATAGGGGTCTCCTTCATTGCTAGCATATTTTTTCAGGGGGCCGTCTTTCAGGAACGTATTCCGCTTCGATTTCATTGTTATGAAGGGCTTTTGAAACATAAAGACCGCAAAAGCAAGCCCCATATTCCTTAAGATCCGGTTCCCGGTAAACACATGGGCAGACAATGTCTTTGTCTTTTTCCCTGTCGTTACAGGCCAGCCTGCACGGGCAGGCCATGTATCCGTATCTGTCCTTGTTGCGCAAAAGGGATTCCAAAAGCTCAAACACAAGGTCTTTGTCCTTGTTGAAATAGATTCCTTTTGCCTCCTGGGATTTTTTTAAGGCCTGATAAAGCTGTTCAATTTTCATGATGAATTCCCAAGGCCTCCTTTATTTCTTTTTCCTTATACCCCACAATGACGGTTTCATTGATTTTGATTGTGGGAAAAGAGCAGCGGGGGTTCATTTTCTTAATTTCTTCCAGAACGGCTTTCCGTTCTTCACCTTCAAGATCATCTACCTCTATATAATTGAATTCCACATTGCATTCCGAAAGAAGTTTTCGGGTTGATTTGCAATGACTGCATGTGCTCAATCCATATAATATTGCATTATTATCGGCCATATTGTTCTCCTTAAGAAAACATAAATTTAAGAAACGGCTCTGATCAGGCTGTTTCAGGTAATAAACTTTGCACAATTTATGCCGTATTTGCAAGTTTTAATTAAATAAAAAGCAATTCACGATTCTTCAGCAATTATTGATGGCCATGGTCTGAATTTTGCTATATTAATTAATACAGGATTATGAAATGTGGACGGAGAGTATTAATAAACAGAAAACAGAGAGTAAGAGCATGGCAAAAGACATTACCATACTGATAGCAGGTGCAGCAGGCCAGGGAATTCAAGCCATCGGGGCCCTTCTTGCCAGGGTCTGCCACAATGCAGGGCTGTTTATTTATTCGACGGATGATTTTGAATCCAGGATCAGAGGCGGCCACAGCTTTCATCAGCTCAGGATCAGCACCCAGTCCCTGGGTGCTCCGTCAAAGCACATTGATATTCTTGTGGCTGTTAATGAAAGGGATTTTGAAGTTCATAAGGACCGCTTAAAGAATGGCGGTATTGTCTTAATCAACAGCAATAAGGAAAATTTACCAGGGGAAGGCGTGTTCCATCTTTCATTTGATGACGCAGCAAAGGCAGCAGGCGGTGTGATCGCTTCCAATACGGTTGCTGCCGGAGCGATTCTTGCCATTATCGGAGCAAATTTCAGGGAATTTGAAACTGTGCTGAAAGACAATTTCAAGGGAAAATCCGAGGATATTTATAAATTAAACCTGACGGCGGCCCGGAAGGGCTATGATATGGGAAAATCCGTTGAATTTCCGAAATATTTTGATTTTGACGGAAAAAGCCATCGCCATGTGGTCATTTCCGGAGCCAAGGCGGCTGCATTGGGAGCTCTGGCCGCAGACTGCCGGTTTTTTTCCTTTTACCCCATGAGTCCCGGCACCGGGATTATGACCCATGTCACGAAATATGCAGATGAGCTTCCCATTGTCATTGAGCAGGCAGAAGACGAACTTGCTGCCATCAACATGGTCATGGGCGCTTCCTTTGCAGGGGTCAGATCCCTGACTGCCACATCCGGCGGCGGATTTTGCCTTATGACCGAGGGCATCGGTCTTGCCGCCATGACGGAAACCCCGGTGGTCATTATCAATGCCCAGCGCCCCGGCCCTGCCACCGGTCTTGCCACACGCACGGCCCAGCCTGATCTTTTATTTACCATTCATTCCTCCCAGGATGAATTCCCCCGGTTTGTGTTTGCACCCGGAACGGTTCTTGAAACCTTTAACTGTGTAAAAAAAGCCTTTTATTTATCGGAAAAATATCAGGTGCCGGCCATTGTTCTCATGGACCAGTTCCTGGCCGATTCTGCAAGAACAGAATTAGAATCCTTTCAAACCGGTTTTGAGCATGAATCGTTTTTGGATTTAGAGACAAACATGTCTCAAAATCAGGTGTATCTGAGATATAAACAAACCCATACCGGCATTTCTCCGAGAAGGGTGCCCTGCCAATCCGACAGCCTTGTCAGGGCCACAGGATGTGAGCACGATGAAGAAGGCCTCTCTACCGAAGACCCTGAAAACAGAAAGGCCATGGTTGAAAAACGGTTTAAAAAACTTAAACTGATGAAAGATGAGATGCGGATGCCGTCCGTCTTCTGTGACCAGAGCGCATTCTACCTCACCGGCTGGGGCTCGGCAAAGGGAAGCATCATGGAAGCCTGTCTTCATTTACGTGAGGAAGGCATCAATGCAGGCTGGATCATTTTTGAAGATATCTGGCCCCTGGATTTTCATAAACTGACCAATCTCCTTGAAAACAAAAAACTCATCATGGTGGAGGCAAACGCCACCTGCCAGATGGGCAGCCTCATCCGTCAGATGACCGGGATTGATTATATGTCGAGTATTCTGAAATATGACGGAAGGCCCATCTATCCCGAGTATATCATCGAAAAAGTAAAACAGATCATGGGGAAATAATATGGCCACAACAAAATTTGATATTGAAAACGAAAACGAGTGGTGTCCGGGCTGCGGAAATTTTTCCATCCTCCAGGCCATGAAAAAGGCCTTTACCGATCAAGGGCTTGAGCCAAAAGACCTTCTCATTGTGTCGGGCATCGGCCAGGCCGGCAAAACCCCTCATTTCATGGCCTGCAATATGCTGCACGGACTTCACGGCCGAGCGCTTCCCCTTGCAACCGGGGCCAAAATTGCCAACCACCGCCTGAATATCCTGGTGAACTCCGGTGACGGGGACTGCTATGGCGAAGGCGGCAACCATTTTCTGGCAGCCATCCGGAGAAATATCGACATTACCCTGCTGGTGCACAACAACCGGGTGTACGGGCTGACAAAAGGCCAGGCCTCACCCACCGCCGCCCTTGGACGGCAGACCGAGATGCAGAATAAAGGAACCGTGTCTTCACCGTTTAATCCCATTGCAACCGCGCTTGCGGCAGGGGCCGGGTTTGTGGCCAAGGGATTTTCCGGCAATATTGACCAATTGTCCGGGCTTATTGTGGAAGCCATGAACCACAAAGGTTTTGCCATGATCGACATTGATCAGCCCTGTGTGTCCTTTAACAAGATCAATACCCATCTCTGGTATAAGGACAGGGTGTTTGATTTAAAAGATTTTGGCCATGACCCTGCCGATTATGAAAAAGCATTAAAGGTGGCCCGCATGGGAGAGGATAAGATCCCGACCGGGGTGATTTATAAAGCCAGTTCTTTAGCCTTTCACGAGAGGTTTGACGTGCTAAGGCAAAGCCCTCTTTTTGACTATGAATTTGATAAAACAAGGATGGATGAGATTCTGAAAAGAGCGTGAATCAAAAAAGGAGATCATGAATGAGTGAGTGGTATTGCAGCGTTTGTCATGAAATATTAAACAACGAAACCAAGCCCGGTGTCTGCGGTGTCTGCCAGGCTGACGACCGGATGATCATGAAAATGGAGGATGTCCCCAAAACCCTGGAACAGGTCAGGGATGCGGCCAGGACAAAGCTAAAAGGCATCTGCGCGGCCTATCCGTCCTGTGACGGCAATTTTGACAAAATCTGCCAGAGGGAAGCCTATGGAAAACCCATCGGGCTTGGCGGCGTGGGTCAGGGCTTTTCTTTCAGGGCCAATGTCGAGGCCTTATCCAAAATCCAATTCAATATGTCGGTCCTGGGAGACCATTTTGAACCGGATACATCCACCACCTTCCTTGGCATCGACCTTAAATTTCCCGTTCTTTCCTCATCAACAGCCGGGCCTGAGAAATATAACAATGCCCTGGATGAAACCCAGTTCTGCACATCGGTTTTGAAGGGATCAAAAGAAGCCGGAACCATAGGGCTGAGAGGCGACACCTGGTTTTATACCCTTGAAAACCACCCCTCCCTCAAGGCCATGAAAGCCTGTGGCGGATACGGCATCCCCATCTTCAAACCCAGAGCCCAGGATGTCCTGAAAAAACTTATCGAAACCGCTGAAGGTTACGGATGCAAAGCCGTGGGCGTGGATCTGGACGGCGCAGGCTCCACGGTCATGGCCCGGTATGGCATGCCGGTGTTTAAAAAAAGCGTTAGGGACATTGAAGAGCTGGTCCGGTTTTCCACCCTGCCTTTTATCGCAAAAGGGATCATGATGCCGGAGGAAGCTCAGAAATGCGTTGATGCGGGCGTTTCCGTCATTGCCGTTTCCAATCATGGGGGAAGGGTTCTCGACTCAACACCCGGAGTGGCCACAGTTCTGCCTCTCATCCGCAAAAAGGTGGGGAATTCGGTGGCCATCACAGCCGACGGCGGTGTCAGAACCGGTTATGATGTCTTGAAAATGCTGGCCCTGGGGGCCGATGCCGTGCTTCTGGGCCGGGACATCATCCGGGCCGCAGTGGGTGCCGGGACCCTGGGGGTCAAACTGCATCTCACGCATGTTCATGACACACTGAAAAAAGCCATGTTCATGACAGGCGCAAAAAATATAAAAATGGCAGACTCAAAAATATTATTTAACCAAAACTAAACAGGAGAAAAAACCATGGGAAAAGTATTGATCGTATATGCAACAAGGGCTGAAGAAACCGGAAAAATAGCGGATCTCATTGCCGAAGGCATCCGCATGGCAGGCCATGAAGTGGTGATCAAAAAAACAGGTGAGATTAAAAGCGAAGAAGACCTGAAAGGCTATGACGGATACGCCTTTGGCTCGTCCACCTATCATGGGGAAATGATCACCTCCATGAAACAGATCCTCTTTATTGCAGAACGAGCGGAACTCAAAGATAAAATCGGCGGTGCATTCGGTGCATACGGCTGGAGCGGTGAAGCTGCAGGCAGAATATTCGATACCATGGATCATATCTATGGCATGAAAATGGTCTCAGGGCCGCTCATGCTCAAGGCAAGCTGGATACAAGGCGGCATCCAGGCTGCCCAGGCCTATGGGAAGAGTATTGCCGCATTATTGTAAAGGAAAACCATCATGGCTGACAATTTGATATTGGTGTGCAATAAATGTTCGGCAAAAAACAGGGTCCCGGTTGCAAGACTCAACGAAAGCCCCAAATGCGGGAAATGCGGAACGCTTCTGCCCAATGAAATTTTAAGCCGGCCGGTGAATGTGACAGATGCCACCTTTGACAGGGAAGTGCTGGGTTCGGCGCTCCCTGTCCTGGTGGATTGCTGGGCGC
Source organism: uncultured Desulfobacula sp. (assembly GCA_964635025.1). Taxonomy (GTDB): domain Bacteria; phylum Desulfobacterota; class Desulfobacteria; order Desulfobacterales; family Desulfobacteraceae; genus Desulfobacula. The sequence goes on along the minus strand of CAZWMY010000075.1, from coordinate 1,226 downwards.
CCTGGTGCGGGCCGTGCCGGTCCATTGGCCCGGTTTTTGACGAACTGGCTGCAAAATACAAGGGACGGCTCAAAATCGCCAAACTGAACCTGGATGAAAACCCCGGCATTGGCGCCAGATATTCCATCTCAAGCGTTCCGACCCTCTTTCTTGTAAAAAACGGCCGGATCATCGATACCCTTTTGGGCGCCCTGCCAAGGGAGCAGCTGGAATATCAGATTGCAAGAATTCTCTGATCCCTTAAAGCCGGAATTCCTTCAATGGCTCCATGAGCAATGGGGCCTTGAAATAAAATCCGTGCGGGAAGATATGGAAATCCAGGGCAGCCCGGAGCGGACCATTTCCCGGGCCGTGATTCAGGATAAAGACAACCGGCTTTTTCTGGTTGAAAAATTTCCAGAAAAAAAATTCCAGATCCGGGACCGGGTGGCAAAGGCGGTTGATTATCTGTACGCCTATGGCCTTAAGGAAGCCCTTGCCTATCAGAAATCAAACAAGGGAGATTTTCTGCCCTTTTTTAAAGGCGCCTGCTTCCAGCTCTCACCCTTTATTGACGGCACCCCTGTCAAACGGCCGGATTATCTTGATTCATCGACCATGGGAAAAAACTTTGCCGGGTTTCTGATCCAAATGTCCGAAGCCTCCAAAGGCATGGAAAATCTCATATCCTTTCCCCATTTTTCCATAAAAGCCTATATCTATAAGCTTTTCAGCGATATGAAAACCCATGATAAACCCATTTATGAAAAATTCCTGCCAATACTAAGTTTTCTTGAAACAGAATTTATGCAGATTCATGATCATCTGCCCCTTGCCTTTTGCCACGGCGATCTTCACCCCTTGAACGTCATCTGGAATAAAAACGACAGGATCAAAGCCGTGATCGACTGGGAATTTACCGGGATGAAGCCCGATATCTACGATGCCGCCAATCTGGTGGGCTGCGCCGGGATCGAAAACCCCAACGGCCTTGGAATGGACATGGTCATGACCTTCCTGGAAGAAATGCACAAAACACCCGTGATCAGTGAAACAGGCTGGCGGTTTTTCCCGGAATACATCCTGGCCCTAAGATTTGCCTGGCTCTCCGAATGGCTCAGAAAAAAAGACGAAGACATGATAGGCATGGAACACGCCTATATAAAGATTCTCATCGACCATATGGAAGAAATTAGAGTCGCGTTTTCCGGAAAGGCCTGAACCCTTGTCTGGCGGAGAGGGTGGGA
>CAZWMY010000074.1:0-19871 GCA_964635025.1 uncultured Desulfobacula sp. | reverse complement strand
TACAACGATTTTATCTGCTCCGGACCGGAGCAGGATTTTAGCATCCTCGATGCTGCGGACACCCCCTCCTACGGAAATGGGAACAAAGCACCCCTGTGAAAGTGCTTTGAGATTTTTGCAAAACTCATGGAGGTCTCTTTTTGCCCTTGACACATTCAGGACGATCAACTCATCAATTGAAAAGGCAACCTTGGAGAAATTATAATTGTTTTGAAGCCAATCCATATTTCCCACTTTCTGTAGCCGGAAATTGCGGCTCAACATAAAGGCCCCCTGATTATAAAACAGGGTGAAAATTAATCTTTTTTTCAGCATGACGATGCCATATCAATAAAATTTTTCAACAGGATCAGGCCGTTGGTCTGACTTTTTTCAGGATGAAACTGGGTGCCACAGATCCTGCCGGTTTCAAATGCGGCAAGAAAGTCTCCGCCGTGGTCACAAATTGCGGTTCTTCCTTTTAGATCTTCTGTTTTCATACGATAGGAATGAACAAAATAAAAATCAGCCGTTTCCGGTAATTCACTGAAAAGTCCTTTCCTCTCAGAGAATTGAACGGTATTGAACCCGACATGGGGGATTTTTATCGGGTCGGATTTGTCTGTCGTAAAACGGTCCACCCGGTTGGGGATCAATGATAGTCCAATGGATTCACCATCTTCTGTGCTTGCGGCTCCCAATAGCTGCATCCCAAGGCAAATACCGAGAATAGAGCCGCCTTTTTTTTCAACAGTTTCCAAAATTGCCTGGTCCAGGCCGGTACTCCGGAGCTTTTCCATTGCTTTTCTGAAAGATCCGACTCCAGGCAGAATAAGGCTGCGGGCTTTTTTTACCTGTTCAGGGTCCGGAGTAATTTCCGGCTCAGCCCCTAAAAATTTCAGCGCACCCGCCACAGAGCCGATATTGCCCATTCCGTAGTCCACAATGGTAATACGATGGGAAACCATTATACAACCTCGAATACAGGTGTCCAGCGGCCGTCCTTTTTTGTGAACAATCCTTTGTTGGCCCATTTGTCCAATACCGTCTCAAACTCATCTCTTCCCATTCCGTAGTATTTGAGATAGATTTCAATGAATTCTTCAGGATAGTGTCCGTCGTAAAGCCGTACTAAGTTTACAGCCTGATTCCGGGTCATGGCGCCTCGGCGTATTTCAATCCCCGCATCCTGGGTTGCCCTGCCAAATCCGAATTTCAGATACATCAGGTAGGTGTGGAGCGCATAAAGGGCCTGGTCGTTCTGGGCAAAATTGGTGAATGTGCCCGTGTTAGACTCCGGTGCTTCCTGCAATCCGCAGTGCTCCTTGGCTACCAGGTAGTTACGGTAGGGGTCCCATGATTCATAATAGGACCAGTGGGTGATGAACAGGTCTTTCCCATGGATCTCTTGATCAGTAGGAAAGAGGAAAAAATAAAGTTCGGATTCGGAAAGACCGGAAGATTTTAAAACCTTCTCATACCCGCCTTCCATATATATCCTTTTCATATACTCAATATCATACATGGCCCGGTTTTTGGATTCTGTTGACCCTCCATATTCGACTTCGCCATCTTCTCCATAAAATAACAACGGAATGCTAAGATTGACGGCCAGACGAACAACCGCGGCCTGGATGGCGACCAGCCATCCGAAATACGGGAACCCTTTCTTTATAAAACCCTGCCGGTTGAGCACTTGCATAGCCTTGGGATCCGGATTGATCTGGATGTGATTATATCCGCTGTCGATATAGTTTTTGAGATTGGTATCCCCTATCTCCAGTGAAAGTGCCGGTGTGACGGTAACCGCAAGGGGGTTCATCCCGAATTGATGCTTTAGCTGATAGGAGACATAGGAACCGTCCTTTCCTCCGCTCACGGGAACAATGCAGTCAAACCCGCCTGATTTGGATCTGAATCTGTTAAGGGTTTCCATCAATTCCTGTTTTCGGGATTCCCAATCAAGGGTTTTTTTTTCTTCCATCCATTGGCAGGCGTTACACCAACCCCGTTCATCAAATTTAATTCTGGGGCGTGTTGACATATTAAGGCAGTTTTGACACCAAAATACTTTATTTTCAAACTGTTCAGTCATTATATTCACCTTGTGATTCAGTCCGTGGAAAATTTACATGCCCTATACTACCAGGCATTCAATCCACCGTCCACGATGATGTTTTGTCCGGTCACATAGCTTGATGCATCCGAGGCCAGGTATAACAGCGCACCGACCATTTCGTGTGCCTTGGCCATGCGGTTCATGGGAATCCGGTCGGCATAGCGCCCCTTGAATTCATCATTCTGGCCGCTTTCCGTGCCGCCCGGGGTGAGGGTATTCACCCGAATCCCTTTATCTGCCCAATACGTGGCCAGGTGTTTGGTCAATCCAATCACTGCGGCTTTGGAAGCCGTGTAAACCGCCGGGGTGTTGATTTTGCGGTCAAGATAAAAAGATCCCTCATAAATGCGATGATCCGGGGCCATGACGCCATAAATGGAGGCGGTTTGAATGATGCTGCCGCCCCGGCCCTGGGCCACCATCTGTTTTCCTACGGCCTGGGCTGTCAGGAACATACCATCTATATTGACGGACATGATTTTGCGCCACTGGTCCAGGCTGTATTCCTCAAAAGGAGCAAAAAACGCATCCAGGTCGTCCGACTTGCCTGCGGCGTTGTTGTGAAGGATATCAATACCGTCGAATTCGGAGACCACACGGGCCACCATGTTTTTTACAGATTCGGGCACAGAGACATCGCACCCGATCCCCATGGTTTTGGTATTATATCGGTCCCCAAGTTCCTTGGCAAGCGTGTTTGCGCTTTCCTCCTGAAGATCAGCCACGACAACGGCAGCACCGGACTCGGCAAGCCCAGCACAGAAATGTCGGCCGAGGATACCGGCACCGCCGGTCACCACTGCGACCTTGCCGGACAGGTCATACAATTTTCGATAGGAAATGTCATTCACTGGTCACCTCGTTTTTTCATTAACATTTCAACAATTTCAAAATCCAGTTCCGTATCAATATCCAGAGAACAGTTTTCCGGCATGACAAAGAGGCCGGTGTCGGCGTTAAACACCGTGAGGTTATTAAAGAGTGCAGCCCGTTTCCAGACATAAATCGATGCATTCATGTCAAAACAGGGCGGTGAATCCTGGCGCCGGGCCACTGTTTTTTTAGGGGGCTTTGAAAGCCTGACAACTCCGTCATCTCCCAATTCCACCAGGTTGAAATAGGGGGAACGTCTTGCAGGCGCAGCTGTAATGACATTGGATATGCCCCGGGCTTCCAAGAGGTCCACGGCACCTTGAATGTCCTCTATCCGGCGCAAAGGGGAAGTGGCATCGAGATCCACAATGATGTCATAAGAGGCTTTCATTTTTTTTTCAACCGTCTCAACACAATGCCGGATGGCCGGAAGTTTGGGGGATGTGTCCAATGCCAGCTCCGGCGGGCGGACCACCAGCTCGTCGGCACCCCATTTTGCCGCTACCTCCAGGATAGCCTCGGAATCACTGCTGACGGCGATTTTTTGGAATAGATGACTGTTTTTTGCCTGTTCCAGGGTATGCGCAAGCAGGGGTTTTCCTGCCAGGGGGCGTATGTTTTTGTTTTTAACGCCCTTGGAGCCTCCCCTGACACAGATGGTGCATATTCGAGTCATCGCGTTACCCATGTGTTTAAAGAGGCTGCTTTTTCAGCAGCCTCTATGGTCATCAGTGTTTTCATGCCCTCTTCGATACTGCAGAGCATTCGGGTCTCTCCGTTCATCATGAGCATATGCTGAGTGCGGTAAGTATCATCCTGGGCCACTTCATCCGTTATCTGTTCATTGTTTATCATAAAACTATTTTTGATTAAATCGACGTGAATGCTTTCTTTGTCCGTTGTTATCCGTATCTCTCTTCGGGGCATCCGGTCAAGATAATTCATATGGAGGGTAACCAGGGGAGAATGTTCGGTTTCCATGATCAGCGAGTAGGCATCGTCACTGTCAATGTCAAGCGTACCCAGCCTCCCGCCCATGGCTGTCATTCGCCGCCAGGGTCCGAAAAGAAAACTTGCATAATCCAGCTCATGGCTGAGATCCCGCAACACCCCGCCGCCTTTTTCCCTTTTTGCAGAATAGCAATCCCGGTAATCCATACCCGGTCGCCAGTCAGGCAGGTAAGAACCCGCATAAATGGTGACTGTGGTTATTCCTGCAGGGGGCGTCAATTTTTTCTTCAACCTCATGATCAAGGGATGGCACCTTAGATTATAAGCCACTGCAGCATGGGAAAAATGATGGGGCGGGAATTCATTAAGTTTTTCAAACAATGGTTTTTCGACCAAAAGGCGCCCCTGAAATTTATATTGAATCAAATCTTGCACCGTTTGCCCATGTTCGCTGGTAGGATTTGCCACAACCACATATTCGGGAAGCCATGAATCCATAGCTTCTTCCAGGGTCGAAAAGCATGGTGTTGAACTCAGGGACTGCCGGCTGACCACAGCCACACGGCATCCCAGCTCAGCCAGAAGGCGGACATGGCGCCTGCCAATGGAACCGTAGCCCACCACCAGGGCTTTCATGACACATCGCCCCTTGCCTGTCTGAGCTGCTGGGGAGATCCGATGTCCAGCCATTCTTTTTCCAGGGCAAAGGCGCCACAGGAAATTTTCTCGGTGATGGCTTTTTCAAACAGGGTGGTAATAGGAAAGAAGGTGTCTTTGGGAACCTGGGCAATAGCCTTTGGGGATAGAACGTAAATCCCGGCATTGACTGTTTCTTCGAGAATCGGTTTTTCCACAATGCTCGACAATCTGTTGGTTTGAATGTTCACACAACCAAACGGCACCTGGTGAAAATAGGGGTAGACACCCATGGTGGCGTAAAACTCATGCCGGGTGTGAAATTCGATCATCTTGGTGAAATTTGCATCTTCGATCAGGTCGCCGTTCATGAGGATCAAGGGATGGCTGGGAAGTTCCGGTAAAAGGGACAGTGCACCGCCGGAGCCCAGGGGTTTGTCTTCCCGGAGATATTCGATGGTGACTCCGAATTGTGAGCCATCTCTAAAATGGTCTTCGATTACCTCGGATAAATAATTGACTGCAAGAAAAATACGGTTGATCCCGTGACTGACAAGATGGAGAATGATCCTTTCAAGGATGGGCCGGCCCGCGACCTTGATCATGGGTTTGGGGATATTCTCCGTCAAGGGTCTCAGGCGCATCCCCTTGCCTCCTGCCATTATTACGGCCCAATTGGGTCTTGAAACGATGCCCAGCATATCGTGAAGAAGATGGATGCCGATAACCTTGCCCGCTTCATCAATAATGGGGACTTGTTCGAAACGGCGGGCCTGCATGATGTCCAGGACCTTGACTCGTGGGATTTCAGGCAAGACACTGTAACAATTTCGATTGACAAGGTGAGTTACTTTTGTCTCCAGCGAGCTCCCCTTTAACAGGGATTTTCTGATATCTCCGTCTGATATGGTTCCAATGAGTTTAAACGCATCGTCAACCACCAGAGCTATTCCTGCCCCTGTTTTTTCCATACTTCCCATGCATTGGATGATTGTCGCATCAGGGCTGATACAGTATTCTTTCATGGTGCCACCTCCCAATTATGTTCCTTGCCTTTGTTGTCAATGAGGCATATTAAATATATCGTCCTTGTTCAATGATATCATGAAATTTTTTTTTCCGAATATCCGTAAGATCGGTCTTTTCAAGAAGGGTTGCAATTGTTGCACATGTGCCTGGTTTGTCGTAAGGGTTTTTGATGGTTTTCAATTTTTTCTGGAATGCCGGGGAAAGGGATTTGTTTATGGCATTTTGGATTGCCCGGGTTTCCGGCAGGCAGTTCAGAACGCTGTCTGCCTGGATTCGCCCCTTTTGACGGTCTCCGATATTGATTGTCGGCACCTTGAAGGAAGGCGCTTCAATGATACCGCTGGAGCTGTTGCCAATTACTGCTGAAGCATTTTTCATGGCTGATAGGTATTTCAGGGAACCCATTGAGGACAGCACCAAATATCGCCCGGGGTTCTGTCGGGCAAACTCTTCCATCATGCTGTTGATGATTCGGCCATCGGTATCAGCATTGGCCTTTGTAAAAATAACATTCATATCCGGAAAGCCGGAAACAGCATCCAGTATTGCCTGAAATTGTACCTGGGCAGTCACTTCTTCCAGGGTCACCGGATGAAAGGTCAAGAGGAAATAAGGGGCTGTCAGGCTGAACCCCAGGGATTCTCCAAGCCTCTTACGGCCCAGTAGCTTTGTCCGGTGGAGGGTTTCCACCCCCAATGCCCCGACATTGAATACCCGGTCCGGAGCCTCTCCCAATTGAATGATGCGGTTGCGGTATTCATCACAGCCGGCAAAATGAAGATGGGATAATTTTGTGATGGCGTGCCGGAAGGCTTCGTCAATAACTCCCTCAGTTGTTTCTCCGCCATGAATATGGGCGACAGGTATCCGGCAGACCTGGGATGCACCTGCCATGCAAAAGGTTTCAAACCGGTCACCCAATACCACCACCATATCCGGCTTCAGTCTGTTAAGCGCTTCCCCATACCCCATCAGGGCCAGGCCCATTGATTTGCAGATGGCAGTGGGCGTATCCCCGGACAGAAGAATTTCAACGGTTTCATGGGGCTGGAACCCATCGGCCTCAATTTCCCGGATAGTAGAGCCAAATTCCGGAGAGAGGTGCATGCCGCTGGCAAGCAACTGCAACTCTAAGGCCGGGCGGCCTTTTATTTCTTTGAGAAGGCCCTTGAGCAGGCCGTAATCGGCTCGGGTTGAGGAAAAAATACATATATTACGTTTCAATGAATTCATCCTTTTGGTAATTTCTGTTGGACCGTCGACCGATCACTTCATCCCAGCGCATGGGTGAAACACCTGTACCCGGTCTTTTGGTTGTGATATTTTTTTCAGTAAACATTTCTCCTTTTGCAATGGAGCAGGCGGCCACAATGCTTTTTCTTACGATTGGAATGTTCGCCCGATCGGTTGGTGTCGGTTTTTTAATGCCGGACCCTAAGGATTTCTCCATATTCCGGATGCCAGTTACCAGGGCCGTCAATTCTTCCGGTATCAGGGAAGCCTGGTGGTCCGGTCCTGGCAGCCCTCTGTCAAGGGTGAAATGTTTCTCTATAACCCCGGCACCCATGGCCACTGCCGCAATGGCGGTTTCTATTCCCCGGGTATGGTCTGAATAACCCACTGAAATTCCGGGGAATGCATGTCGAATGGTCTTGATCGCTCTGAGGTTGACATCTTCAAATGGTGTGGGGTATCCGGTGGTGCAGTGCATTACCGTGATATGGTGTCTGGGCGTACCGGAATCCGTCAAGAGATCCAGAGCAGCCTCTATTTCTCCTAAGCTGGCCATGCCGGTTGACAGCAATAAGCGCTTATTCAGCCCCCCCAGTTTTCTCAGATAGGGCAGATTTGTGATTTCTCCGGATGGTATCTTAAAGATCTCCATTCCTAAATGGTTTAAAAAATCAATGCTATCCGGATCAAAGGGGGAAGATATAAACTGAATTCCCAATGTTTGGCAGTGAGAGAAAAGAGTCTTGTGGGCTTCCTCGTCCAGTTCCAGTTTGCGGACCATCTCCATCTGGGTTTCCATGGAGTCGGTTGTCTGTTTTTGATACCCGGCCTTGGGAGCTGTGGCGGTAATCATTTTTTCCGCTTTAAAGGTTTGGAATTTGACTGCATCAGCTCCTGCAGACAATGCCGCATCTACCATACTTAGCGCCAGCTCCAATCTTCCGTTATGGTTAACACCGGCTTCAGCTATGATAAAAGTTTTAGTCATGGTATATCCTTTATCAGGCGATTGGCTTTCAGAAAACTATAAGGGGGGATTGATGTGTATTCTTTTGAAACGGCACCGCTTCCCCAGAAGGATCCTTTGCCGACGATCACACCGCCATTAACAAGCGCACCGGTTGCGATGTGACAATGGTCTCCGATGGTTGCATCATGCTCTACAAGGGCTTTTGTATTGACGATGCAGTTTTTCCCCACTTTTGCCCCGGCATTGATGAGCGCGTGATGCATAATAATTGTTCCTTCATCAATCCTGGCATGAGCTGAGACATACGCCAGAGGTGATATGATGACAGGAAATTTTGCGCCCAGTCTTTTTGCGGTATTAAAGACTTGCTCTCTTTGGCTCGCTGATTTGATCTGACCGATGGTTATCAGAATATTGGGATAGGATGGAAGAAGTTCCGAAAGATTCCCGTCACTGCCGATAATCGGGTATCCCAGCACAGTTTGGTGTATTTTTTCCGGGAGATCAATGATCCCTGCAATCTGAAAACGATTTTCCTGCTCAATTACATCAATACAGGATTTGCAATGTCCGCCTCCGCCTATCAAAAGAAGGGGTTCTTTCATAGTTTCACGCTGCTGGGCAGATTGACCACCCGATCTGCAATCCGGTTTGCAACATCCAGGGGGCCGCACTGACATTGGTTGAACATAGGGAGATGGTTCATCAGTGTCCATACAGGACGAACCTGAACACCATTCTTGTTGGCATATTGAATAAATTCATTTCTCTCTGTTTTGTCTTTCAGAATAATTGCATTCAGCCAATAATTGGACTTTGCGTTTACAGGCTCATTAACAACCGGCACGGCAATATGATTGAAAAAATCAGAATAGAGCTTGGCAGTATCCCGCTTGTCTTGCAAAAAAAAGGACAGATTTTCCATTTGAGCGCACCCGATTGCAGCGTTGATATTAGGCATTCGACAGTTATATCCTACCTGGTCATGGTTGAATTCCCAGCTGTGCGGCACTTTTGCCGTGGTTGAGATATGTTTTGCCTTTTGGGCAATAGTTTGGCTGCCGGTCAGAATGATCCCGCCGCCACCGGTGGTGACAGGTTTATTTCCATTAAAGCTTAAAATACCGATATGACCAAAGGTCCCGGCATGTTGACCCTTGTAGAAACTCCCCAAGGCCTCGGCAGCGTCTTCTACAACGGAAATGTGATACTTTTTACAGATTGCCACAATGTGATCAATCCTGCAAGGATGTCCGAAGGTATGCATGGGAACACATGCAGAGATTTTTTTTCCTGTTTTTTTATTATAACAACTTCCGTCTGCTTTTAGATCGGCATGAGTTTTCAAAAAATCTGCCAGGGCTTCCGGATCAAGCCCCAGGGTGGATTCCTCAACATCGACAAAGACAGGAAACGCCCCGCAATAAGAAATCGCATTGGCAGTGGCAACAAAGGTAAGCGGTTGTGTAATGACTTCATCTTCAGCCTTTACACCCGAGAGAAGCAAGGCAAGGTGGAGCGCCTGAGTTCCATTTACAACCGCCACGGCATAGTTGGAACCTGTAAAATTCTGAATGTTTTCTTCAAATTGAGAAACATACTGCCCTAAATAGGAAACATAGGTAGAGTCAATACACGCCAAAAGATATTTTTTTTCATTGCCCGTGAAGCGGGGGGCATGAAGGGGTACCGGGATCTCGCCCGGATAAAGATTTTTGATAAATGCAATAATTTTATCAAACATTGTATATATCACATTTATAGCCTTGAAGGTTTTCAGGTTCTTTAAACCATTTGATTGTTTCTATAAGCCCTTGTTTGAAACTATAAATCGGCTCCCATCCGGTGAGTTCTTTAATCCGCGTATTGTCAGCCCAGAGCCGATTGACTTCACTTTTTTCCGGTCTTAAGCGTTCAGCGTCCGACTGAATCGTTATCTTTGCACCCATAATGTCTGCAATGGCCTCTGCCGTGTCGGCAATTGAGATTTCAAAATTACTTCCGGCATTTAAGGTGGTACCAATGGTTTTGTCTGATTCTGCAACCTTGATAAAGGCATCTGTCATATCATCAATAAAATTGAAGTCCCGGGTTGGGGTCAGAGCACCGAGTTTTATCTTACTTGGGTCTTTTGTCATCTGGGTAATCAGGGTGGGGATGACTGCCCTCAGGGATTGCCTGGGACCATATGTGTTAAACGGTCTGATGGTGGCTACGGGAAGATCAAAAGAAGCATAATAGGAATACGCGATCTGGTCCGCCCCTATTTTGGAAGCAGAGTAAGGCGATTGCCCTTGCAGGGGATGTGCTTCGGTAATCGGAACGAACTGTGCTGTCCCGTATACTTCGCTAGTTGAAGTGTGGATTATTTTTTCAACATTATGGGCTCGGGCAGCCTGCATGACATTTAATGTGCCCTTAATATTTGTATCAACATATGTTGCAGGTGAATGATATGAATAAGGTATGGCAATCAGTGCGGCTAAATGGAAAATGATATCACAGCCTTTCACCGCAGTATGAACACCAAAAGGATCACGAATATCACCTGCAAAGATTTCAATTTTTTCTTTTATTCCCTTCGGAGAGTGGTCAAGCCAGCCCCAGGAGTTAAAGGAATTATAAAAAACAAAGGCTTTGACTTGGCAACCTTGCCGTATAAGTTTTTCCACGAGGTGCGAACCAATGAATCCGTCTGATCCGGTAACTAAAATTTTTTTGTTTTTAAGTTTCATAGGGCCTATTGCTAATAATGAATTTTTAATTTCCTGTGAAAAATATTGTGCCGCAAAAACAATGTATTGGCAAGTTTATAATACCTTTTAGGTAAGAGCGTTAAAAAAATATTTTATTAAAAAACTTTCATTCTCCTTTGCTTTGCAGAATTGAAAAGCCCCCAATCCTGACAAAGTTGAGAGTGAATTTGTTTTATCGCTTCAGGACTTGTCCCCAGCGAAAGAAGCACTCCCGATATTGTTTCGGAGTCAGTTAGGGCAAGACAGTCGGAATCCTGAAAAATTCGGGGTTCAGCTTCTAAAAACCAGAATGGATAAATCCGGCAAAAATGGGGTCGGACATGGTCAGGTAAAATACACCCGTTGGTGCCCAGAAGAATGCAGGCATTGTTTATCGTCTTGAGTTCAGAGTGTTTCCCGTTTTCAGGGAAAGCTTCGAAAACGGATTCTTCCATTTCCGGAAAGAGATTTAACATCTGGTGGATGTAAAAAGTTGAATTGCTTTTGCTCTCAAAAAACATCCACCTTTTTTTCTCTCCCAGGAGAACAAGAATCTTTTCAATCTCTTTTTCTGAAACCGGCGGAATCATCATTTTTTCTTTATTGTCCGATCTCACTTCGCAGCATGATGTGTTATTTGAAAAACATTTTTTGCAGATGTCTATATTTGTCAAGATAACCCCTTTTTGATCAGGTAATTGTAATTCTTAACCGCAACCCGGAAAAATGTTCTGTTTTTCAGGCTGATCAGACTGTTTAGAAAGAGATTAGCAAATTCCATACCAGTAAATTACTATCCCTGGTTTTGGGTTTGTGGGTAAATCTTGCCATTCTTTTTGATTTGTCGGGAAAAAATGTCCCTATTTAAGATAATTACAGCCATGACTTTTTAGGAAAGTTTTGGTATTGAATGATAATAACCCCTATGCAATGCGTGTGACGTTAAAAAAAGGGGATGAATCATGTGAAAAAGTGGAATAAATATTGCAGATTGTTTAAATATCACGAGGTTGAATTGTGTGCCAATATGCAACTCATTAAAAGGGATACAAGGACTTTATGCTGAAAGATAAAGTTGTTTTAATTACCGGGGGAACCGGCTCGTTTGGCAAAAAATGTGTTGAGGTAATTTTAAAAAAACACAATCCAAAAAAAATAATAGTTTTCAGCCGGGATGAGCATAAGCAGTTTGAAATGGCGCAACAGTTTTCCCAGGATAAATATCCCATAAGATTTTTTATAGGGGATATCAGAGATAAGGATCGTTTGAAATGGGCCTTTCAAGATGTCGACTATGTCATCCACGCTGCTGCAATGAAGCAAGTTCCTGCAAGCGAGTATAATCCGACAGAATCCATAAAAACAAATATTACCGGATCTGAGAATGTTGTCGGTTTGGCTGCCGAGTGCGGCGTGAAAAAAGTGATTGCCTTGAGTACGGACAAGGCTGTTAATCCAATCAATTTATATGGTGCAACCAAACTATGTGCTGAAAAGCTGTTCATCGCAGCCAATGCATTCGTGGGTCTGAAAAAATGCATGTTCAGTGTGGTTCGTTATGGCAATGTGATTGGCAGCCGGGGCAGTGTTGTCCCGCTTTTTTTAAAAAAAAGAAAAGAGGGGGTTTTGTCAGTGACTCATCCTGAAATGACAAGATTCTGGATCACACTTTCCCATGGGGTGGATTTTGTGCTAGAAAGCCTGGAAATGATGACCGGCGGAGAAACCTTTGTGCCCAAAATACCATCCATGAAGGTCATGGATCTGGCAAAGGCTATCGGGCCTGAATGCCGGATCGATATTGTGGGCATTCGTCAGGGAGAGAAAATCCATGAAACGCTTATCAATTCCGACGAAGCGCGCAATACCCTTGAAAATGAATCTTTCTATTTGATAAAACCGGATAATAGTTTTTTTAAAAGTAATATTGATGAAAGCCATTTTAAATCTGTACCGGATGATTTTGAATATGATTCAAAAACCAATGATCAATGGGTGACGGCATCACAGATTAGAATCATGCTGTCCTCATTTCAAGAGGTGATTTAATGTTTTTAGGGCGATGGAAAATAGGTGATGGTGACCCCTGTTTTATTACCTTTGAGGCTGGGGCCACCCACGATGGCCTTGCATCAGCCAAGCGTCTGGTAAAATTGGCGGCTGAAGCGGGTGCCAATGCTGTAAAATTCCAGACCTTTGATCCGGGCAGGCTGGTTGACGACAAAAAAATGCTTTTTCGTTATGAGATTCTGATTGATCGAATTTCAGGAAAAACTGAAACAATAGAGGAGCCTTTATATGATATCTTTTGCCGCCGCGCCCTGACCCGGGGTGAATGGCGGGAACTCAAAGCATATTCAGATTCATTGGGACTGCTGTTTTTTTCAACCGTAGGGTTTGAGGAAGATATCCGTCTGTTGGAAGAGATTGGATGTCATTCCATTAAGATTGCATCATCGGATATCAACCATTTTCCCCTGATCCGTATGGCGGCCCGCATCGGTATGTGCATCCAGATTGATACAGGAAATGCTAGTCTTGGCGATATCGAAGCCGCCGTGGATGTGATCCTTTCCGAAGGAAACCAAAATATCATCATTCATCAATGCCCGTCCGGCTACCCTGCGAGACTGGAGAGCATCAATCTGAATATCATTCCGACGCTAAAGCGTCTTTTCCCTTTCCCCATAGCCTTTTCCGATCATACACCCGGATGGGAAATGGATGTGGCAGCCCTGGCCCTGGGAGCAAATCTCCTGGAAAAAACCATTACTGAAGATCGTACTACCCCAAGTGTCGAGCATATCTTTTCACTGGAGCCCCATGAAATGAAGGTGTTTGTCCGCACGATCCGGGATGTGGAGATTGCCATGGGCACAAGTCGCAGGATCATGAATGATGAAGAGAAGGAAAACCGCCAAAGATACAGGCGCAGTGTTTTTTTACAATCCGATGGGAGAGCCGGGCAGAAATTAGGGGATGTTACTGTCGATTTCAGGCGTCCCGGGTTTGGAATCGGCCCAGATATGTATGAAAAACTGCTGGGTTTTTCTTTCCGGACGGATTTGCCGAAAGGTCATATGATTTCTTTCAATGATCTGTTATCAGGAACAATGAAAACATGAAGATTAAAGTCGGGATCATTGATTATGGAATGGGCAATTTACGCTCGGTCAGCAATGCAATCCGGTCTGTTGGTGCTGATTCTGACTATGTGATTGATCCTGAGAGATTATGCGATTTTGATCGGCTGATTTTGCCGGGTGTTGGCGCATTCCCGGATGCAATCATGCGGTTAAGAGAAACCAGGATGGACCAGTCTCTTGATGACCAGGCAAAAAGCGGTAAGCCGATCCTTGGGTTATGCCTGGGAATGCAATTGATGTGCAAGGATTCGGAAGAAGGAGGATATTCCCTGGGTCTTGGCTGGTTCGATGCCGGTGTCAGACATTTCCCGGAGAGACTGAATCTCAAGGTCCCCCATATGGGCTGGAACAATCTTTTATTTGCCCAAGATCATCCGCTGTTTAAAGGAATAGACCCAGAGCCGGATGTGTATTTTGTTCACGGATTTCGGGTTGAATGTGCTGGTCATGAGGATGTCCTGGCCTGGTGTGATTATGGTGAGCCTTTTGCAGCCGTTATTGGTCGCAAAAACATTTTTGGCATACAATTTCATCCGGAAAAGAGTCAGCGCGTCGGGCTTGCCATGCTGGCTAATTTTGTTGGAGAAGATATATGCTAAAAAAGCGCCTGATCGCCGTGCTGATCGTCAATAACGGCCATGTGGTTCAATCGGTCGGGTTCAAGCATACCAATGCCATTCATTATGATGCGGTTCACGCCATAGAATGTTTTAACAAATGGGCCATTGATGAAATCATTATTCTGAATGTTTCTCGGACGCCTGAGTCACGGGATCAATTTGCCGATATTGTGCTCCATATTTCCGGAGAATGTTTTGTTCCGCTGACTGCCGGTGGATGGATTACGGATGACGCTTATGCTGAAAAATTATTGCGCTCTGGTGCAGACAAATTGGTTGTCAACACGGCTTTTAGGAATGATCCGGTCCTTGTAAGACATCTTGCCGGAAGGTTCGGCAGACAATGTATTGTCGGTTCAATGGATGTGATGTGCAGTGAAAACGGTATGCCAACGGTTCGTGTGGACCGGGGTAGGGTGGATACCGGCATCGATCCTGTCAAATGGGCCTGTTTGATGGTTGAAAACGGGGCAGGGGAGATTTTTTTAAACTCCATTGATCATGACGGTGCTCGAAAAGGGTATAATCTGCCTGTGCTATCCATGATATGTAATGCAGTAAATGTTCCAGTCATTGCCTTTGGCGGGGTCTTTACCTGGGATCATCTAGTCGAAGGGATAAACGCCGGAGCTCAGGCCGTTGCTGCCGCCAATATTTTTCATTATACAGAACACAGCACCCGTAAGGCCAAGCGCTATCTGACGGCTGCCAACATCCCCATAAGGAGAGAATAAATGCGATACTGCGCCAGATGTTTTTACCCTGAAAACGCCAAACCCACCATTATTTTTGATGAAGAAGGGGTTTGCAGCGGTTGCCGGTATCATGAAAGCCGCAGCAAGCTGGAAATAGACTGGTCAAAAAGGGAAAAAATGTTTGAAGAGATAGTGGATCAGGCCGGTAAAATGAGGCGAGCCAGGGGTAACAGCCATGATTGCATTATCCCTGTTTCCGGGGGGAAGGACTCTCATTTTCAAGTCTGGCTGCTGAAAAAAAAATATGGCCTGAACCCTTTGCTGGTAACCTTTAATCATGCCTATAACTCTCCGGCCGGATTGCGGAATCTGGAAAACCTGGTGGAAACGTCAGGATGTGATCATGTCCGTTATACTGCCGGTCTTGATTCAGTCCGCCGGGTATCACGGTATATGCTGGAGACCGTGGGTGATTTGACCTGGCATTACCATGCTGGGATACGTACTTTCCCCTTTCAGGTGGCGGTCCAGTATAATATCCCCTTTATCGTATGGGGAGAGCATGGTTTTGCTGAACTTACCGGGGTTGTTTCCCTGGAGGATTTTGTGGAATTTACTCGCTGGACCCGTAAAGAGCATGACATGCGAGGCTATGAACCCACTGATTTGATCGGCAAGGGGGGCATTACCAAAAGAGATGTGCTGCCCTATATCTATCCCAATGATGAGGAAATAGAAAAATGTGAGGTGCGGGGTATTTATCTTTCCAATTTTTTTTCCTGGGATGCCAAGCCTCAAGCGGAGTTCATGATGAAAAAATGGGGATTTTCATCTGTTTCCTATGAAAGGGATCGGACATTCAACCTTTATGCCAAAATTGAAGACCATGCCAATGATGTGCACGATTATCTGAAATATCTTAAATTCGGCTATGGCCGGGCTACCGACGATGCAAGCATGGAGGTGAGGCATGGCCGCATGACCCGTGAAGAAGGTTTGCGCATGGTTCAGCGGTATGATGCAAAACCTCCTTCTTCCCTTGAAATATATTGTGATTTTTTAGGGCTTAAAACAGAAGCGTTTTATCGCCTGGTTGATCCCATGAGAGATCCTGCAATCTGGCAAAGAGATACAAATGGTGAGTGGGAACCTCTGGATGCGGTCTGGCAGCATTCTATCGGGTGGAATGAAGACGCTCAACGGGTAAGGCAGATTGAGGACCGGACCTTTGGGAAGGTAAACCGGCATTTGTATTACAACCCCGACAACCCGCCGCTGCCCTTGGGTGACCCAAGATTGGATGAAAGACCTGTTGGTTTTAAAGTGTTATAATAAGGATACAGGATGTCAAAACAACTTGAACTCTGGCGTTCCGACTTTGGTTGGCAATATACGGACCGCAACAACAATCAAATCACGCCGGAAGACCAGAGACGCCTTGTAAGAGATTGGGGCAGAATTTTGACCCATGCCGTCACCCCAAGTCCTGTAACTGCTCTTGAAGTGGGATGCAGCATTGGCCGCAATCTTATGGCATTGCGCAATTTCATTCCCAAAATACACGGCATCGACCCAAACAAAAAAATTGTTGCCATGGCCTCTGACATGTTTGCCGACAGCGGGGTTTCAGTTCAGGAGGCCACTGCATTTGATTTGCCTTTTGATGACCGGTCCTTTGATTTGGTCTTTACATCAGGAGTGCTCATCCACATTGACCCGGATGATCTATCCAAGGCAACGGATGAAATTATGCGGGTGTCAAAACATTATATTGTCTGCATTGAATATTTTTCCCACAGCCCTGAAAAGATCCCTTATCACGGCATGGATGGATATCTTTTTAAACAGGATTTCGGGAAGTTCTATCTGGACCGCTATCCCGGCTTAAAGGTTCGGGATTATGGCTTCCTTTGGCAGCCCCTGGATTCCAGCGACAACAGCAATTGGTGGTTATTTGAGAAGGTGCCATGAAAAAAGTGCTTGGCTTGATACCGGCCAAAGGCGGATCAACCCGCCTGCCGCGTAAAAACATATTGCCTCTCCAGGGTAAACCCCTTTTTCAATGGGCTGGCGAAGCCCTTCGAGCAAGCGGGATTTGCAGCCGTATGGTTGTCTCGACAGAAGATGAGGAAATAGCCGGTATTGCACGGGCCGCCGGGTTTGATGTGCCATATATCCGGCCTCTGGATTTGGCCCATGATCCGGCAGGGGTGGAGCAGGTGGCTTTGCATTGTCTGGAAACGCTGAAAGAAAAGGGAGAGCACTACGATATTCTTATTATAACCCTGCCCACCAGCCCTTTTTGCAGGGCAGAGGATTTTAAAGCAGCATATAAAATATTTCAGGAACAAAAAGCTGAATTTTTGATGAGTGTTTCTTTGCTCGAACATACTCCCTTTGCCGCCATGAAAATGGAGAACGGAGTTGTCTCCCCCTGGTTCCCGGAATATTTTGGCAAGAAATTTCAGGGCATGCCAAATGCCTACCGGCCCAATGGTGCAATCCATATCCTGGATGTGAAGGCGTTTCAAAAAACACGAAGCTATGTTTCAGAGCCTCTCTACGCTTATGAGATGCCTTGGCCAGGGGGGATGGATATCGACACGGCTGCCGATTTTGCCATGGCTGAGGCTTTGCTCAGATCCGGAGAAATTTGATGAAAATTGCATTTCGTGCAGATGCTTCTCTTGAGATCGGCACCGGGCATGTCATGCGGTGCCTGACCTTGGCTGAGGCTTTGCGGAATAGAGGTGCAAAAGTGGTGTTTGTCTGCAGTGAACATCCAGGTCATTTGTGCGACCTGATCAATGAGAAAGGCTTTCGCGTGTTCAGGCTTGGGATAGAACAGGAATCTGATGCCCGGCAGAGCCTCAATGCTTTGGCTTCGGATTTTGTCTGGGACTGGGTCATTGTTGATCATTATGCTTTGGATATCCGTTGGGAATCTGTCATGCGCAAACTCACTAAAAACATTATGGTCATTGATGATATGGCGGACAGGCAACATGACTGCGACATATTATTGGATCAAAATCTGTTTGAAGATATTTCAGATCGATATTCCAATCTGGTCGGACCGAATACAGTGAAGTTTTTAGGACCTAGGTATGCTCTTTTAAGGCAGGAGTTCTCTGATCATCGACCGGATCGGATAAGGAATGTCCCGGATAAAAGAAAACGAATCCTTGTCAGTTTTGGTGGTGCGGATATGCCGAATGCTGCCGGAAGAATAATGTCTGCATTAAAAAATGAGATTAAACATCACATTGATATCGATGTCATTGCCGGCATGACCAATCCGAATTTTAAAAGCCTGATGGAAATCTGCAAGGGTTCAGAGAATATCCGCCTATTCAGAAATGTTGATCATATGGCTCTAATTTTAGCCGGAACTTATCTTGCAGTGGGCGGTGGCGGTGTCAGTGCACTTGAGCGAAGTGCATTGGGTGTTCCATCCTTGATCTATGCCGTTGCTGAAAATCAAATTAGGCCCTCGATTCAGTTGTCAAAGATGGGAGCCGCCATCTATATGGGCAAAATCGAAGAAATGAGAAAAAATTTATTGATCAAGAACATAGAGGCGTTGATAGATAATCCTGAGTCTTGGCTGAAAATGTCTCAAAAAGCCATGGACATAGTTGATGCAGAAGGCACCTCACGAATTGCATCATATATCATGAGATAGAAAGGGGGCAGTCATTGTCTGAAGATAATATAGACGTCCTGAACTTTTGGAACGAACGGGCCATGTTGGCAGAGTCTGCAGGCACAAATGATCTTATTGCGAAACAACTGGAAATTGCTACGTTGTCAAAACATATTAAATCCGGGCAGAAGATTCTGGATATTGGTTGCGGGAATGGGATAACGGCAATAGAGCTTGCGCGCCGGTTTGAAATAGATATCAAAGGGATTGATTTTTCTGAAAAAATGATCTTTGAGGCCAGAAGAATCGCCAGTGAAAATCAATTGATCGGTAAGGCAACATTTGTTGTGGGGGATGTGCAGGATTTATCCACGGTATCTGTCCAATATGATTTGATTTTTACAGAACGGGTGCTGATCAATCTTCCAGACTGGTCAACACAGGCAAAGGCCATTAAAGATATCATTGCCCTTCTCAAACCCGGCGGCAAATATTTAATGTGTGAAAACAGCCAGGATGGACTTGACAGAATCAATATGTATAGAGAAGCCTGCGGGTTGAGCAAGATAGCCCCTCCCTGGCATAACCGGTATTTGCTGGAAAAAGAGGTTGATAGTCTGGAAGTCAAAGGCGCAAAATTAATGGGGGTTGAAAATTACAGTTCAACCTATTATTTTATCAGCCGTGTCGTGAATGCCTGGCTGGCAGCTCAAGACGGATGCGAGCCGCAATACAATGCAAAGGTCAATCAATTAGGGCTTCTTTTGCCTCCCATGGGAGACTTTGGTCAGGGTAAATTATGGATATGGGGGAAATGATATGGCGAATTTTTTAAATATTTCAACACCTGACAGACACTGCCTGATCGGCCACGGGCAACCAGCCTTCATCATTGCTGAAATATCTGCCAATCATGGCCAATCCTTACAAAAAGCAAAGAAGATCCTTTCTGAGGCTGCCCGGTGCGGGGCGGATGCCGTGAAACTACAGACCTACACACCGGATACCATCACCATTGACTGCCGTACCGAACCGTTCATGATCGGCAAGGGGACCATCTGGGAGAAAAAGAATCTGTATGACTTATATGCTGAAGCCCATACTCCCTGGGAATGGCATGCTGAACTGAAAACAGAAGCGGAAGAGCAGGGGCTTCTTTGTTTCTCCACCCCCTTTGATCACACTGCCGTTGATTTTCTGGATGAGCTTGGGGTTTGTTTCTATAAGGTCGAATTCTTT
>CAZWMY010000073.1:0-20128 GCA_964635025.1 uncultured Desulfobacula sp. | reverse complement strand
TGACGGAAATTGCCAGGGCCAACTACAGAACCCGTGACGAGCGTGTGGACAAAATGACGGATGAAGATGTTGAGACCTATTATTCCTGCACGCTCTGCCAGTCCTTTGCACCCAGCCATGTTTGCTCGGTCAGCCCGGAAAGAACAGGGCTCTGCGGTGCCTACAACTGGATGGACTGCAAAGCTTCCTTTGAAATCAACCCCACAGGACCCAACCAGCCCATTATCAAAGGCGAATGCATTGACCCGAAACTCGGTCAATGGAAAGGTGTTAATGACTTTATATACAAAGCTTCCAGAGGCACGGTAACCCATTACAATTTCTACTCCATGGTTCATTCTCCCATGACGACCTGTGGCTGCTGCGAATGTATCGCTGCCATGCTGCCGGCCTGTAATGGTGTCATGACCGTCGGCCGTGATTACACGGGCGATACCCCATGCGGTATGAAGTTTACGACTCTTGCAGGAGTCATGGGCGGCGGCGCATCCTCTCCCGGATTTGTAGGCCATTCCAAATACAATATCACCCAGGGCAAATTTCTTCTGGGTGATGGTGGTCTCCTCCGCATGGTCTGGATGCCCAAACAATTGAAGGAAGAATTGAAAGACAGAATCGTTGCCCGAGGCAAGGCCATGGGAATTCCGGATCTGTTTGACAAGATTGCCGATGAAACCGTTGGAATCACAGAAGAAGAAATTCTTCCCTTTCTCCAGGAAAAAGGTCATCCGGCGCTTTCAATGGAGCCCTTAGTTGGATAAAAGAGTCGGCTAAATTTGTTGGCTGATAAGATCGGATAATAACTCAACAAAAAAGGCCCGGTTGCCCATCACACGCGAATTGAGGCTGCCGGGCCTCTACCATAAGGTTTTTTAAAAACTTAAGGAGAAAAAAATGGCATTAACCGGTATACAGATATTCAAACTCCTGCCCAAAACAAATTGCAAGGAGTGCGGAGTCCCAACCTGCCTTGCTTTTGCAATGAATCTTGCTTCGGGTAAGGCTGAACTGGACAGTTGCCCTTATGTTTCCGAAGAAGCGAAAGCGCAACTGGCCGAAGCATCTGCCCCCCCCATCCGCCCTGTCAAGCTGGGCAAAGGCGTTCGTCAGACAACCACAGGCGGCGAGACCGTTCTTTACAGACATGAAAAAACATTTTTCAACCCGACCGTTCTTGCTGCAACCGTTTCCTCAGATATTGATGCGGCAAAACTGGATAAAACCCTGAAGATTTATAATGCCTTCCAGTATGAAAGAGTCGGTTTAAACCTGAGACCTGAACTTCTGATGGTCAAAGATGCCGGTAACGGCGCTGCTGCGTTTGCAGCCGTTGCAGGAAAAATTGCCAAAGAATCCGAGTTCAACCTGATTCTCATGACGGAAAATATTGATGTCATGAAGGCCGGTATTGAAGCTGCCGGATTCAAACGCCCCCTTCTGTGCGGCGCAACCGCAGCCAATGCAGATGCCATGGGTGCGCTGGCCAAAGAGAATGATCTTCCCCTGGTGGTCAAAGCCGCATCCGTCGATGCGCTTATCCCCCTGACAACCAAGCTGACCGGCATGGGTCTTAAAGACCTTGTGATTGATCCGGGTTCAAGGGAGATCAAACAGGCCCTTGAAGATCAGGTCGGTATTCGCCGGGCCGCCCTCAAAGCCGGTAACAAGGCTTTGGGCTTTCCAACCATCACCTTCCCCTGTGAAATGGCGTCCAATCTTGATATGGAAACCCTCATCGCAGGTATGTTTATAGCAAAATACGGCGGAATCGTGGTATTGTCCGATTTCAGCACGGAATCCCTTTTCCCGCTTCTCCTGGAACGGTTGAACATTTATACTGATCCCCAGAGACCCATGACGGTCATCGAAGGAATCTTTGAAATCAATAACCCCAATGAAAATTCACCGGTTCTGGTGACTACCAATTTTGCTCTGACCTATTTCATCGTTTCCGGTGAAATTGAGGCCAGCAAGGTTCCCTCCTGGCTTTTGATCAAAGACTCAGAAGGTCTTTCCGTCATGACGGCCTGGGCTGCCGGTAAATTCGGCGGTGATGATGTGGGCGCCTTTGTCAAAAAGAGCGGCATCATGGATAAGGTAAAACATAAAGAACTCATCATTCCAGGATATGCAGCAGCCATTGCCGGTGATGTTGAAGAAGAGCTTCCGGGATGGACCATTACGGTGGGTCCGAGAGAAGCTGCTCACATCCCCGCATTCCTGAAAGCAAGATAAATATTGAAAGCCGGGGCGGCCGATGGTTTCAACCCCGGCAAAAAATGAAACATATAAATATAAAAAGGAAGAGAACATGATACTATTTGGTGAAAGTCTGAACGTCATTTCCAAGGTGATTGGAAAAGAATTCAAAGAGCCGGATCCAGCCAAACGTAATCCAAAGCCCATTCAGGAAGAAGTTGTCCGTCAAAAAGAACTGGGCATGGATTACATCGACATCAACCTTGGTCCGGCTAAAAAATTCGGTACGGAACTCATGCCATGGGTTATCAATGTCGTTCAGGAAGCTGTTCCGGATATGCCCCTGCTTTTAGATACATCAAATATTGATGCCATTGAAGCCGGGCTCAAAATCATAAAGCCCGCATCTAAACCCCATATCATCAATTCCATCATGGCAAGGCCGGAAAGATATGAAAGAATGGTTCCCCTTGCCGCACAATATGATGCCGACTTTGTTGCCCTGATGTGGGGCCCGGAAGGTCTGCCACGCGATGAGAACGAAAGAGCAGCCCTGGCGGTTGAACTCATCTATTTTGCCAATGAGGCCGGAATCGCCAATGAAAGAATCTGGGTTGACGGTATTGTAACTCCTGTCAATATTCAGCAGCAGCAGCTCATGAGTCTCATGAATTTCCAGATGATGCTGGAAGAAATCGCTCCAGGTGCAAAATCCACCTGCGGCCTTTCCAATATTTCCAATGGTCCTCCGGAACACCTTCGCGGCATCCTGAACCAGACCTATATGGTGATGCTTGAAAGAAACGGCATGAAATCTGTTATTGCAGATCCTCTGGACAAGCAACTGACCGCCATTGCCAAGGGCAAACGCCAGGACATCGTGGATCTCATCCATAGCATGATGGATGGAAACGACCCCAATATTCCGAGCCTCAGCAAAGAATTGAGCGATTATGCCAAAACCTATAAAGTCATCATGGGTGAAACGCTTTATTCTGATTCATGGCTGGAGATTTGATAGGCATTTGATTTAGTATTCCTTAAGCCTTACGGATAAAAAAAGCCCCTGGACCTTTTGATGGTCGGGGGCTTTTTCTTTGTATTGTTTTTTTTAGCGCTTTATTTTGCAGATAATTGTCTTATATTGGGTAAAACAATTGAACAAGGAGGCCATAAGAAA
This sequence comes from uncultured Desulfobacula sp., assembly GCA_964635025.1. Classification (GTDB taxonomy): domain Bacteria; phylum Desulfobacterota; class Desulfobacteria; order Desulfobacterales; family Desulfobacteraceae; genus Desulfobacula. The sequence continues at coordinate 16,749 of CAZWMY010000073.1, read as the reverse complement.
ATTGGAAAATCAGGACCCGGATATAAAAATAGATGAGAAATGGTATTATGTCATCATTCAGAATCCCAATACATCTTCAGAGCAATATGTGGGGTTCACCGATGAAAAGATTAAGGCAAAATTCATCCCGGCCTTTAAAACAAAAGAAAATGCGAAAGAATGTTTTGCTTTGATGCCCAAAGATATATTTAATGCTACTTATGGAATTCAGGCCGTAATCGAGGAAGACCTTCTTGGCGCGGCCATGGAAAATGGTCATAAAATATATCTTCTGGATGAAAAAGGAACCATTTTGGATTATTTGAACTGATTACAGGAGCTTTTATTGTGAGTTTAAAAATAGCAGTCGGCGGAAAAGGCGGGGTCGGGAAAACCACTTTTACATCCCTTATTGCCCGATCCATTGCCGCCCTGAACAAAGACAGAAAAGTTATTGCCATTGATGCCGACCCGGTGGCCAACCTGGCAGCAGGCCTTGGCATTGACGAATCAATACCCATTACCCCTGTCTCAGAGCTTTCCCAGTTGATTTATGAAAGGACCGGGGCACAACCCGGCACCATGGGCGGGTTTTTTACCTTAAATCCCAAAGTGGATGATATTCCGGATCGGTTTTCCATTGAAAAAGACGGGGTCAAACTTCTTGTCATGGGAACCGTTAAAAAAGGCGGCTCAGGCTGTATCTGTCCTGAGGCCACCATCTTAAAAGCCCTGATGAACCATCTGGTTCTGGCCAGAAATGAAATTGTGGTCATGGACATGGAAGCTGGAATCGAGCATCTGGGCAGGGCCACCTCAGGATCTGTGGATGCCCTGATCGTGGTGGTCAATCCGGGTCAGAGAAGCCGAACAGCCGCAGACAAAATCAGACAGCTCGGCCGGGATATCGGGATCAAGAACATTGTGGTGGTGGGGAACAGGGTTAGAAACGATGCGGATAAAGTCATGATCAAAGAAAGCATGCCGGACTATACGATCCTCGGTTTTATCCCGGAGATGGACGAGATTGTGACAGCAGACAGGAACGGAAAACGGCCCTTTGATGATATCACCAGGATTCCGGATGAATTAAAGGAAATCACAAAAAAGCTGCTGGAACTGGAAAAAAAATAGATCTACAAGGCCTCAACCGCTGCAATGGTGGTGTCCAGCATCCGGTTTGAATAGCCCCATTCATTGTCAAACCAGGCCTGGACTTTGACGAGGCGCTTTCTGCTGACCCGGGTCTGGTGAAGATCAATGATGGAGGATCTGGGGTCATGGTTAAAATCACAGGACACGAGATATTCGTCTGTGACGCCGAGGATATCTTTCAATTCCTTTAATGATGCATGTTTCAGAATCTGATTCACCCTTTTCACATCCGTATCTGTATTGACAACCAGTGCAATATCCATAATGGACACGTTGGTGGTGGGAACCCGGATGGCCAAGGTTTCAAACCTTCCGGTCATGGAGGGAAGGATCTTTGAAATCCCTTTTTCAAGAGCGGTTTTCACCGGAATAATGGATTGAAGGGCCGACCGCGTCTTTCGTAAATCAGGGTTATAGGCGTCAATGACCGGCTGATCATGCATGGCCGAATGAATAGTGGTGATAGACCCGCTTTCAATACCCAAGGCCTGATGGAGCACATGGATGACCGGAATCACACAATTGGTGGTGCAGGAAGCGTTTGAGATGATAGCGTGTTCCTTTTTCAGGGTATGATGATTCACGCCATACACAATGGTGGCATCCATTTCATCCACGGCCGGTTGTGAGTAAATCACTTTTTTTGCCCCGGATAAAAGATGAAGCTCTGCCGATTCCCTGTTCTTATAAATTCCGGTACAGTCAAGGACCACATCAATTTTCAGATCCTTCCAGGGCAGATTGACAATATTTTTCTCCTGGAATAATTTGATCACATCCTTGCCGATAATTAACGAAGAATTTTCATTTTTCACTTCAAAGGGAAACCGGCCATGGGTGGAATCGTATTTTGTCAGATGATAGACCGCCCTTGGGTCTGCGGTTTCATTGACGGCCACAAGCCTGATCCTGTCATAAAAATGTTTGGATTCATATAAGGCTCTGGCCACACATCGCCCGATCCTGCCATATCCGTTGATTGCAATATTGATTTTCATTTTTATTTTCTCATTCATTTCAACCAGACCATGGAAACTCGAGGCATTTTCCAGGCCGGATTCAAAAACCGGTAATTAACAGATCAATGGCGGAAAGGATTTCCTGCCGTTTCTCTGAGCCGTCAAATACGGTTGGCCCCAGGCTCTTTAAATGGATGGCAGCCATTTGTTGTGTCAGTATAATAAAATCATCTTCTTCAATAGTGAGTATTGGATTCAGGCCTTTTATGGGTTTCCCGTCAAATCTTGATTTCAGGGTCAATGGAATTACCAATCGTGTATCCAGAGCATCCAACAAGGAAGATTGGACATTTATTAAATAGGGATAAAGCTTTTTTGAAGCCGAGTTGAGATTCTGGTGGATAGAAAATTGTGCCATCAAAATATCAAAATGTCCTTAGGTCATCACTGAAGAGACCGTATTTTGAAACCTGATCATTATAGATTTTGATGGCATCAGAATTTTCTTCAAGCCATTTTTCTTTTTTTTTTTGTTTTACAACATCTGACAAGGCAGCTTCAAGTATGGAAGAGATGTTCAGGTTTAGATTCTTTGCCTGATTGAGCAAATCCGTATTGACCGTGAGGTTGGTAGGTTTTTTGGGTGCGTTGATATTGTAAACCAAAGACATGAGAGCCTCCTTATGTTTTTTATGTGCATAGCATATGCGCATTAGAATTATAAGTCAATCCGCCTTGGCAAGAAAAAATTCGTCCGTATCTTTGTGTAAAGATTCAAAATCATAGGAGTACCGCATGGTCGGTTTGACAGCAATCGAATCAACAAAAAAGGAGATTTCACATGAGTCACATTACGATTATTTATGAAAGCGATTACGGCAATACCAAAAAAATGGCTGAAGCTGTTACAGAAGGAGCCGAATCTGTACCCGGAACAACGGTTTCCCTGAAGCAGGCAAGTGATGTCACTGCTGATGACATGATAAAAAGCGACGGGGTCATCATCGGCACCCCGGTTCACATGGGAAGCATGGATCATAGGGTAAAAACCTTTATTGACAGCGTCTGCAGCGGACTCTGGATGCAGGATCAGATGGTCGGAAAAGTGGGCGCGGTTTTCACCACAGGCGGCGGTTACGGCAGCGGCGGCGGCGGAACCGAACTTACCATGCTCAGCCTGCTCAACAATCTGGCTGAACTTGGCATGGTCATTGTTCCCCTGCCAAAAAACACCAAGGGCTATGAATATGGCGGGCTTCAATGGGGGCCCTATGGCAGATCCATGGGAATTCATATGGAACAGGACGGCATAAAGTACGAAAACCTTATTGTGGCCCGGCATCACGGCGCCAATGTGGCCAGAATCGCAGCTGCCTTAAAAGGTAAAGAACTTTTTGCCTGATTTGAACTACCTAAAAGCTATTATTGAGGTAAAGTTTTAAGCCGTCCGGGCATGGACGAATGAAACCTGGACGGCCTAATTTTACAATATTCTATAATCCGCAATTATCTCCTGAAATCTTAACTAAAATTCCATCTTTATAGTATTGGCCTACTATATTGTTAAAACAAATGCAATCTGATACCGTGCCTTTAACCGCATAGCCGATTGTGTTTGAAATTGTACAGCCGGTGACGATACCACCATTATTAATAAGTGCTATCGCATATGAAGCATATCCAGTTGCAGGTCTGCTGCCCGTGATAATACATCCTCTCACTATTCCTCCGCGGTTACAAATCCCAGCTGGGTCGATTAAAGACTGTCCTTTTGAAGTACAATTATATAAATTGCAATTGATTATATAACTATCCTTTTCATTGGTAACGCCGCCACCTAAAAACCAGGATGTACAATTGTAAAAATCGCAGTTTTCAACTAACCCACCATTTACATTATAAACCCCTCCGCCACCGGTCATCCAACCTGAGGTGCAGTCAATAAACGTGCAGTTTTTTACTATCCCGCCAATGTTATCAACCCCTCCCCCTGAAAAGCCAAGTCCAGAGCATCCTTTAAAAGTAATATTACTTACAAGACCGCTGCTTGATACTCCTTGCCCAGTAATAATGACTTTCTCTCGATCTTCCCCTATTAGTGAGACATTTTCGTTAATGACACTATAAGTTCGTAACAAATCGTATGTTCCAGGCATTACTCTGATTTCCACTTTACAGTCAGCATACTTATCGTCATAAGAATGTACTATAGCCATACTCAGAGATGTCATAGCATTTTCTATTGACTCACCGGTTCCGGCACCGGTTGCAGCAGCATCGACATAAATTGTGCACGGAATATCTTTAATCACAACATTATAGTTATCAATTGCATCAAGATCTGATTTGCAAATAGTGTTGAGGAACAAAGTCGTCGAAGTTATTGCATCTCCTATGAGTATTCCTTTATTAATAGCTCCTACCCAGCCGCCAATTCCTGCTGCACCAAATTTTATTTTAATTTTATTGATGACCTTTGCTCTGATTTGCTGCCAGCTAAATAAGCCCTTTAGCAAGCAAGCTGTTGTCTTAAGGCCAGGAGCAGCCCCATCGCTTGAAATTAGACCATCCAGTACAAAATCGGATATGAACCCAGAAAATGCTGATGGAATACCTTCATCTATAAATTTAGTGTAAGTATCAATTAATTTAGGTTTTGATGGTATAAGAAATTCTTTATAATTTTCAAGACAGTTATTCTTTGATATGCTGTACTTTATCGAATCATTAATATCGGATTTTTTCATTTCAGATTCAACTGAGATCCAAGGGCTAATCACTTCTGTAAGTGTTGACAATACCAAGCTCTGGAAAATTTTAAGTCTATAATCATCTGAATTGCTTTGTGAAAAACCTTTCAGATGAGCGCCCACAGTAGATAAAGAATATGTCCCTTTATCCGGAAAAAGATATTTGCCCTGGCTTGAGCCGTTACCCATATATGATGAGGCCGCATCCGTCAAACGATCTAAAAATGCCTTTGAATCTTCTTGGTCCTTAAATATTCTTAAATAAAAATCTTTTAACTCTTCATAGCTCAGTTGCACAATCTCCTGCAACAGGCCGTCAATAGTGGGCAAGCTAATACTTCGCGGTTGTACCCAATCTATTGAGGTAAATTTATTATTGCTGTCAAGCCCTAAAACAGACCATCGACCAGCTTTATTTTGCATAAAAAAACTACTTTCCCCTCCAGCCGCTTTTATGTCACCAGAAAGGCAAACGCCATCTTTGTCAACACCATCTTTGTCATAGAGAACTTCTGAATTCTCGTCAGTACAGTTAAAACCAATCCAGCCTGCATACGCATTAGGAACTATTTTTTCATAAGCCTTAGCCATATTATATTGAAACTTATCTATAAAATTTAAAGCAATTGCATTCGGGAAGGTAAGCTTATTAAGGGCCTTGTTTGCATTGATGCACTTCTGGAGAAGATCTGCGGATAAACTGCCATTGAGTGAAAGCAATCCGTTTTTCAGTTCATAATCTATCCGGTCTGCAACGATTTGAGTTTCAGGAAGATTGTTAATGAATTGTAAAATAATGGCATCAATATTGGATTCGCCGGTGATAACACCTGCCTGCATGGCAATCAGAGCTATTGCAGTTGATTTAGCATTAATCTTTGGATTTTGCTCCCTAATGTCATCTGATTTGGGAAACAATTTCATTAAATAAGCATTACCATTTTCATCAATGACGGTTAAAAGCGATGTTGTCTCGCAATTCATTTCAGCTTTGAAAAGACCATCATTTGAAATCGCTGTTTGCCCGGCAATACCGCTTTCTATGAAAAGTTTTTCAGGTACTATTTTAAAACCGGGGGGCAAGCCAATGCTTCCAACATATTTTTTAGTGGAGATGATTGGTGGTGCTTCACCACCCAAATCACATTGGAACGCTTTTTCTTCCGATGGAGGCTCGATGATTGATTTGGCAAGTTCACTTCCCAATATTCTGGTTGTATAACTAAATCTTAAATTTTTTATATTTTTAAAAAACCATTGCTTTCCGGTAGAAGTTATACCAGCAGGCAATCTCCCATTATTGGTTTGATATTTGAAATATGGTTTGCCATCATCTGTAACCCCATCAGCATTGGTTATGGTCACATCCGTTGTGCTGATGCTGTCGATCACCACCTTGATCGGGGTTAACAAAACATCCTGTGAAATATTCTTCACGGAAACATTCATGGAGCTTGTCAGGGTCCTTCTGTCATACACCAGACCTGATTTGATCAGTTCAACCTTGCTGGTAACGTCTGTCTCTGCAAATGCCATCCAGGGCACCACTGCAAAAAAAGACAGGACCATCAAAACAAAGCTGATTCTTTTAACGGTTTGTGATTTCATCCCTTCTCCTTAAATTTTTTTTATGCTTTCCTGATTTATGAATTCAGCTTTCTTCGACCCAGCCCTGCAACTCCGATCATGCCAAAGCCCAGCAGCAGAAAACTTGCAGGCTCAGGTACCGGGGCTGATTCAAAATTGACATTGCTGACCCGCAAGGATGACCCGGCGACAAAATCAGACGCATATAACTGGAATTCAAGTCCAAGGCCGGTGGAAGGTGCACCGGCAATATTCCACACAGTGGTTCCGGACTTACTCCAGGAATCATTTGACCCATTGTCATACTCGTCCCAGATTCCTGCTATTTCATTGCCTGTGGCACCATCGAACAATTTGATGCGGATACCGTCGTGATTGCCGGATAGAACGATAAATTCATAATCAAAGGACAGGGTAAAAGGGCTGGATGGAAAAGGAAGGATTGGATCGCCAAGAAAGGGATCATTTGAAAGAAGGACTGAGGCATAAGCCAGGTCTTCTTGTAATAATGCAGATGATCCATCCGCAGCAACAGTGACGGATGGGTCTTTGTAAAAATCATTCAGGTTGATGGTACTTGCAACTGCTATACTACTGGCTGTGATAAGAAAAACAACCAGCATTAAAAACATCATCTTTAAATCTTTCATGAAATTCTCCTTTTTTAAGTTCTCTGCCGAATAAATTGTCTGAATTAAAGCAAAAAACCTGCCAGGAAAATAGGGGTAGGGGTAGGGGTAGGGGTAGGGGTAGGGGTAGGAAAATATAACAAAGTTTTCTTTTAAAATCAAACTATTATATTAATAAATTGTCTGGAAAATTTATTTTTCAAGCCCCGCGCTGAGAGGGGTTCCGGGTTAAAATCCAGGATTTTGCCTTGGGAAATAAAAGTTACAACGTGGCTATTTTATGAATAAATTGTGATAATTGAATGAAAAAAATTTCCCCATTCATGATGAAAATAAGAACATCATCTACCGGGTCACAATTCATAAATTCCAAAAATATGGTCATACACGGAATTTATAGTTTACCATGGTGATATTTTGATGTACTATAAAAATCCGGCATTTAGTTTAAAAATGATGTTGCCACCCTGCCATTGTTTTTGGATAGCCTTTGATAGCTATTGGATCAGTTCTTTTTGTCAAGACAGTGCGAAAAAAACTCAGATTTGATTGTGATGTGTGATGAGACTTTATTATTTATTTCAAAGGAGAAAAGGATGAAGCTCTATTTAGGTAATTTGTCATACGAGGTTACAGAAGACGATCTGCGGCAGGCATTGGAACCCTTCGGCCAGGTTGAATCCGTCACCATTTTAAAAGACAGGGACAGCGGCCGGCCAAAAGGATTTGGATTCGCAGAAATGGCTTCCAAAGCAGAGGGTCAGGCTGCCATTGAAGGCCTCAATGGCAAAGAATTAAAAGGTAGAGCATTGAATGTAAACGAAGCCCGACCCAAAACTGAAAACAGCGGCGGCAGAAGCGGCGGCAGAGGCGGTTACGGCGGGGGCGGTGGCAGGGGTGGTTACGGTGGTGGTGGCGGCCGAGGCGGACAAGGCGGCGGCAGGGATGGTTACGGCGGTGGCCGAGGCGGACAGGGCCGCGGCGGCAGATAAGGAAAAATAACCGTAAAAGTCTTCTGCATCGATACCCGATCATAACCCCATATGTAAATAAATATCTTTTTAAAAATCATATGCCGGTTCTTAAAAAAAGCTTTTTTGCCGTATTAAGAACCGGCTTTGTTTTTTCTTTCCTACCCCAATAAAAAATTAATTACAGACGGATAAAGGTTGACAGTCATCCGCCATAGGGAATAAAAACCTATTATCGTAAGACGAAAAGGATATTTTACAAGAATGCATATTTATACGCTTGAAAAATGGCAGCACAACCATGATTTTAATGCCATTCACCAAAAAGGGGAAAGCCGGACCATCCAGGTTCTTATTCTGACTTTTGTCACCATGGGGGTGGAGATTGTTGCCGGAAATATTTTCGGGTCCATGGCCTTGCTGGCGGACGGATGGCATATGGGCACCCATGTCGCGGCTTTTGCCATTTCGATCTTTGCCTACCGATATGCAAAAAAAAATGCAGGCAACCCGGATTTTAGTTTCGGAACAGGAAAAGTGAGCGTTCTCGGAGGGTTTGCCAGTGCCGTCGCCCTGGCCGTCATCGCCCTTATCATGGCCTTTGAATCCGTTAGCCGGCTATACCATCCGCAAACCATTCATTTTAATGAAGCAATTCTCGTGGCAGCCGTGGGTCTGGCCATCAACCTTATCAGTGCATTCCTTTTGCAGGATCATCATAACCATGACCATTCCCATGAAAAAGATCACCACCACCATGACCATAATCTGAGAGCAGCCTATCTGCATGTTCTGGCCGATGCCCTGACCTCTCTTCTGGCTATTATTGCCCTTTTTTCAGGAAAATATTTCGGCCTCAACTGGATGGACCCGCTTATGGGGATCGCCGGTGCCATAGTCATCACCCGCTGGTCCTGGGGTCTTCTAAAAGACACCAGCCTAATCCTTTTGGATCACTCCATGGAGGATGACGCCATCATCAAGATAAAAAAAATACTGGAAGCCGATTCCGACAACCGGGTTTGCGACGTCCACGTCTGGAGAGTCGGGCCGGAACATTATGCAGCCGTTATCTCCATTGTAACACACTATCCGAAACCTCCGGAACATTATAAACTTTTACTGAAAAATTTAGAAAAATTGTTTCATATTACCATAGAAATCAACCCTTGCCTTGAACCGCCTTGCATACCGGAAACTCAGGAATACAGGTAAATTTATGAACCCCTTGAACCTCCAAGACCAATTAAAATTCCAGTCCCGGCTTCTTCCCCTGTTTTTTCTGACATCCATTTTTTTCCTGAATTTTACCATCCGGATCATTATTTCCCCTCTGCTTCCCTCCATATCCGAAGACATGAATCTGAGCCGGGATCAGGCAGGCTCTTTTTTTTTAATATCGGCTTTTGGATATTTTGTTTCTTTATTGTGCTCAGGATTTGTATCTTCACGGCTTCTTCATAAAAAAACCATCGCCCTTTCCGCCATCGGCAGCGGAATCGCCATGATCGGGGTGGGCTTTACTCAGAATTTGATCAGCATGCGTACAGGCCTTTTTATCGTGGGTATGGCGTCTGCCCTTTATCTTCCCTCCGGCATCGCCATCCTGACAAATTCCACAGACAGCCGGAACTGGGGAAAAGCCATTGGAATTCATGAATTGGCTCCGAACCTAAGTTTTCTGCTGGCCCCCATCATCTGTGAAGCACTGCTGTTGCTGCTATCCTGGAGAAATGTGCTGCTTTGTGTGGGAATGACCTCCATCCTGCTGGGGTTTTCTTTTTATCGATTAGCAAATGTGAATGATTTTAAAGGAGAATCTCCCAATCTGAAATCCTTTTTGCCCCTTATTGCAACCCCATCTTTCTGGATGATGATGGCCTTGTTCACCGTCGGGGTCACAGGAACGCTTGGCGTTTATTCCATGCTGCCCCTCTATCTTGTAAAAGAACACGGTTTGCTGCGCACCGAGGCCAACACCCTGATGACCCTGTCCCGGATGTTCACTCTGCCCATGCCTTTTGTCGTGGGATGGCTATCAGACCGTTTCGGCCTGAAACCGGTCCTTAGTTTTGTACTGCTCATAACGGGCGCATCAACCCTTTTGATCGGGATATTCACCGGCTCCTTTATAAAGATGATCATCTTTATCCAGCCTTTATTAGCCGTAAGCTTTTTTCCACCTGCCTTTGCCGCTTTATCACTCATCGGTACCAAAGAAACCCGGAATATCATGGTGTCTTTTACCATCCCCATTGCTTTTCTGATCGGCGGGGGTTTTATTCCGAATCTGATCGGAATTTTTGGAGATAATGATTATTTCCCTCTGGGGTTCCTGCTGGCAGGGGGATTCATCATGGCAGGCGCTTTTATTCCGGCTTTCTTAAAATTCCGGGAAGGCGATAGATATTCGGCATGATGGTTTTAACCATGAAGCTCATGAAGGACATGAAGCCCGGACCTCTTGATCCTTCATGGTTTTCATGTCCTTCATGGTAAAAATGATAGCAGGCGGAAACTACCAGATCTCCGGATAGGCTACATTCACAAAGCTTTCTTCCATTTTGAACTTATGGTCTTTTTCCATGGAAGAAAGACTTCTGAACACGGATTTTAAATCCGGGTCGTCGCAATTGGCTGCCAAAGTCTCATATTTTTGCATGGCAATCTCTTCATTTTTCATGGCAAGACCAATGGCGTCTTTGAGATTCATAGTATCAGACACTTCAGGCAGGGCAACGGTTTCCGCAATTTTAAAATCCCGGGTGCCGTTAAAGGTTGTGGGTTTGATCCGGCCTTTATCCAGAAATGCAGTTAAAATCTGCTCGTGACGGGACTCTTCTTTGGAAAAATCCTGGAACAATTCCTTTAGATAGGAATCCTTGATCCTTTTTGAAATATTCAGGTAAAATTCTTTTGCTTCGATCTCTCCGGCTATGGCATCTTTGATTACTTTTTTATAAAGTTCGGCATCCATTTGAATCTCTCCTTTTTTTTAACCTTCTCAAGTTTTACTTCGCAGACCTTGAGTGCAGGGGTCATACAACATCAGAAAAATACCTGATTGTAAAGAAAAAAACTTTATCCGGCAAGATTATTTATCATTGCTTTTTCAGGGCCTTTTCAAGGCCTCATCATAGTCAAGAACCTGATCATAGTCTTTGGCCCTGGTTTCCCATGAAAACCGGGCCATTTCAGATGACAACCGTTTTTGCAGCTGAACATATTCCGGATACCGGGTCAGCATATCCAAAAGCTTTTGAAAAAATTCTTCTTTTGTTTCATATAAAATCCGGTCATGAAGCTCTTCAGGCATGATCTCAGGATAGGAAAGCCGCTTGGGCAATAGCGGAACACATCCATGGCGAACCGCCTCCACTATGGAAATGCCAAAATTTTCCTGGAATGCCGTACTGACCACAATGGCCCCTTTTTTCAGCCAGGAGAGGTATTCTTCCCGTGATTCCACATGCCCTGAAACAAGAATTTCATCTTTCAGGACTGTCTTGCCTTGGTTGAACACTTCCGGAAATGCATTAAAATTCTCCCCCAGAAGGGCCACAAAAAAAGGAATTTTCATTTCTTTTAACCTGAAAAGGGCTTTGAAAAATAATTCCGGATTTTTATCATGCTCCCACCGATGGTTCCAGATGATCAGGGGCCGGGTCTGATCTCTTTCTTCCAAAACCATAGAACCGGTCTCAAACCGGCACCCCGGATAAATAACAGTGGCCTTTTTCATGATTTTATCCATCATAAAATTAGGCCTTGCATCCGGCATGAGCTTGATCAATTGCTTTGCCGATCTCATGAATTCATCCAGATGATACCCGGAATTAAACACCACCCGGTCTGCAGCAAAGGCGGAAACAATATTGGTAAAACCCAGGTGAAAATCCCGTTTTTCATCGGCTGCCAAAGGATAGGACAACTGATTCTCATGAAAATACAGGAGGATGGGCGGGCACTGTTTTCCCGCAAGGGCCTTGAAATCCGTAAGATCCATCATGTCCGTGGCAACGATGACATCATAGGATGAAAAGTTTTTGATCTTATTCACAAAATAAAGGGCGGCGCCCCGCATCCGCCATTTCCAGAACCGGGCAGGCAAGCTGACAAGATTCACCTCGTGCCGGGAATGGGCCTGAAAGCCCAAAGCAAAGTCCTGATGGGAGCCGCCGAAAAAAGGTTCAAGAAACAGGATTTTCAAAATGCCGCATTCCTCCGGTTCAATTTTCTTTAGAGATAATCGATTTAAAGGAATGCGTCAAGGTCAGACAGCCTGGGCATGTTTCATATATTTTGCGGCTATGGCGCCGAGTTCCTTCAGGTTATAGGGTTTTTCAACATATTCCATGATCCCGGAATCTTTGGCTGCTTTTTCATCAAAGGTGTCGCTGTGGCCTGTGCACATGATGACCGGAAATTCGGGGCGAATCCGCATCACTTCTTTTGCAAGCTTTATTCCCGTCATTTCCGGCATGGCCAGGTCCGTGATTAAAACATCAAAAAATCCAGGCTCCCTTGTAAATTTTTCAAGGGCTTCTTTTCCCGAGCCAGCCGTCATCACGGAAAATCCCAAATGGGTCAGCATTTTTTTGGCCATGGCGGCGATTTCAGCTTCATCATCCACAAATAAAATTTTCCCTTTGCCTTGAATGGTTGAGGTCTCATTAAAAGCCTTTTCCTTTGGTTTTTCCGCCTCATGGGCGGGCAGAAAGACACAAAAACAAGCCCCCTTGCCGGGCTCACTGTCAAATGTGATATTCCCGCCGAACTGTTTGACAATAAAAAGGCTTGTTGCAAGACCAAGACCGGTTCCCTTGGGCTTTTCCTTGGTTGTAAAATGGGGCTCAAATATTTTTCCGGCAATGCCCGGATCAATGCCGATACCGGTATCGGTTACGCTAAGTTTTACATAATTGCCCGGCACCATATCATCCGGAGAGGACCTCATGGAAGAAGAAACGGTGACATTCTTCAGTTCCACATCAAGACAGCCTGATTCCTCTTTTTCCATGGCATGCTTGGCATTGGCACAAAGATTCATGAAAACCTGATACATCTGAATTGAATCAGCTTTGACAAGGCTGAGGTGTTTGTCGATTTTTTCAATAATTTTTATATTCCTGGGCAGGGTGGATCTTAAAAGTTTTAACGCTTCCTTGATCACGGGTGCAAGATATAAAGGCTGGGCTTCCGATGTATATTCCCGGCTGAGAGTCAGAATCTGGCGGACCAGATCCCTTGCCCTGTGACCGGATTCACGGATCTGTTCAAATTCTTTTTTTCCCGGACTTTCAACATCAAGATCCATCAGTGCCAATTCTGCATTGCCAATGATGGTGGTCAAAATATTATTGAAATCATGGGCGATTCCGCCGGAAAAAACTCCAATGGCCTCCATGCGCTGTGCCTGCTGAAGATCGTATTCCATCATCTTTTGGGCCGTGATATCCCGGATAAAGGCAAGATTGGCCGGTTCACCCTCCCACATGACAGAAACAGACCGGACCTGAACCCATATCAGGCTCTGATCGGATTTCACAAGCCTCACATCAAAATTTGTCTCTTTACCCCCGGACAACATGGTTTGCTCATAGCTGTCAAGGGCGATCTGAACATCATCCGGGTAGATATACTCTGTGAAATTGTTTGAGATTTCTTCTTTTCCTTCCAATCCCATGATCTCGGGTACCCTTTTGTTGGTATATTTAAACCTGAGGTCCTGGATAATCAATATCCCGTCTTTGGAATGATCTAAAAAAAGCCTTAATTTCTCCATTTTTTTATTGAGTTCTGTTTCATTATCCTGAAGCCGGCGTTTCATTTTATGTGCCTGCATCAGGCTGAAGGCTGCGATCCATATGCAAAGAATCAGAAGGATCAAGACCGGCCAATTCCGGATCTGAAAAACAGCTAATATGAAATCCGTCATAAGACCTTACTCCTATGTTAGTATAAGGAAAAAATGAATTTTTTCCTTCTGCTGATTTTTTTAGACGATATCGTATCAATATCCGGGCGGCAAAAATTTCAATCAATATAACATATTACATTAAAATTTTAAAAACCTTTTTAAAAAAAGATTGCCATGTTGAAGATTCAAATGTAAACACAGGGCATTGACATCATGAAATCCATTGAATTTTTAAAAATACCTGACATGCCGGCACAATGCACCAAGACCCGGGAACTTTCCATTGAATTGAACTGCCGGGGTAGCCAGGAATACACAAAGATTAGTTTCCCGGTCAAATATGGACTTTTTTCAAGACTTGAAACCCGCGATCACATTTTTGAATTCAATCTTAACAACGAAATCCGGCATGCAAGATCAAAGAAAAAAACGTGGCATCACCCTTCCGAATGGCTCAAACGGACCATGGGAAACGATTGGGTTTATTATTCCACCGGCGGATACTCAGGGGTTTTTGAAGCTCTTGGGGAATATTATCTTCCCAATCTGATGTACCCGACAAATTCCCTTTTGGGCGGCAAACCCTTTGAGGAAGATGAAATTCAAAATATTGTCACCCTTTGGCCGCAAACCCTGGGCAGCCTTCCGAACAATGGCCTGACAAAAGAATTTTCCGAATGGCTATGGAACATCAGGCAAAAAACCCCTCAAATGCTTCAGGAAAAAGCGCAAACCCTCTTTGATATCATCGGATCACGGGTAACGGTCATGCCGCCCGACGCCCGGCATGTGGATTATAATATCATCCCATTGACCATTGCTGACGGCTGTCTTTATAAATGTGCCTTCTGCAAAGTGAAAAACAAAAAACCATTTTCCCTAAGGTCGATGGCTGATATAAATCGCCAGACAGTAGCCCTGAAAAATCTATATGGAAATGACATCGTCAATTATAATGCCCTTTTTATTGGGGAACACGATGCCTTAAACGCTCCTGCAGAACTCATCCTTGAAACCGCCCGGATTGCCTTTGAAGCTTTCGCTTTTCATTCCTCTTTCATGAAAGGCTGCTTTCTTTTCATGTTCGCAAGTGTGGATTCATTTTTAAATGCCGAGCCTTTTCTGTTCAACAGGATTCAGCACCTTCCGTTCCAAATCTTTATCAATATCGGCCTTGAATCCTGCGACAAAACCACCCTTGATCTGCTGGGCAAACCCATCACCCCTGAAAAAGTGACAGCCGCCTTTAAAAAGGCCCAGCAGATCAATGACACCATTTCCAATGTAGAAATCACCTGTAATTTCGTCATGGACGAGTCCCTGCCACCAACCCATTTTGAAGCCCTGCTTTCCCTCATCCGGGAGAGCAGTAAAAGAACAAGACCCAAGGGTACGGTCTATCTCTCCCCTCTGAAATTTGGTCACCCCGGCCGCGAGCTTCTCTATGAGTTTTATAAACTAAAGTCCCTCAGCCGTTTCCCGACCTTTTTGTATTTGATCCAGCGATTATAAATTTTTATTAACGGTCTTATAATAAAAATTCATATACAATGGAGGTCAAAAATGATATTTTTTTATCAAATCTCCCACAAACTTAACCCTCTGGTTTAAAAGGACTTATCATGACCGGAAAAGAAATCTGTGAAAATCTTGATAAATTGTCGGCTGAATCTGCGGATCTCGATACCATATTAAAAACCGCCATCGAGCTTTTGCACAATTCAGAACCCAATTTCCATTGGACAGGTATTTATGAACTGTATACGGATAACATGCTTCGGCTTGGCCCCTTTCTGGGCGCTCCCACCGAACATGTGTTTATTGCGTCCGGCCAGGGTGTTTGCGGCAGTGCCGTTGCGGAAAAAACCAATAAGAACATTCCGGATGTCACCAAAGAATCGAACTATCTTGCATGCTCAACTGCAACCAGTTCAGAATTGGTAATCCTGATCCGGAAAAAAGATAAAATTTATGGACAGATTGATATTGACAGCCATAATCTTAACGCATTCCATCCTGAGATTGAAAAAAAAGTGCAGCAGGTTGCCGACTGGCTGGCAGATGCGTATGAACGAAGCCATCAGGCTTAAAAATACACATAATTCAAATTATGGAATGGATTTGCTTTGGATGCAAACAACAAACAAATCAACGAAATAAAAACGCTCCAGCAAAAAATTCAAAAACTGGAACGCGGATTTCAAACCCAGGATATGCAGATCCGCATTCTTGAAAAAGAGCGGCAAAAATTTTCCGAACTTGTCAATAACACCGATGCAGGCTTTCTAACGATAAGCGCATCACTCAAAATTGTATGGAAAAACAAGATCGTCCGGCAATGGCTTAAAAGAGAAAACCTGCCTGATACCGAAACCATTCCATGTCATCATCTGATGTGCGGACAAAAAAAGTCATGCTCTGCCTCATGCCCTCTGAAACAAGTTTTTGAATCCGGCCAAACGGTAAATTATGAATTTCGTATCGGAGAGAATGCCGGGAGCAGAAATATTTTTATGACGGCAATACCGATACGGTCACTGGAAGGCTCAATACAGGAAGCACTGGTTATGCTTCAGGATGTGACTGATCTGGAAGTGTTGCATAATTCCCAGGCGGAACTGAAAAACAGTGAGAAGTCAACCAGAACTCTTTTAAGAATTTCCAATGCAGTGAATACCACCGAAAGCCTTGATGATTTATACCGATCTCTTCACCGGATACTGGGAGAAGTGATTGATGTAACCAATTTTGCCATTGGACTTTATGATTATTTTTTAACCATTGAGGTATTCGCAATTC
>CAZWMY010000072.1:0-20149 GCA_964635025.1 uncultured Desulfobacula sp. | reverse complement strand
GGTCTTCTTAAGACCCGCTCTTAATTTCTTCACTGACCAATTTTCAAAGATCAAATTCGATTCTTTTTGCCACTGCTTATGTGATTGACAAAAACCTGACCAATATATATGTGGAAAGGGCCTTTGTCAATTATATTTTAGATCTGCTTCAAAATAATTTTATGATATTTTTTCTTTCCTGCCCTGAGCAAAATTTCATTATCTTTAATGTCTTTTTCCATGACTAACTGATCAAAACTTGAAACCCTGATGCCGTTAATATAGGCCCCTCCCTGCTGGATCAGCCTTCTTGCATCGGATTTGGAATTACATAGCTTCACTGTCAATAATAAATCAATAATGGAAACTGTGCCGACAATATCCGATTTTTTATAAACAGTAGAGGGAACGGAATTATCACCGATAGCAGTATAAATCCCCCTTGGAACAGTGCTGGAAGGAAGAATATGATCCGAAATTTCAACCGCACCAAAAACAGACCCCGATGCTCTCAAGGCATTCAAGGCTTCCTCTTTTCCGTGACATATCTTTGTGGCTTCATACGCCAGGACCACTTTGGCTTTATTAATATCAGCATCTTTAAGTTGCTTAACCTGGTTTATTTCTTCCATGGGAAGGAAAGTGAACAAGGCCAGAAATCTATGGATATCCGCATCATCCGAATTCACCCAGAACTGATAATATTCATAGGGAGAAAATCTTTCAGGATCAAGCCACACCGCACCTTTATGGGTTTTTCCCATCTTGATCCCGCCGGCTGTAGTGATTAATGGGAATGTGATACCAAAGGCCTGTTTTCCAAGGGTCCGTCTCACCAGATCAACGCCTGCGACAATATTGCCCCATTGATCTGATCCGCCCATCTGCAATAAACAATCGTGGGATTTGGCAAGCTGCATAAAATCATAAGCCTGGAGCAGCATATAATTGAACTCAATAAAGGTCAGCCCATCCTCTGAGTCCATCCTTGCCTTGTAGGCTTCTGCCTTTATCATCCGATTGACGCTGAAATGCCTGCCGATATCTCTTAAAAACGGAATATATTCAAGTTTGGTAAGCCATTGGGCATTATCGAGAAGCAGGGCTTTGTCCGAAGAAAAATCAAGAAACCTGGCCAGTTGATTTTTGATTCCGTTTTTGTTTATATTGATTTCATCCTGGGTAATGACCTTTCGCAGCTCTGTTTTTCCGGACGGATCACCGATAAGCCCTGTTCCACCCCCCACCAATGCAATAGGCCTGTGCCCGTTTCTTTGCATATGGGCCAGTGTCATAATACAGACAAGGCTTCCGACATGAAGACTAGATGCGGTTGGGTCGAATCCAATATAGCAAGTTACTTTGTTGCTGGATAAATAGGCTTCGAGCTCATCTGTATGGGTCTGATCTTCAATAAACCCTCTTTCTTTTAAAATAGATAGTACACTCATATCATTCCGAGCCTTTATTTCCTTGTATATTCCACTGCTCTCGTTTCCCGGATGACAACAACTTTAACCTGTCCCGGAAAAGTAAGATTTTCCTCAATCTGACGGGCAATATTCCGGGAAAGCAGAATTGCATCTTCATCTGAAATCTTTTCGCTCTCTGTGATCACCCGGATTTCACGACCTGCCTGAATCGCATAGGTATTGGTGACTCCATCAAAAGCATTGGCTATATTTTCAAGATCTTCCAGCCTTTTTATATAATTTTCAAGACTCTCTTTTCTTGCCCCAGGTCTAGCTCCCGACAAGGCATCCGCGGCCTGAACAATATAATCATATACGGATTCAGGCATCTGGTCTTCATGGTGAGAGGCAATGGCATTCACTACACCGTCGATTTCACCATATTTTTTAGCAAGTTTTGCCCCAATGATGGCATGGGCTCCGTCCACTTCATAATCAACTGCTTTTCCAATGTCATGCAACAACCCCATGCGTTTGGCGAGTTTAAAATCCAAACTCAATTCAGCGGCAATTGCTCCGGATAGAAATGCTACCTCAACAGAATGCTGAAGGACGTTCTGGGCATAGCTGGTTCGAAATTTGAGCTTGCCAAGAACTTTAATCAATTCAGGATCAATGCCATGGACACCGAGATCAAAAGCAGCCTGTTCTCCTGCTTCTTTAATGGCCACATCCACTTCTTCGGTTGCCCGTGCAACAACATCTTCAATACGCGCAGGGTGAATTCTTCCATCAGATATCAATTTTTCAAGGGATAATCTTGCAATTTCTCTTCTTATTGGGTTAAACCCCGACAGGATAACGGCTTCAGGTGTATCATCAATGATAAGATCAATGCCTGTGGCGGCTTCAAGGGCTCGTATATTTCTTCCTTCACGGCCAATAATCCGGCCTTTCATCTCGTCTCCAGGGAGATGGACAACCGAAACCGTTCTTTCAGCCACATAGTCACCTGCATATCGCTGTATTGCAGTTGATATAATTTTTTTAGCCTCTTTGTCTGCATTTTCTTTTGCTTCACTGGTAATTTTTTTTATCAGCTTTGCCCCTTCATGTTTAACATCTTCTTCAATGGTCTTGAGCAAAAGGTCTTTTGCTTCTTCAAGAGTGAGTCCTGAAACTTTTTCAAGTTCTTTTTTAGTTTCCTCCAACAGCTCGGAATACTGATTCTCCCTATTCAATGCAGTTTCAAATTTCTTTTGGGTTTCAATTTCTTTTTTTTGAAGGCTCTGTTCTCTTTTTGCTAACTGTTCCTCCTGACTATCCAATTTTTCGCTTTTTTTGGCTAATCTTCTTTCTTCTTTCTTTAACTCAGCCCGTGTTTCCTCGGTTTCCGCATCAAAATCACTTTTCATTTCCAGCAGCCTGGATTTGGCCTCAAGCTTTGCTTCTTTCAGCAATGATGCGGCTTTATTCCTGGCATCCTCGATCAAGCGCTCTTGCTCTTCTTCAATATTCAAATTTTCTTGAACCACTCTTTTCTTAAATTTGAAAAAGGCAATGACTCCCAATCCCAGCACAACAAAAACTGATGAGAGCACGATTATATATTCCATTAGAAAAATCTCCTAAATTGATTTATATCAACACATCATGGTGTAATCTTATTAATGTTCCGAACTAAAAAATAATGGATCAGGGGGAAGACCTTTGGAAAGGGAAAAATCAAAAACAGACCGGATTTTGTTATAATTACCCCCACAAACTGCCGTGTTGCTATTAAAGGCTTTGAGCCGTGGGTTTAAAAAAGTGGTCGTCCAATTGTACCTTCAGGCTTTTCCTTACAAGAGGAACATAGCACACCAGTATAAGTGTGGACTCCCTTTTGCTTATGCGTTAGGACAAAGACAGTCATACAATCACGCACATTGCAGGGGTAACCATTTATAACAATTTGAAGTTTGTATTCTTTTCAAATCCTTTGTTTATTTTCTCCAACATGGATGTGACTCTTTTCTCTGTTTCCTTTTCAAACTCAGAGTATTTTTCCTTCAATTCATGAAAATCCCGCGACAAATTCATGGCTGCCAGCAATAATGTAACAATCTTGTTTTTATCTGAATGTTTATTTTCAAATAATACTTCAGACTCTTTAATATATTTTTTTAAATGCTGGGCAACCTGTTCCGGGTTCTCAACCTGGTTGTCAGGCCTGAATCTGTACTCCTCGCCGAAAATCTCAATTACAACAAGTTCATCCAATAAATTCCCTTTTCCTGACATAAAGCCGGTCACAGGCTTGATGATTCGAACTTATTAGGGCTGTTCGAAAATGTATTCAATTTTGCCGAAAGTCCCTCGATTTTTGATTTAATAAATGCCTCTTGTCCTGAAAAATGAATCTCAGTGCCCCTTTTCCCGTCAAGATCTGCTTCAAGCTTGCTAATTTTTACCAATAATGCTCTGTTTTCCAACTGGAGCGACCGGCAATATTCCATCATTAAATCGATTTTGCCGTCAATATCATCAAACTTTTTTTTGATACGGTCATTACCCAATGTCATCATCTCATAATGCTGATTATGGTTCAGTATAATTCAAAATATTTAACAAAGTCAAGGCAATTCCTCTGCCAGGGCCTTCATCAGATATTCTGCTCTATCAAGCTCTTCAAGCGTATTCACCCCGATAACCTGTCTTGAGTCTTCTGTAGTGATAACCGTAATTTTTTGATTTTTCTTCTGTGCAATTTCAATCACATCAGTCAAATAATACTCTCCCTGGCTGTTTTCCGGTGATATTTCATCAAGAGCCGTAACAAGAAAATTTTTATCAAAACAATATATCCCTGTATTCACCCGTTTAATCTGTTTTTCGACCATGGTAGCATCAGCCTCTTCTCTGATACAAAGAAGATGATTTTCAGAATCAAGAATAATTCTTCCATACCCTTTGGGATTATCCACCTCTGTTGCAAGAACCGTGATCTCTGAATGAGTTTTTTTGTGCGCTTTCACCAGTTCATAAAGCGTCTTTATTCGTATCAGAGGGACATCTCCGCACAGCACAAGAATATTTTTAACTTGTGAATCCATACCCGGAAGGGCTGTCTTAACTGCATCACCGGTCCCAAGAAGCTGCTTTTGATATGCAAAATTGATCTGATAAAACCTGCCGACCTCTTCTTTCACTTTCTCGGCCTGGTATCCAACAACGATATATACTTTATCCGGGGAAATTTCCAAGGCTCTCTCGACCACATGAACGATCATGCTTTTTTGGGCCACTTTATGAAGCACTTTTGCCGTATCGGATTTCATTCGGGTTCCCTTACCAGCAGCAAGAATCACAACCCCGACATCATCAAAATTCATAGTTATATCCGTAATTAGGTTTCTTGTTTTATCCGAAAATGATCTTTTCTAATATGAAAAGGGGAAGACTCCATTTTAAATTGAAGCCTCCCCCCTTTTTTTTTATATATCCGTTTTCAGAATATTATTAATAGATCTAAACCTTATATCACATTATTTGATGTCTTTAATCTTAAGTCTGTGCAAAGCACGTCTGAGTGCAGCTTCAGCTCTGACAAGATCAATGTCAGGAGATTTTGCAGTCAGACGCTTTTCTGCTCTTTCCTTCGCCTTCATTGCTCTTTCGACATCGATGTCTTTTCTGCGTTCTGCCGACTCGGCAAGGATGGTGACCTTGTTTGGCAGAACTTCTGCAAAACCACCGTTGATAAAAAGATATCTTTCCTTTCCAGCGGCATCCTTATACCGAAGTGTCCCTAATTTTAGAGATGTCAGGAATGTGGTATGCCCTTTAAGTGCGCCAAACTCACCTTCTGAACCCGGAGCCACCACGATTTCAACTTCTTCACTGACAACTGATTTCTGCGGTGTAACGACTTCAAGAAATATTTTCTCAGCCATATTATACCTCCGGTTGTTTAAGCGGATTTTGCCTTTGCAATGGCTTCTTCAATAGAACCTACCATATAGAAAGCATTTTCCGGAAGATCATCATGTTTGCCGTCAATAATTTCTTTAAATGATCTTACCGTATCTTCAACCTTTACAAACTTACCTGCCATGCCGGTAAATGTTTCTGCAACATGGAAAGGCTGAGACAAAAATTTCTGAAGTTTTCTGGCACGTTGAACCGTAACCTTGTCTTCATCCGAGAGCTCATCCATACCGAGAATTGCAATAATATCCTGAAGTTCTTTATATTTTTGCAGGGTCTGCTGAACAATACGGGCAACCTGGTAGTGTTCTTCACCGATATAAGCTGCATCCAGAATTCGGGATGTTGAATCAAGCGGGTCCACAGCCGGATAAATACCCAACTCGGCAATCTGACGGGAAAGAACCACGGTGCCGTCCAGATGGGCAAACGTGGTTGCAGGCGCAGGGTCGGTCAAGTCGTCGGCAGGTACGTATACGCACTGAACAGCTGTGATGGAACCTTTATCCGTGGATGTGATCCTCTCTTGAAGCTCACCCATGTCAACTGCAAGCGTCGGCTGATATCCAACCGCAGACGGCATGCGGCCAAGAGTAGCGGAAACCTCTGCACCAGCCTGTGTAAAACGGAAGATATTATCAACAAACAAAAGCACATCCTGACCTTCCACATCACGGAAATATTCTGCGCAAGTCAAAGCGGAAAGCGCAACCCTTGCACGTGCTCCGGGGGGTTCCGTCATCTGGCCATAGACCAGGGCGCATTTCGGAAGAACGCCTGAATTTTTCATTTCATGATAAAGGTCATTTCCCTCACGGGTTCTTTCCCCTACACCGCCAAAAACGGAAATACCACCGTGCTGCATGGCAATATTATTAACCATTTCCATCATGATAACGGTTTTGCCAACACCTGCACCACCAAACATCCCCATTTTTCCGCCGCGTGGGAAAGGTACAAGAAGGTCGATAACTTTTACGCCGGTTTCAAGAACGCGAACAGAGGTATCCTGTTCCGTGAATTGAGGGGCATGTCTGTGAATGGGAAGCATTTTTTCCTGGGAAATGGGACCAAGGCCATCAACAGGCTTTCCTACAACATTCAGAACCCTGCCAAGAGAGGCTTTGCCCACCGGCATCATGATGGGAGCTCCGGTATCTTTAACAACCATTCCTCTCTGCAGACCGTCGGTTACATCCATTCCAATACATCTGACAACATTGTCACCCAGGTGCTGAGCCACTTCTATGACAAGATTGTCTTCCTCAGAACCAATCGTCGGATTGGTTACCGTCAGAGCCGTCAGAACCGGAGGAAGTTTTCCGGGTTCAAACTCAACGTCAACAACAGCACCCAGTACCTGCGCTATTTTACCTATATTTTGAGCCATTTTTATCTCCTATAAAGCTGTTTTCTTAAATTAAGCATATCGATTAAAATTTATCCCTTGAGCGCTTCAGCACCGCCGACAATATCCATAAGATCGCCAGTAATTTTTGACTGTCTTGTCTTGTTGAATATTGACTTAAGTTCTCCAACCATGTCTTCACATGCCTTGGTCGCATTTTCCATTGCTCTCATTCGAGCGGCATGTTCACTGGTTGAAGTCTGGAGCAATGCATCATATATCTGAATAAATACGTTTTTCGGCAGCATTTCACCCAAAAGTTTATCAGAGGATGGTTCACAGATATGCTCGGGTAGAAATCCACCGGCCTGAACCGCTTCCTTTTCTCCTGTCAATTCATCAAGAGAGGGGATAGGAAGAATTTTTTTCAAAGTCGATTCCTGTCTTGCCATGTTCACAAACCTGGAATAAATCAGATATACTTCATCAACAGCTCCGCCAAGGAAACTGTCTATTATTTTCTGCCCTGAAGAAGAGGCAATTCCAAAAGCGATATTTCCGCCCACCACACCGACATATTGATCTTCGATGGGCTGGGGTTGCTTTTTTGCCCAGTCTCTTCCTTTTTTACCAAAACAGATATAAGAGACTTCTTTTCCTTCAAGTTCCGATTGAACAAATTTATCAGCTTTTGTTATTAAATTTGAATTAAACCCGCCACAAAGTCCTCTGTCGGATGTACAGAGGATCACCGCCACTTTTTTTACTTCATCCCGGGGAACCAGCAAGGGACTTGCATTCTCCCCTGATTTACCGGCGATACTCCCCAAAACTTCAGCAAATTTGCCCGCATAGGGTTTGAATGCTTCCATTCTGTTCTGAGCACCGCGTAATCTTGAAGTGGCGACCATTTTCATGGCAGAGGTAATCTGTTTAGTCTTTTTTATGCTGACTATTTTTGATTTTACTTCTTTTAAAGTTGCCATATGATCTACCTTTCAAGCCTGTTGTTAATGAATCATTTCACGGAAAAGTCCAATATTGCTATATAGTATCCTTGAATTCTTCATCATAGGCTTCAAGGCATTGTTTGAGCTTGCTTTCAATGTCTTTTGTAATTTCCTTTTTTTCTTTCAGACCGGAAAAAATTTCAGGGAAGCGGTTTTCAACAAAGGGATAAAGCCCTTCCTCATATTTTGCAACAGCTGCTTTGGGATATTTATCAAGATACCCACGGGTTCCGGCAAAAAGGACGGTAACCATTTTTTCCATGGGAAGCGGTTTGAACTGGGGTTGTTTCAACAGCTCAACCAATCTCTCACCACGGGTCAATTGTTTCTGGGTGGCGGCATCAAGGTCTGATCCGAATGCAGCAAATGCTTCCAGTTCACGGAACTGAGCCAGATCCAGACGAAGGGTACCGGCCACCTGTTTCATGGCTTTGACCTGGGCGGCACCACCAACGCGGGATACGGAAAGTCCGACGTCTATGGCAGGACGGATACCGGCAAAAAACAAGCTCTTGTCCAGGAATATCTGACCATCGGTGATGGAGATAACATTGGTCGGGATAAATGCGGACACGTCACCTTCCTGGGTTTCGATGATCGGAAGAGCTGTCAGAGAGCCGGCGCCTTTTTCATCACTGAGCTTTGCAGACCGTTCCAGAAGACGGGAGTGGTTGTAAAAAATGTCGCCCGGAAAGGCTTCACGTCCGGGCGGACGCCTTAAGAGCAATGATACCTGTCGGTAGGCAACAGCCTGTTTGGAAAGGTCATCATAAATAATCAGGGCGTGTTGGCCTTTATCTCTGAAATATTCACCCATGGCGCATCCGGCATAGGGAGCCAGATACTGCATGGCTGCCGATTCAGAAGCTGATGCGATAACAACAGTGGTATATTCCATGGCACCGTGTTCCTGAAGGGCTGCAACAACCTGGGCAACGGTTGATTTTTTCTGTCCGCAGGCAACATAGATGCATTTCATGTCAGTCTCTTTCTGAGCAAGAATAGCATCAACCGCCAGAGCTGTTTTACCAATCTGACGATCGCCGATGATGAGCTCGCGCTGGCCTCTGCCGACAGGGGTCATGCCGTCAACAGCTTTGGCACCGGTGTAGCAGGGTTCATGAACGGATTTCCTGGCGATAACACCAGGGGCAACCAATTCCATGTTCATAAAGTTCTTTGCATTGATGGGGCCCTTACCGTCAACCGGTTCGCCGGTTGTGGTCACAACGCGGCCCAGGAGTTCTTCCCCGACAGGGACAGATGCAATACGGTCGGTTCGTTTGACAATATCACCTTCTTTGATCTGTTTGTCATCGCCCAAAATCGCAATACCCACATTATCGGATTCAAGGTTCAATGCTAGCCCCAGAATTCCGCCGGGGAATTCAACAAGTTCCATGGCTTTTACTTTTTCAAGGCCATATACACGGGCAATACCATCACCTGCGGAAAGAACTACACCTGTTTCACTCAGGTCGACCTCTGCATCAAAACCTTTGATCTGGTCTTTTATAATTTGGCTTATTTCTTCTGCTTTAATTTCCATTAGACATTCTCACCTTTTTTTAATGTTTCTCTCAAATTCTTCAGCTGGGTTTTTACGCTGCCATCCAGAACAAGATCACCTATTTTTGTAACCACACCACCAATGAGGCTTGGATCCTGCTCAACCTTCAGAACAATATTTTTTCCGACTTTTTTTGACAATGCCTCTTTAATCTTAGCAACTGCGTCTGATGACAGCGCAGCAGCAGAAACAATACTGGCTTTCATAACTCCATTGAGCTCATCGGCCAGATCTTTATAGTGTGAAGCAATTTCCCTTAAGAAACCAATACGGCCTTTATCAAACAAAAGGGTCAGAAAAGACTTCATGATGGCGGACAGGTCCGTCGCCGCCAGAACTGCCTGAAGTACTCTTTTCCGGTCATTCTTGTTATATAAAGGGTTGGTTAATGCTTTTTCAAAATCTTTTTGTGTATCAAAAAGTCCGACAACCGATTCAAGCTCCGTATTATATTGTTCCGCCCTGCCGTCTTCCTGTCCGATAAGAATCAATGCTTTGGCATAACGCCTTGAAACTGTTAGATTTTTCATTATGCCACCACCTTTTTCAAATATTCATCCACAAGCTTGTCCTGATCATCCGGTGAAATGGAGGCCTTAATGAGCTCTTCAGCTTTTATCATTGCTTTTTCCGCAATTTCCTGTTGAAGTTTTGTTTTTGCAGACTTAAATTCCTGCTCAATATTCCGCTTGGCCATGGCTTCAAGTTTTATTGCCTGTGCTTCAGCTTCGGCAAGAATTCTGACTTTTGCTTCTTCGCCCTGTTTTATGTATTCTTCAACAATCTTTTTGGATTCCTGATCAAGATTTTTAAACCTGGCCTGATATTCAGCAAGTTTCTTTTCAGCATCTGCCTTTTTGTGTTCAAGAACCTTGATTTCATCTTCAATGCCTTTGGCGCGGGATGAGAAAAATTCGGCCACCGGTTTTTTGGCAATAAAAAACAGGGCAATGATCAGAACGGTAAAATTAATGACCTTTGCAGTATCAATACCGAGCCATGCGTTGTGGACAACTCCGTGTCCCCCTTCTGAGGAGGCTGCCATCGCAATCCCGCTGAGAAAGAGAACAAGAGCTGCACAGCCAAAGCATTTCAGCAATTCGTTTTTAATCCCTTTTTTTTTCATCAGCAGGCCCTCCCCAATATCTTTTCACCGATAGCTTTGGCATACACATCCACCTCTGCTTCCAGGGCTTTTCGGGCTTGCTCGGTTTCCTGGGCAACCTGCTTTTTGATTTCAGCAAGATTGGCCTGAGCTTTCTTGTTAATCCTGTCGATAATTTCCTTTTCTTCTTTTGATGCTTCCTCAATAAAGGATTCTTTACTCTTTAATCCTTTTGAGCGGGCCTGTTTCAATCCGTTATTATATGCATCTTCTCCGGCAACAAGGTCGCTTTGGGCTTTTTCAGCCCCATTTTGCATCCCTTCTATTTTTGCCTTTCTTTCAAGAAGAATGTTACGGATTGGTTTGTACAGAACCAGATTGAGCACAAAAAGCAGAACAAGGAAATTGATCATCTGATATACCAGGGATATATCAGGAATCACAGTTATCATAAATTCCCCTCCGCCAGTTAATAATTATAAAAAAATAAACACCTTATATCTTTCTGACCGTTTTTTCACAAAACAGTCCAAACTCAAATTGAATCGTGATTTGAGTACCACCCGGACAAGCATTTGTCAACATTGATTAGCAAATTATTTAAGGTCTTGAAATGATATTTTCCCTCTGTATTTTAAATAAGTTTAAAAACTAATGAGACGAAAATTTACGCATGCTGATATTTAATAATATTCCAAAACCTACCATGTTGGTGATCACTGATGATCCGCCATAGGATACAAGAGGAAGAGGCACGCCGACAACCGGCATAAGCCCCATGACCATGGCGGTATTGATAAATATCTGCCAGAAAATCATGGCGGTAATACCAAAAGCCAGAATGGAACCGAACATATTTCGGCAATGATAGGAAATATTGAGTCCCCAGAAGAGCAGTATAAAATAAAGGATCAGCAAAACAGTAACGCCCATCAGTCCCCATTCTTCAGCCAGAACCGAAACAATGAAATCCGTATGCTGTTCCGGTAAAAAAGATAAGGCATTCTGGGTTCCTTTTAAAAATCCCTTTCCAGTCAACATGCCTGACCCGATGGCAATTTTTGATTGAATAATATGATATCCAGAACCCAGAGGGTCCCGGTCCGGGTCTAAAAAAGTCAGAATCCTGTCTTTTTGATAATCATGCAGCATGAACCAGAACAAAGGGATGGCAGATAAGCCGACAGCGATAAGTGAGAAAAAAACTTTTCGTTCAACTTTTACAAACAAGGTAATGGACCCTGCGATTAAAATTAAAAGCATGGCCGTTCCCAAATCGGGCTGGTCAACAATCAAAGCAAAGGGGATCAGGCACAAAACAGCGGGTTTGATTAATTTTCGAAAATTGATTCCGGTCTGGGACACACTGGTGGAATAGGCAGATGCAAGGCTTATGATCAATGCAATTTTCATGAGCTCAGAGGGTTGAATCCGAAAAAACCCAAGTGCAAGCCATCTTCTGGACCCACCGCTGATCTGCCCGAAAATCAAAACCACCACAAGAAGACCGGCACAGAAAGCATAAATAAACAACTGTAATTTATCAAGCTCCCTATAATCCACAATTGTTAAGACCATCATCACAATCAATCCTGCGCCCATCCAGACAATCTGCTTTTTGAAAAGACTGCTGACGGCTCCGGCCTCCTGACCTGCTGTCAGGGCGCTGAACAAAACCACAAGGCCAACGGAGCATATTAAAAATATGACCGCCAGAAAACCCCAGTCAAAATGCTCTATCAGTCGCCTGTCAAACATAATTTACTCCGTTATGGATTCATCTTCTGAAATGTTTTTCTCAAATTCCTGGGCTGAAGGATCATTAATGTATCGACCAATCAATGCCGCTGCTATGGGTGCCGCAGCCGTTGACCCATGAGCGCCGTGCTCTACAAGGACGGAAACGGCAATCACGGGTTTTTCAGCCGGAGCATAACAAACAAACCACGCATGATCCCTGAGATAAAAATCCAGGTGTTCCGTCTTTAGCTTCTCACCGCTTTTAACACTGAATACCTGCGCAGTTCCAGTTTTTCCGGCAATTTTAACATGCTTCAGCCTGATTCTTTTGGCCGTTCCCCGATCATTTTCAACCACACCCTCAAGACCTTTTCGGATGATCTCCAAAGTATTTTTACCGGCAGGCAATTTTCCTGTAACTTCAACCGGTATTTCCTTAATGAGGTTCCCCTGACTGCCTTCAATGGCACTGACGATTCTAGGCCTGTACAATGTTCCGCCGTTCCCCACGGCAGCAATAAAAACAGCCATCTGCAGGGGAGTCACAAGATCATACCCCTGACCTATGGCAATTGAAAGGGTTTCGCCTCTATGCCAGGGCTCATTAAATCTTTTCTTTTTCCATAAAGATGTCGGAATTAGTCCTTTTCTCTCGTCTTCCAACATAATTCCTGTCTTTTTATTCAGGCCGCCACCCATGGCATATTTTGCCAACCCATCCACGCCGACCTTATCCCCTGCCTGATAATAGAAAACATCGCAGGACTGTGTGATGGCATCAATCACGCTCACATTGCCATGGCCGTTTTTGTTCCAGCAGCGATAGACCCTGTTTCCATACTTGAAAAACCCGGGACAAAAAGCAGTGGTATGAAGATCAATCTCTTTTTGTTCAAGGGCAGCAATGGATGTAATGATTTTATAGGTGGAGGCTGGGGGATACTCACCCTGGATCGCCTTATTGGTCATGGGTTTTCCCCGGTCGGTCATCAATGCTTTCCATTTTTTGCTGTTGATGCCGCCTACAAAATCATTTTGATCAAAACTTGGGGCGCTGGCCATAACAAGAACGTCGCCCGTATTCGGGTCAAGGGCGACTACGGCGCCATGCTTATCTTCCAGCATTTTTTCAGCCAGCTGCTGAAGATCAAGATCAATGGTCAATTTCAGATCAAGCCCGGTAATGGGTTCCACTGTTTTTAAAACCTTGATGGTCCTGCCGTTGGCATCGACTTCTATTTGCTTGCCGCCCCTTTTGCCCTGGAGATAGGCTTCAAAACTTTTTTCAACGCCATACCGTCCGATGGAATCACCGGTTTTCACATGGGGATAGTTCCCGCTCAAAAGCTCATCATTATTTACTTCACCCAAATAACCCAAAAGATGAGCAGCCGTTTTTTTGTAAATATAATGCCGTGTGGGCTCTATATCGATAAAAACCCCGGGAAGATCAAATTTATGTGCTTCAACAATCGCAAGATGATCCCTTGAAAGATCGTCCTGTAATGTGACGGGTTTATAAAATGCCCCTTGCCCGGCATCTGAAATCTTTTTCATAAGGTCTTCCAAGGGAATGCCGATCATTTGTGAAATTTTATTAACCGTCTCTTTAACATTTCCGGCATCTTCCAGCATAATTTTCAAATTAAAAGAAGGCCGGTTATCCACGAGTAATTTTTTATTCCTATCCAGTATAAGTCCCCGGGGGGCTTTGATACCGGTCAGGCGGACGGCATTTTTCTCAGATAAAAGCCTAAATTCCTCACCCTTGATAATCTGAAGATATATAAACCTTAAAAATAAAGCTGAAAAAGCAAAAATAATACAAACGCTTACACCGATAATCCGCTGCTTTAACCATTCCCGATCCGGGTTTTTGCCAAATTCGGTCAAAGTGATTTATCCTCTGTAGGTCTCGGTCATCTGTCGTTTCATCTTTTTAACAGCAGCCATCCAGTTTTGCCGGCATATTTGAAGAATGGAAACACAGGGAGGAATCAGCACTACGCCAAAGAATGCCTGTTTTGCAAGAAGATAATAATCAAATCCAAGTGCGGTATCCGATTCCTGCCGGACAAATATGGAAAAAAGAAGCAGGGCGTGTTGGATAAGCACTGCCATCAGGCTTATGATCATTAAAAAAATAATATTTTGTTTAAAAATCAATCTTTTAACCAAATGTACAATCAGATAAACCGATACATATGAAAAAATATGAAAGAAAAACGGAACCCCTGAAATGCTGTCCATTATACATCCCATGACAATCAGGGCAATAATCATGGCGTGATGGGTTGAAATCAAACTTAAAAAAAGAGCGGCAATGATCAGCAGGTCAAAACATCCTGAAAAAAAAGAAAAATTAGGGAGAATAACCGTCTGCAGAATGGCCAGAAAAAAAATCATGAGAATTAAAAACACTGAATTCATGGTTAAGCCGTGTGATTCACAAACCTTGAATTATTTTTTTAAGACAAGGACTTCTTCGATTTTTTCAAAATCGACACTGGTTTCAATGGTGACATCCTGGAAAAGATGGGACTGATCCTTTGTCACGCTCAGAACCCGCCCCACCATAAGCCCTTTGGGAAATACCTGGTCAAGTCCTGAGGTGACAATCATTTCCCCTTCGCTTATCTCATCTTTTCTCAAGGTATATACAAAAGAACAATTGTCCTCATTGTTGCCCTTTACAATACCACGGACGCGTGAGTTCTGAACAAGGGAATCCACAGCAGAATTTCTATCCGTAATCAAAAGAATTCTGGAGTAATTTCCTGAAACTTCAATGACCTGCCCGACGATCCCCTCGGAAACCATTGCCGGACTTCCTTTGCGCAGCCCGTCGTCTTGGCCTTTATCAATCATGACGGTTTGAAACCACGGAGACGGATCCCTTGCAATGACCCTTGCTGCGATGTAGGTATTTGGAGCCAAGCTTGTAAAATTAACAAATTTCTTCAGCCGGAGATTTTCAAGTTCTAATTCTTCATATCGGTTTCTTATCTCTAAGGCTTCTCCAAGTTGTTTTTTAAGTTCAATATTCTCTTTTGCGGTAAAAACCGCCATAAAATACGACTTCCAGATATCTTGTGTAAAATGAATTGTTTTGGTGACCGCCCCTAAAAAAGGGGAGACTAGGGAAATTGAAACCCGTTTAATGCCGCCGACCGGCAATTTAGCCCTGCTGCTCATGGTTATTGCTGTAAAAATAATAGCAATAAATAAAGCAACCCCAACAAAGATAAACAGTCTTCGTGAAAACATTAAATCAGTGAATGACTACTTCTCTCAAGATATCGATATTATCCAGGACTTTCCCGCAGCCAAGGCAAACCGTTGACAAAGGATCGTCGGTTACAACGATGGGCAGGCCGGTTTTTTCCTTGAGAAGCTTATCCAGATTCTTGAGCAGAGCCCCGCCTCCTGTCAGAACAATTCCTGAATCAACAATATCGGATGCAAGTTCCGGCGGTGTCTGTTCAAGGGCGATCCGAACCGTTTCCACAATGGCGTCGATCTGTTCGGAAATGGCGAGCCTGACTTCTTCCGAATCAATGGCAAGAATTTTAGGAATCCCGGATACAAGATCCCTTCCTTTGACCTCTATGGTCTCTATATTCTGGGGATCAGGATAGGCATTTCCTATGGTCGTCTTAATAATTTCAGCCGTTCTTTCACCGATCAGAAGATTGTATTTTCTTTTGATGTGCTGGCTGATGGCTGAATCCATCTTGTCCCCGGCCACCCTTAAAGACCTTGTATAAACGATACCGGCAAGAGAAATGACAGCAACTTCGGTTGTTCCGCCGCCGATGTCAACCACCATATTACAGGTGGGCTCCGTAATGGGTAGACCGGCGCCAATAGCGGCAGCCATGGGTTCTTCTATCAGAAATACTTCTCTTGCCCCGGCTGATTCAGCCGATTCCCTCACCGCCCTCATTTCAACCTGGGTAATGCCCGATGGAACTGCAATGATAATCCTGGGTCTAACAAGCGTTTTCCGGTTATTATGAACTTTTCTGATGAAATGCTTCAGCATGGCTTCCGTAACTTCAAAATCGGCAATCACCCCATCCCGCATAGGTCTTATCGCAACGATATTACCGGGTGTACGGCCAAGCATTCGTTTTGCCTCCACACCCACGGCAAGGACTTTGCTTTTGGCTCCTTTATCCGTTCTGACTGCAACAACTGAAGGTTCGCTAAGGACAATGCCTTTTCCCTTAACATAAACGAGTGTGTTTGCTGTTCCAAGATCAATGGCCAGATCATTGGAAAAAGCTCCTAGCATGGAGTCCATTATAAAATTCATATCTCCTCTTTCAAGAATAATATCGGTTCACCGAGTTCAACTACAACAAAATTATCAGACACTATCTGCTAACAAAGTTACAGGTTTTTTACAAGCCCAAAAACTATTTATCAATATTATTTTCCATAAGTTCAACCTGAATCAGATCATGAATTTTGGGCCGAAATTTTTTAATTCCCTCATTGGATCTTGATGGATGAACCCTGTTGGTCAAAAGCACAATGATTAAACCATTTGTTGGGTCAATCCAAAAAGAAGTGCCGGTAAATCCAAGATGACCGATGGAAGATTCAGAAAAAAATCTGCCGGAGGAAGAGCCTTCTTTTGAAGGCGTATCAAATCCGGCTACTTTGTCAAACTTTTTTTCTTTTTTTACAAATCCTTTGATGATATCCGGCATTAAAATCGTTGAGGGTTTGTTCTGAAGCGCTTTCAATATCTCAGAACAAAGGGCATATACCGATATTGCATCCCCGAAGAGCCCGGCATGCCCGTCTATTCCTCCAACAGCCCAGGCATTGTCATCATCGACTTCCCCCCTGAGAATTTTTTTTCTCCAGGGACATTGCTGGGTGGCGGCAAATTCCGTGTGAGAAAATTTAAACTTCTTGTTTTTCGGATTTAAATCCATAAAAAACAGACGATCAATCTCGAGAGGGGTATAAATTTCATCTGAGACAAAATGATCAAGCCTTTTTTCGCCGACCGTTTCAATAATCCATGCAAGAACCATGAATCCAAGATCACTGTAAACCTCTTTTTCACCGATTTTATTTTCAAGAGGTTCCTTAACCAGCAGCTTTCTAAAGGCTTGTTTGGGCTCTTCATTAGAATGAAAAATATCAAGATAATAGCTTCGGTTGGCAGGAAATCCGGAAATATGTCTCAGCAGCATATCAATGGTGATATCGGCTTTGTCCGTATATTTAAATTCAGCCAGAATATCGGATATTTTCCAGTCAATGGAAAGCTTTTTTTTTTCAATAAGTTTGGCCACGGCCAGGGTTGTCGCCAGGGGTTTTGTAAGGGAGGCCAGATCAAAAATCGTGTTCTTCTGCATTTTTCGGTTTTCATAAAGATCGGCCATACCATAGGCTTCATGGAAAATAATCCTGTGATTCACCGCACAGAAAAGAACCGCACCCGGAAATATTCCTTCAAAGACGGCAGCCTCAAATTCCTGTCTGATCTTATCCGGGTTCATGATATTCAGATCCATTGAATCTTAAGGGCCGTGGTATCCATCTGAAGGGTTTTTCCAAAAACAAGAGATAGATTGGTTTTTCCGTGGCCTGCATCAAGCCCGGAAAGGATCGGCACTTTGTATTCATCAAAGCATTCATATATAATTTCTTCAATATATTCTTCGTTGTCACAATTTTTAAACGACCCGGTCATGACCCCATGAATTTTATCAAACAGTCCTGATATTTTCATCTGGGTCAGCATCCTGTCAATTTTATAGGCCGGCTCTCCAATGTCTTCAAAAAAAAGGACAGCACCGCTGAAATCCGGCTGAAACCGGGTCCCCATAAGATGTGAAAGGGTGGCAAGATTCCCCCCTTTTAATATACCGGTGCAAACCCCTTCCCGGATGGCTTTTCCATCAGGAATTTCAATCATTTCTTTTAATCCGCAAATGGTATTCTTAAAAGACGTTATGGTGTTTTCATCGGCAGCAGCCAGTGACACCACATTAGGCCCGTGGATCACCGGCATTCCGGTTTCATTGATAATGGACATCAGGATGGCGGTAATATCGGAAAATCCGACAAAGGGTTTTGGGTTCCGACGGATCATATCCCAGTCCAGATAATCAAGAATCCGCAGAGAACCAAACCCTCCTCTTGCACAGATAATACCGTTGATACCGGGATCAGAAAAGAGCTGGTTTACGATCCGTGCCCTTGAAACATCATTACCGGCAAAATATCTTTTTTTTTGAAAAATTGCTTCAGGCGCTTGTACCTGAAAGCCCAGATGTTTTAAAACCTGGATGCCCTTTTCCAGCCTTTCCATGTCAAATCTTCCGGAAGGCGCACAAACACCCAAAGTATCACCGGATTTTATAAAATTAATGTCTTTCATGTTATGACAGGCTTTTCATCTAAATTTCATTTTTGTGTGTTTTAATATACCCGTCAGGAAGAATCAATCAAATAAGTATCACCCGACCGGATTCATTTTGCGTTTAAGGCCTTTTTAAAAAAAGGTTTTGATTGAAAATATGCGGTTTTCGATTTAGGATTAGGTTAACTGTTTTTTTTCGAACCCAGGGCCTTTTTATGACGGAAAATATATTCAGAACTTTTTTTGAAAACAACGCAGATGCTATTGTCATCTTTGATGAAGAAACCCGTTTTTTCTTGGATTGCAACCCTGCTATGGTTGAAAAATATGGTTACACCAAAAAAGAACTGCTTCAAATGAGGCCAGAATCCCTTCATCAAAAAAGAGATCAGGAAAGGGTTATCAATACCATCAACGATAAAGAAGATCTATCCCCTCACACCCATACCCATATCACAAAATCCGGGAAACACATAAAGGTTGAGACTCTGACAAAACCTTTTTTATACCTTGGCAAACCGGCATGGATCAGCACCATCCGCGAAATTGGTTTGCGTCGGGTGACAGAAAATGGACTCGAAACACAGAACCGCCTCCAGAAGGCCATGCTCAGGATATCCGAAGCATCAAGAGAATCCAACCTGAAGATTTTGTTTGAGACCATTCATGAACAGATAAAAAAATTAATGCCGGCACAAAATTTTTATATTGCGCTTCTTGAAGATTACGATACCAGCCTCTATTCTTTCCCTTATTATCAGGACCTGAATAATCAGGATGGACTTGTGCAGGGCATGACCATTGACCTCCCCGGGTCATTTACTGACTGGGTTACAAAAAATGAATCGCTTCTTCTGAATAAAAATATCGTTAAAAAAATTCTATCCGGGGAAATCCATATCCCTATCAATACCGCCCATATTGGCGCAAGATCCTCTTCCTGGATGGGTGTCCAGCTGAAAGGAAGGAAAGATGTCCGGCTGGGTGCCATTGTGGTTCAGGATTATGATGACCCCAATGCGTACACTGAAGCTGACTTCAATATCCTGAAAATAGCTTCTGAAACCATTGGTTCGGCCATACAATACAATCAGGCCCTGATTGCTCTTGAAAAAAGCGAAAAGATGTTCAGAACTCTTGTGGAAACGGCTCCGGCCGGAATCAATGAAACCGATCTCAACGAAACCATTATTTACTCCAATAAAGTGTTTGCCAGGATGATGGGGTATGAAAACGAACATGACATTATTGGAAAAAACCTTGCCGATTTTACCAGCCCTGAAACCTTTGCCCAAATGACTGAAAAAACAAGAACGGAAAGGCTTAAAGGCATCTCCGGGAAGTATGAAACCCAATTTATTACAAAAGACGGCCTGTTACTGGATGTGATCCTGAACTGCACCCCGGTTAGAGATGATAAAAATGAGGTTACAAAATGCATTGTGGTCTTAACCGACATTACTGAACAAAAACTTGCCCACAAAGAAAAAATCATTGCCCAGAAACATGCGGCAGACCAGGAAAAACACGCACTGGTAGGCCAGATTGCCGTGAAAATGGCCCATGATTTTAATAATATCCTCGGGGCTATCATGGGGAATGCTGAAATCTCCCTGATGGACTGTCAG
>CAZWMY010000071.1:0-20191 GCA_964635025.1 uncultured Desulfobacula sp. | reverse complement strand
CGGCCCTTTACTCCCTGATTCACAGCGGGACCCTGGCTGCGAGCCGTGCCGGAAAATGGCTGCACTATAAATACTGGAATCCTTTCTACCGGCTGACCGGCATAAAACCTGAGGAAGATGAACAATAGATGAAAGCATTGATAATGGTCATGGGGTCGGGTATTGCGGTTTATGCTTTTATCCTTGTGGCCTTTTATCTGTTTCAGGAAAAAATGATATTTTTCCCTGGACCGGCCCGGTTCGGCGATTGCCGGCAAATGGAACTGCGGGGCGCAAAGGCTGAGTCCATTGACGATGTAAGGTATTATATCAGAAGAAAACCGTCCCCGGATAACTGGATTGTGATTTTTCACGGCAATGCCGGCAATGCTTGTGACCGGACCTATTTTTTGGACCTTCTCACGGATTTTAATTCCAACCTGGTGGTGTTTGAATATCCGGGGTTCGGCCGGGATGGGGAAAAACCCGGTGAACCCATTATCCTTGACAGGGCTGTTGAACTGATCCGGCATATAGAAACCCTGAATCCTTCCGGCCTTCCCATCTATCTCATGGGAGAGTCCCTTGGAACCGGCGTGGCAACCCATGCCGCCACCCAAACAAAGATCAGCGGTCTCATCCTGATTTCCGCCTATACTTCCCTGGCCCGTGTGGGCCAATACCATTATCCCTGGATGCCGGTAAACCGGCTTATGAAGCACCGGTTTGATGCCTCGGCCTGGGCCAAAGAGACCCCGGCTCTCCTGTTTCACGGCACAGAGGATGATATCATCCCCATCCGGTTTGCGAGACAGCAGATCTCCTGTTTCAAAGGAGAAAAGGAACTGGTGGAAATCCCCGGTGCCGGGCACAATGATATCACCGATACCGGTGCGACCCTCATACAGGAAAAAATCAGGGCATTTGTGGTGAAAATCGCTTTTCGCAGAAAACTTCGATCAGCAGAGAATCCTCCAGAGCATTTCCACTATGCATCGCATCAGCAGGAATAAACCAGGAAATACACCCTTTTGCTGTAAATGTTTCTTGCCCAAGGGTGATTTCAAGGGCTCCAGACATAAGGATGGCCAGGGAATCACCATGACAATGCAAAGGGATGCGTTGTCCCTTTGGAATAGTGTGAAAAACTACCTGCCCCTCCGGGCCGCTCAACAGGTTGCTGATCCCATCAACTCCAGACGGCAGGCTCGCTTTGGGAAACTTGTAAATAAACTCCGGAAATTGGTTTTCCATTTTTATTATTCCTTCATTGAACCCAATGGTTTTTAAATTTATTTCCGGTTAAACACCCATCCGGGAATTTTCATATTTCACTCAATGCCCTGACAACCATTTCGGGATTCAGCATCATTGCATCATGATGGCTGTTAATACCAATATATTTCCACCTTGAATCCTTTTTAATTTTAATGGCTGAAGAAGAGAACAATGGGTTCGGGTTGTTTTCGCAACGCATATATACATAATTAATATCTTGAAAAAGATAATCATTTGTTACTGGTTCCAGAAATGTCAGGGCAGATTGAGGTTTTATCCTCTGATTGACCCAGTTTACCATTTCCGGATCATTTAATCCCCAGCGATCACCCCAAGTATGAACCGGAGGCGGTGGGACTGGCTTCTTTTCTGCATGCAGTCTTTCATACTGTGCTTTTGCTTCTGCAGGCACGTAATCAGACAAGGATTTGCTTATTTCAGGTAAAAAAGCATCAAAATAAACTACGGATTTAATCCGCTGTGTTTTTTCACCCAGAACTCCTGAAATTACCATGCCAGCATAACTGTGACCGACCAGAATGACATCTT
Organism: uncultured Desulfobacula sp.; assembly: GCA_964635025.1. Lineage (GTDB taxonomy): Bacteria > Desulfobacterota > Desulfobacteria > Desulfobacterales > Desulfobacteraceae > Desulfobacula. The sequence goes on along the minus strand of CAZWMY010000071.1, from coordinate 18,385 downwards.
TGAGGTCCTCCATTTCCATATGGGATACAATGTCTTGAATATGTGTCTTTAACCCGATATCTGAATGAAGCAGATGCGCCCGTTCGCCCAAACCAGTCAAAGTTGGCGTGGATACGCTATGTCCCATTTTATTCAGTCCTGACGCCACCTTTTTCCAGGCCCAGGCGCCATGCCAAGCACCATGTATGAGAACATAATGCCGGTTTGAAGTTGGTTTTTCATCATTCCCTAAAGCTACAGATGGAAATAATAATGCACCGACAGCTACCGAACCAAAGCGTGAAATCAATTGTCGGCGGGTACATTTGAGCTGATGGGAAGTTTTATCAAGTCGATTCATTTTTTCTCTCCTCCCTTTTTTTTAGCTTAATTTATATTCTATATTGATAGATGAACAGTTTATGCCGCTTAGATCTCTGCCCGCAAGTTCTTGGGAACCTTCTGCATAAGTGCGGGTTTTAAAAATTTGTATATTGGGTTTTCCTTTAAACTTATGCTCAAATGGGCTGATCCATTCCCAGCATATTTTTTTATCCGGTGTGACTTCGATTAAACGGCCGCATTCTCCTTCGCAGATCATATAGTTTCCGTTCGGCAGTTTCTCTGCGCCGCCAATATGAAGACAGCGAAATGAAAAAACAGGATCCCCCGACCATTGCCAAACGATTTTTTTGGATTTCCGGTCCACTTCAATGACCCTGGATCTGCCTTGGATAGGATGATGAGCACCGTTATCAAAAATAAGAATATTCCCGTCCGGGGTTTCATTGGGGTCATGTTGATGACTGATCACAGGTGCACCGAATTCCCAGATGATGTCATCGGTTTTCCAATCAATAATAACTGTTTTGCTGATCTCCCGGAAACTTAAGATCACTTCTCCGTTTGCTGTGAGATCCAGAGAATTGGCATGAGTCCATTCCGCCCCGGGACAGAATGCGCAGGTTGGATTTTCCTCCGGTGACAGGTGATCAAATGTGTTCCACTGCTTTACAATTCTACCCTCCGGGGTCACTTCTATAACTGCATCACCGTATTCCCCATCCATTTTGGGCCGGCCGCCAACTCCCATCCCTTCCAGTGCAAACTCCAGAAAAGTGGGATCGGCGGCCAGTAATGCGTCCCATTTTTCCTTGGGCATGCCGCCGTTAATGCGCTGGTGAAACCCTTTTGGCAGGGGTGTCCAGATAATGATCAGGGTGTTGCCGTTGGGTAATCGCTGCATTCCATGGTGAAGGTCTCCGTCTTCCCACCGCCAGATGACATTGCTTTCCCAATCCAGTTCTAAAAGTATGTCAGCGCCTGGGGCAAGCACCCAGGAACCGGACTTATTTTCCATCAGCCTTCCTCGAGTTAGTAGGGAACCGGATTTGGTTAAAAATGCATAACCCGGCTTATACCATGGTAAATGCCATGCATGTTTGACGCAGCCGTCAGGACCCAACAGATAGATATAATCTCCACCGTTGGGAACAATAACGGTATATCCGCCGTAACTCCTTTGATCTGAGTAGATTAACCCTTGTTGTCTTCTAGGGGACCAGCCCATAAATCTCTCCCGCTTCTTAAGAATTGATAAAATCGACATATCATAATGTGACATGTATATACTACTATATAGAACGATATACTATATAGTATAAATAGAATATTTTTGTCAAGAATTAATATTTCTTTATTGCATCTTGAGCTAAATTTCATGATAGTATATTTCGTGTAAATAAGGAGATTGTTCTATATTATTGAACGGCAACACAAATTACTCACAGGAGGCGCATGAGAATTCAATCCATTGATAGAGCCATTGGTATTCTTAATCTATTCAGAGCCAGCCGATCTTCACTATCACTGTCAGAAATCGCAACTGCAATGGGAATCGTTAAAACTACCATTCACACGATTGTGAAAACCTTGGAGTATAACGGTTTTTTGTACCAGGATATGTATAGTAAAAAATATAGTTTGGGACATGCTCTTTTTGAACTGGGTACAATTCAGGCGGCCAATCTCACTATCAATCGAAATGCTTCTAAACCTGTGCATGTTTTGGCCAATGAAACCGGTTTCTGCTGTCGCTTGGCCATATGGGATGCTGATACCGTATTTATAACCATGACAGTGATTCCTCAAGGTCAGGACACACAATCCCGCCAGCTCGGTCCTCGTCTGCCCGCCTATTGCACAGCCCTCGGAAAAGCTATGCTGGCCCATATGCCGGAAGAAATGCAGACCAATTATATCAAAACAGCGGAACTTCTATCCTATACCCAGTACACCATTACCGATCCGGAAGAGCTTAAAAAGGAATTGGAGCTGACCCGAAAACGTGGATATTCCATCAGCAACCGGGAAATACTTTTGCATCAAACAGGGCTTGGTGCCCCTGTTTTCAATGAAGGAGGAAACGTCATTGCAGCCGTAAGCCTTCAGCTCGATCCTGAGAATATTAATGACAGCCTGATTGAAAAAACAGCGGCCCGGTTGTTACGAACCGCCTATGAAATATCTGCTGAAATGGGGTATCAGCCCTTATCTGTTTCGCCAAATATTCGTTAATATGAATTTAAACTCAATTCTGGCTGACCTTGGTTAATCGCCAGGCCGCTACTCCTGCGCCTATGACAAAGAGAATGGCCACCGGGTGGTTCACTAACTGCGACCAGTCTCCTTTCATCAAGAGTAGGGACTGTCGTAGTTTCAATTCAATCATAGGACCTAAAATAAAACCAATCAGGAAGGTGATAAACGACAGGTCAATTTTTTTCATGATGTATCCGAGGATACCGAAAATAATTACCAGCCAGACTGAAAACATATTGTTTCCTTCAAGAAATGCACCAAATATACATAATAGAACAACAACAGGGCAGAGGATTGAATCTCGAATACGCGTCAAGAGAGAAAAAAATTTAATGCCGAATTGACCCACTGGAAGCATGAGGAAACTTGCTATTATGAAAATGCCATAAATTCCGTAGACAAGCCTCGAATGCTGCTCGAACATCAATGGCCCCGGTGAAACCCCATGCACCATCAATGCGGCAATGAGCATGGCTGCAGCCACTGATCCGGGAATCCCCAACGCAAAGAGAGGAATGAATGCACTGGCCGTGACGGCATTGTCTGCGGCTTCTGCTGCGGCCACCCCTTCCAGTGCACCTTTACCGAATCTTTCAGGATGCTTTGACGCCCTTTTGGCCATGGAATACCCTAGGAATGCCCCTATCGTTCCCCCCAACCCCGGCAGAATTCCAATAATAGTTCCGATGATACTGGAGCGAAACAATGTACGGATGCAGGAAGTGATTTCTTTGAGGGTCAGTCCCCCTTCTTCTTTTAACCGTTCCGGCTGTGGGATATCGGTTAGAGTACCTGGAACCGGTGCTGCTGTTTCGATCTGAATCATCATCTCTGATAAGGCAAGCGTTCCCACTCCTATAGCCAGCATGGGTAATCCATCAAAAAGCTCTATAAAACCAAAGGTTAATCGCGGCATGGCTGTTTCCACATCCAGTCCTACACCGGATATAAAAATACCCAGACAGGCCGCAATTAAACCCTTCAGCATGGAGCTGCCGGATAAAGCGGCAATGAAAGCCAGGGCAAAAATAAGGATGGCGCAAATTTCCAGAGGCCCCAGTTTCAGCGCCATTTTGGCCAATGGGCCAGCCAGCAGGACCAAGGAAAGAGTGCCAAAAAGATCACCAAAGAAAGCGGAATAGAGAGCAATTCCCAATGCTTTTTTTGCTTTACCCTGCCGGGTAAGCGGATAACCGTCAAGACAGGTGGCTGCTGAAGACGGCTCACCTGGTGTGTTCAGAAGGATTGAGGTAATTGCACCACCGGCGGTCCCTCCTTTGCTCACGCCGATCAGCAGAGCGATACCGGCTAATGGAGACAAATGATAGGTAAACGGCAAGGAAATCGCTAAAGCCGCAACTCTGTTCAAACCGGGCAGGACTCCCACTATATAGCCTATCAGCAAACCAGCCATCAAAGATAGAAGATTTGGAATCGTAAAAATATCTTGTATAACCAAACTTAATTGTTCCATAAATCACTCCAGAACCGTGAAAGATGTGTGTAAAAATTTTATGTCACTGCACCAGTCTTAAAGCAAGATAGCATATTCCGGCCGCGCCACCCGCAATACATAAAACCGTTGAAGGTCGTTTTTCTCCCATTTTGATCATATATCCGGAAACGATAATAATCCCTCCAAAGAAAAATCCCAGGTAGTGGATGAGCAGTCCGGAAATTCCAAGGGATACGCCTACGAAGGTAAGCCATCGAAGATTTTTTCGTGTCAACAGGGACTCAGCAGGGTCTTGTTGGCGGCGAACTCCGCTGATGATCAGAAGAATGGAAAGAAACAGGACAATCGACATGCTCAGATTGGCCATAAGAGCTGGCGGCATGGCGGTCTCATCAAGGGTATTTGGAATTTGAGCCGGAATGACCCATGTCAGTACAATAATAGCGAGAACAGACAAAATTGTACCGATAAAAACATCATTTTGGAGTTTCATCTCAATCTCCCTATTTTGTTTGCTGTTCCTGAATCAGTTTTTGATACTCAGAACGAGTGGACAGAATGTCCTTTGTTGTTTCCGCCGCATCCGCATATGTGAGCAGCCAATTGAGTTTATTTTCCACCAGGTCTTTAAATTCCGGGTCTTTGGTAGCACTGGCGATTGCAGCTGACATTTTTTTAACAATCTCAGGAGGGGTGTTCTTGGGAGCGGAAATCACAATGGCGTCATCACAGCTTAGCTTATATCCTAATTCCAAAAGAGTTGGGACTTCAGGGAAAAAAGGAGACCGTTTTTTTCCAAGCATCGCTATCGCTCTCATCTGGCCGGACTTAACATAGGGATGGTATATCGAGCCGATAATGCCGAAATCAACATGTTTTCCCAGAATAGCAGTTATAATCTCGGCACCCCCTTTGGTTGGGATTGCGCTGTATTGAAAATTTTCTTTTTGGGCAATGGCTTTAATCATTAATTTATCGATCGGAAGAAGTGAAGCATAATTTAGCTTTTGAGTGCGACCTGCCTCCAACATGCTTTTCCAGTCCTGCCAAGGCATTTCTGCAGAGGAGATAACGGCCACCGGGCTGCTGGCCACCTGAGCAATATACTCAAAGTCCTCTGCCTTATAAACACTGTTTCCCATCAGCGGATCAAAGGCATATGTGGTCATTGTGGCTAAACAAAAGGTATAACCGTCGGGTTTAGCAGCCTTCATGAATGCCGCCGCCACACCTCCGCCTGCCCCGGCTTTGTTTTCCACCACCACGGGTTGGCCCATGGAAGTTCCAAGCGCCTTGGCCAGACCACGGGCAATTCCATCAATATTCCCACCGACCTGAAATCCCACCACCATCTGAATCGGGCGTTCAGGATATTCTGCAAATACCCATGAGCTGAAAGTCACAAGTAGTATTACAACACCTGTTATGGCCAATAGTACCGATCTTTTTCTCATGATGTGCCTCCAAATATAAAATAAATAATCGTTAAAATTTCTTCTTTATGTGTCAACTCGTACTGAAAACTTGCAAATAAATATCATACTATATGATAGGATGATAAACCTTATTATAGGATAATTATATAAAATATGGTTATGCCCATGTCAAGAAGAATATAAAAATTATTTACAAGCTAAAAATTTGTTGGCTTAATAATTTGATTTTAGCCCTGTTCTTTTCTTGTGAGGTCTATATTTGGGAATTCTCTCGATCTTCTAAATTTTGATTGACAACAGGAAAGCTCCTGTCCTATCAAAGATATTGATTTACCGGATGGCTGACATATCTGTCGGCCCGCGGAATCGATAACCTGAAGCAAAAGGGGACGCATCTTGAAATCCGACACTATGAAAAACGGCTTTTTACTTTCAAAAGGGCATTCCTATTATGTTTTTATTCTGCTCTTTCTGCTCTACATGTTTGATTATATCGACAGGCTGGTGGTTGTCTCTCTTTTTCCGTTTTTAAAAACCGACTGGGGGCTTTCCGATACTGAATGCGGGATGCTGGTTTCTGCGGTTTACTGGTCCATCCTGATTTTTTCATTTCCCGTTTCAATATTTGTAGACCGGTGGAGCCGTAAAAAAAGTATCGGTGTGATGGCGGTGTTATGGAGCATTGCCACCATTGCCTGCGCCTTTACAAAAAATTTCACCCAGCTTTTTGTAGCAAGAACTGCCATAGGCATCGGTGAGGCTGGCTATGCCCCAGGCGGGACCGCCATGATATCCGCCCTTTTCCCTGAAAAAAAGCGTTCCCTGATGGTGGGGATCTGGAATGCGTCCATTCCCATCGGAAGTGCCATTGGTGTGGCACTCGGCGGTTTTATTGCTGTAAAATATGGCTGGCGCCATGCCTTTGGCATTGTGGCCGTCCCCGGTATGATCATTGCGCTGCTTTTCTTTTTTACCAAAGATTATAAAACCGTTGAACTTGTCCGGTCTTCACAAGGAAAGACTGATGCCTCCGGCATTCCCATGAAAATGAGCAAAAAGGATATTATCAAGGAGTTTACCGGAACCCCGTCTCTGATTCTGACCTATTTTGCCTTTGCCGGAAACACTTTTTTGACAACGGCCATGCTGAGCTGGCTGCCCACCTATTTCAACAGGGTTGAAAATTTGCCCATGCAGCAGGCATCGGTCAAGGGAAGTGCCATCATGCTCCTTGCCATTGTCGGCTCGCCCCTTGGAGGCTATCTGGCCGACACATGGATGAAAAAAAGAGCCAATGCAAGACTTCTTTTTAGTGCGCTTTCTTCCATCACAACATCGGCGGTTTTCTTCTCGGCATTTTATTTTTTTTCAGGTCCTTTGCAGTATTATATCCTGCTTTTTGGCGGGGTTTGCGCCATTGCATTTGCCTCATCGGCCATAGCCGTGACCCAGGATGTGGTGCATCCGGGCTTAAGGGCGACCTCTTACAGCTTATGCGTGATTGTACAGAACCTTCTCGGAAGTTCGCTGGGCCCTCTTTTTGTAGGAGCCATGTCCGATAAATACGATATCAAAACAGCACTCACCGCAGCCTCGCTATCGGCGCTTCTTGCAGGGATTCTTTTTTTCATCGGATCATTTTATTATGAAAAAGATCTGGCCAAAGTGGAGAAAATCGCCATTACGGTTGAATAAGGGTCAAGCAGTTCCCATGCGTTTCAGGATGTCTTTGACCATATCGCCCGAAGCCAGCTTTCCATAATGCTTCATAACAGTCCCCATGGCTTGCATGGGGCTTTTGAAGGCGGAAAAATCCACATTGTCTTTGATCCACTGCTCGATTTCTTCCGGTGTTGCCATTTTTGGCAGATACTGATGCAAAAGCTCCAGATAATCCGAAGTGGTTTCCTTTTTGAGTTCCAGAACGGTCTTTTCCGATTTGATGAACTGGCGGATGATGTCCATCAGGTCTTCATCCGTTATTTCTTCAGGCTTTTTGACCCGTGTGGTCTTTTTTCCGCTTTCAAGGGTGATGGCCACGGTCAGGCTCGGAAAAGAGCCCATGATGAGCCGCATGGTGTCCCGGACCGCATTGTCTTTATGGATCATGGCCTGCTTCATATCCTGCCGGATCTTGTCGTACAGGGAAATCCCCATGGAAGGGGTCCAGCCGTATTCGGTTTTAATGTCTGCCATTTTAAATCTCTTCTTTTAAATTATCCATGGAATTGACACCATAGCGTTTTCTTTTTATAACAAAACAATAGCCTTATGGAAAGAGGGGGAATATATCATGAGACTTGCCCTTAAAGGAAAAGACAAAAGCCTCCTGGTTGCCGTTTTCATACCTCTGTTTCTTTTTTTCTTTTTTCATGGTTTACCTCAGCTTGCCTTTGCTCAAACCCTTCTTTTGGATGAACAGTTCAATGACAACCGCAACCGCTGGCCCGTGGACAACAACCCGCATGCCTGGGTTTCCATCCAGGGCGGAAAGCTTTTTTTAGCCGGAAGGACACCCAACGGCGGGTACACCATCATCAACCATGTGCCGGGGCTGAACGGGGTGCGTGATTACACGATTGAGGCATCGCTCTCAAAGATATCCGGGGTTGAAAATTCATCCTACGGCATCATCTGGGGCGGGGCCGACCTTGGCAATTTTTATCTGTTTGCCATTACAGGCGAAGATCAGTATTCGGCCGCCCGGATGCAGGGGGGCGTGTTTGTGGATTCAACCCCGCTGATGGCCGCCCCTTTAAACAAAGGGCAAAATGCCGTCAATATTCTGAAGATCGTCTATCGCAAAGACAGGGCCTATCATTTTATCAATGGGACGCTTTATGGCTTTTCATCCCATGCAGCCAAGCCTTCCGACGGCGTCGGGTTCATGGTCAACAACACGGATTATATTGCAGCGGATTATCTCAGGGTCAGTGCAGGCCTTTTGGAAAGGGATGAAGGCCTTTGTGCGGAGCTGGATGCCGGGCAGTCAGATATGGCCGCTCCACAGCGCTTTCGGTTGGGCGCCGGATTAAAGGATATGGATGCCTCCCTGGTGAAGAGCCTCGGGTTTAATGAGACCTATGGGGTGTATGTGGACGATGTTGAGCCGAACAGCCCGGCTCAATCCAATGGGGTGATGAAAGGGGATATTATTTTGTCGGTCAACGGCGTTAAAGCCTATACCGCCCCCGGCACGGCAAACATGATCACGCTTTTGCCAAAGGCAGAGCTTCAGATCTGGAGGCAGGGAAAAGGGGTGACGGTGGGTGTTGTGCTATCTGCCGTTGCCAATGCTCCCTCACCGGCAGACATCATGCTGTCTTACCCCATTGTCGTTTCAAAAGTCGAAGCCTTACCCGATAAAGTCAAACCCAATGGGAAATTCGATTTAAAAGTCACTTATCTTGCACGCGGTGAAAAAGGAGCAGCCACAGCTCCGGTGGAGCTGATGTATACCATCAGCAAGGCAGGCAAAATCCTGCTGGAGAAAAGTTCATCCTTTGATGCACCGGCCGGGACCGAGCAGACCCTTGTCAAATCCGGGATGACCGCAGGCCAGGAAAGCGGTTCCTATGAAATCAGGGTGACATTACGCACCCAGGGCAAATCCGCCAGTGCAACGGCCGGGTTAATCGTGGAGTAAAAAAATATGAAACCAAGACAGATGTTTTTCATTGTGTTTTTTGTCATGCTGCAACCTGCAATGGCATGGGCATGGAGTTCAACGGATTTTCTGTACACCCCGTTTCAGACCCATGAGTATTTTAACCAGATCGCCTATGAAGAGCTGGAAAAGCATCCGGCATTTATGAAAAGCAATTTTCCATCGCTTCCCGATATCCAGAATCATTCCATGGTAACCAAGAGCAGAACAGGCCTTGGCCCTGACGGAGCGGTCAATTCCTATTATTCCTTTCACTGGTATAACCCAAGAGCCAACCTCGGCAATGCACCTGCCGCAGCCCAGGCCTATTACGATCGTCTTTTGACTTCATTTGAAGGCAAGACGCCGGGCAATCAGATTAACGTCAACGGTATCCGTTTCAATGATCCTCATGTGGAGCCTGCCCACAGCGCTGCTTATGCTGCCCATTATGTACAGGACATGACCTGTGCGTTTCATGTTATCGGTATGCCCGCATCTGATGTAAACCCGGACAGGGTAGCTTCCAACACGGTCAATGGGCCGTTCCGCACTTACAGCCTTGACGACTGGCGGAATTTTACTTACCGGTATGTCCTGGCCAAGGCCAATGATCCGCTCATGGACTGGTTTGATGTGACCTACTGGGATGGAAACAGGCTTTACAGCGATATGAGAGGGTCTCATTTTCTGTATGAAGGCCTTGTAGAGATGGCATATAAAAATGCAAAAAGCGCAGCATGGATGATTGAATTTCAGCATCAGGGGTTTCAGGCGCCATACTGGCTGAACAGTGAGTCTCCAAGGGACAGGATAGCCGGCATTGCCGAGAGGCTTGCCTCGGCCACCCGCAACGCCCTTGATTCCAATGCCAATGGAGCCCGCATCGACACGGTGCAATTCCAAAAAGATCTTGAGATAGGACTCGGCACCATGAGTGGTGGTGTCGCAGCACAGGTTTATCAAGCCGTGGGTAATTATATAAAGGTTCCATATGCAGACTGGTGGGCAGCCATCCAGGCCACCTATTGTGTGTGGCGCTCAGCCTTGTGCGCCTTGTGGATGGAGGAAACGGATATTGAGATGCTCCGCTTGCCGGGCCAAAAAGACCAGTACAAGCTGAGGGTAGTGATCCAAAATCTTGAGAAGGAGGCAGCGGTCAAGGATGTCAAGGTTGAATTCTCCTTTAAAAACGGCCCGTCTGCCAAAGGCGAAATCGATGTGGGCATGGTGGAATCCGATGACGGAAGCCTGTTCAAAGATTCTGAGGAGTCTTTTCTGCTGACACCGGAATCCCGAAGCAAAGGCATCCTTTGCCTCCGCGTGACTGGCCGGTATGATAAAATCCCGGATCTGGGTGTTTTTACAAAAGAGTTTGAATTGAAGAGAATAAGACTGCGCGAATTCACCATGCCGAAATTGAATTTACTGACCCGAGAAGATGCTTTGAAAATCGCCAAAGGAGACCCCTATCATTTTAAAGTCGATGTGGACAGTTCAAAGGAACCGGAGAAGGGCAATCTCGTAGGGATCGTGTATTCCCAGGAACCTGTGCCGGGTGTGATTGTGGCTGAGCATGAACCGGTCATCCTCCGGGCCTATGCCGATTATTACGTCACGGTTCCGGGTGTTATCGGCATGACGGAAAAACAGGCCATGTCGCTCATTGAAGCAGTTGATCTGAAGCCCAAACCGGCCAGGATAGACGTTCCCTATGACCAGCCGGACGGCATTGTGCTGGAACAAAAGCCAGGCAAGGATGCCAAGGTCAGGCCCCGCACGGATGTGGTCATTTCCGTCAGCAAATGTCTTCCGCCGCCCCCCAAAAAACCGGATGTGCCCGTGGTGCAGACGCCCCAGCCCCAGCCTGTTACTCCGCAGCAGCCTCAAACCCAGCCTGAACCCCCTTTGCGGGAATTGCAGGTGTCTCCATCCGGTGCCACCATTGAGGTGGGTCAGTCTGTAGGGTTGACGGCCATCCCCATTGCCCTTTTTCCCGAAAGGCCAGTCACCAACCAGGTGGTTGCCGGAATGAGTTTTCAGTGGTTTGCCAATCTGCCCGGGTTTGCATCTGTGGGCGGAGGCGGCCGCACTGCCTCGGTCACCGGGCTAAAACCCGGAACCGTCAGTATTTATTGCGTGACCGAACAGGCCATGGGACTTGCCACCATTATCATTGTCGAACCTAAAAATAAAACCGGCAATTCGGTTTCAAGTGCAGGCGGGTTTAAGGATTCATCAGACGAATGGAAAACCGAGACCAAGGACAGCGGCAGCAATGTGATTCCTGATGTGCCGCCCCCGCCGTCGCGGCAGGGCTTTTCCAACGATCCTTTTGCAAATCAATTCCCTGATGTTCCCAAACCGCCGTCGACCACCACCGGTCCTGCGCCCGGTGTCGATCCTGCCTATGAACAGCAGCTCTTGTACGAAGAGCAGTTACGCCAGCAGCAGGCCTATTATGACGAGCTCCAGCGGCAGCAGCAAATGATGAATGCGATGGGGAATATGCTCAATATGATGAACAATCAATTGCAGCAGCCTCAAAACCCCAATAACAGGAATATCCAGCCGCCCCCTGGTCTGAATATTCCGCCCATGAATCCGCCCGCCGTTCCACCCAAAACCGGAATCAAACCCAATCCTCCAAGCCCGCCAACCGTCTCAACCCCGGTTGAAGGAGGGGGCGGCACCTGGCGGGGCCAGACCGGCCCGAGAAATTCAGCCACAGGCCAGCCGGTTCAAAACAATGAGCTGAATTTGCTCAACCAGAAGGTTGATAAACCTATCCACACAGGCTCCTTCGGCAACTGCCCAAAATGCGGCAAGACCCTTATCGGAGGCCCTGCCTGCATTTGCGGATGGAAAAAATAATGGGCTTTATGTTAATTTTTTATAAGCGGCAAATTCTTCGTCGGAATAGCGGAAATAATGGTTGTGAACCGTATCGGCAAATTCTTCAAATTTAATATAGTCATTTTTGCTCAACGATGCGGAATACAGATTCACGATAAGATCATGGGCAATATAATCTTCGCTGATTTCAATAAGCCCTTCATCCCGGGTCCAGGTCACTTTGCTGTCTTCCCCCCTGGAAACAATACCGGACAAGGTATGGGTCCTGTCAATAATGATGGACATATATCTTTCTTTTTTCTCGGCAATATACCGTTTGATGCGCCGGTGCGGCACCAGGTTTTCATATGGGGGGTTTTCTCCAAAATAGATTCCTCTGAGCATCACCCCCCGTTTTAAGGCATGTTCAAGCTCCAGGGTTAAATCCTGGATTTCTTCTTCCCAGACAGACATGGCAATCCTTTTTTCGGCCCCTTTTATCAAAAGGTTTAAAAAGCTGATAATGTTCTGCCGCCCTTTGATGACAACCAGTCTGTCGTCCTGCTTTTTTTCCCTAAAAAGCTTGCCTGCATATTCGGAAATATTGGAAAAAACGTCTTCATAATGGGTTTTGAGTTTTTTTATAAAAATCTCCGGTTCCACCGGATAATACAGTTTAATTTTTTCTTCAGCCTGTTCAAATACCATCTGTTTATCGATGAGGTTTTTCAGGACCTCATAGATCCTGGATCTGGGGATTCCGGAGCTTTTACTCAGCGCATATCCGTTTAACGGGAATTCTTCCAGAAGCTTTAAATAGGCTTTGCATTCATATTCGGAGAACCCGAGCCGTTTCATGTTGTTCATTATGCATACGATTTGATCCATTTTCTCACCTTTTATCCGGCAAAAAATAAAATCAGGCAGGTTACGGCTACAGACCCCAGCACAGGGATGATAATCCCTCCCCGCCACAATCCAAAGGCCATGGTAAACGCCATTCCCGAAGCTGCCGCCATGGGCATGTCCGGTGTTGCATGGAATGCGCCGGGGATGATTAAAGCTCCAATGGCGGCCGCAGGGATGCATTTTAAAAAAGCATCCACCCGGCCAGGAATCCGTCTGTTGGTCATCAGAAGAAAGGGCATCAGCCGAGGGCCGTAGGTAACGGCGGCCATACCGAAAATAAGCGGAATCAGACTATTCATAAACTTCTTTCTCCTTAGTTTCCCCGGTGATGAAAAACGATCCTGCCAGGGCAATGACAAGAATACACACAATGATATTCCAGCCGCTGGGGAGCATATCAAGCTTGATAAGCAGGGTATTTAAAACCCCTGAACCAATGGCCAGGATCAGGATCTTGACGGATTGTTTGATTTCCGGCAAAAGAATGGCCAAAAGAAGGGCATAAAGGGCAACACCCATGCTTTTGGTCAGGATTTCCGGTAAAAATCCTCCCAGGACATATCCTGCCACTGTCCCGCCAACCCAGGCGCTGTAGGCCGACAATTGCAGGATGAATACAAATTTTGCCGACAGAGTTTCTTTTTTAAAGGAAAGAACGGAAAACACCTCGTCGGTTACTCCAAAGGCCATCAGGAAAATGTTTTTTTTGGTCATCCTGGCAAGCCTCGTAGACAGATAGGCGCTCATGAGAAAATGCCTGAAATTCACCAGCAATGTGGTGAGTATGATACCGGCCGGCCCCATGCCCGTCATCAGCATGTTCAGGGCAATAAACTGGCTGGCTCCGGCAAAGACAACAGCGGAAAATAAAAAACACTCCAAAAGGGTGATGCCGCAGCCTTTGGATAATATTCCAAAGGCAACAGCTGCGGGAACATACCCGATAAAAATCGGGATTCCGGCTTTAACGGCATCTTTTACATCGTTTGTCATTTATATTTTCCCTCCCCTTCAGGCAATTTGAAAAAAGCATCTTTTATAAAATAGTGGCTATTTTAGTAACTACTATGATAATTCATAAAAATCAACCGGAAAATTTTCGGTTGATCGGGGGTTTTTTAAAATCAGATTATTTCAGCAGAATTTTTCCGCGTGATGACAGGAGACCATTCTGTCTCCCACTGACCGGAATTCCGGAGCTGTCTCCTTGCAGAGATCGGTCATGTGAACACATCGCTTATGAAAGGTGCACCCCGAGGGAGGGTTCAGCGGGGAAGGGATTTCTCCGGTCAGGATGATTCGTTTGGTGCGGTCTTTTCGATCCACGTGGGGTGTTGCGGCAAGCAGCGCTCTCGTGTAGGGATGGATCGGGTTTCCAAAAATAATCTCTTTTTCACCTTGTTCCACGGGTCTTCCCAGATACATGACCATGACATGGTCGGAAATCAGCCGGACAACGCTCAAATCATGGGAGATAAAGAGATAAGCTAGATTCATCTCGTCCTGAAGATCCATGAGAAGATTTAAAACCTGGGCCTGAACCGAAACATCCAGGGCGGATACCGGTTCATCGGCCACCACAAGGCTCGGGTTCAGCATCAATGCCCTTGCAACGGCAATCCGCTGTCTCTGTCCGCCTGAAAACATGTGAGGATATCTTGAATACTGTTCTCTTCTGAGACCGACCTTGTCCATGATGGCCAATGCTTTTTCCCGGCGCTCTTCCGCATTGAGTGTTGTATTGATCAAAAGAGGCTCTTCCAGGATGGCCCCCACTTTTTTTCTGGGGTTCAGTGATCCGTATGGGTCCTGGAAAACGATCTGAACTCTTTCTCTCAGGGCCTTCATAGCTTCCGGATCGCTGGTGACAGCATTGATCCCATCCACCTCAAAGTCCCCGAAAGTCGGTCTTTCAATCATGGTAATCAACCGTGCAAGAGTGGATTTTCCACACCCTGATTCCCCCACCACTGAAAAGGTTTCACCCGGTTTTATGGAAAACGATGCACCATCCAGTGCTTTTAATGTCAATGATCTTTTAAAAAACACCCCATCCTTGATGATATAATATTTTTTCAGATCCCGGGCTTTAATAATTGTCTTGTCATTCATACTGGGGGACTCCGTTTATCAATGGGAAATGGCATCTGTAGGCACTGTCGCCTTCCTTGGTTAATGCCGGGGGCACGGTTGAGCATTTTTCCTTTGCAAACCGGCACCGGGGATGGAAAAGACATCCTGCCGGTTTATCATATTTGCCCGGCACAACACCCGGGATTGTCGGCAGTCTTTTGGAATTGACGTTGCGTTCAGGCAGTGAGCCCAATAACGCATCTGTATAGGGGTGTCTCGGGGCTGTGAAAAGATTATGGGCCGTGTTTTTTTCCACGACCTGACCGGCATACATGACCACCACATCCTCGACGGTTTCCGCGATAACAGCCATATCATGGGTGATCAGGATCATGGCCATGTTTTTTTCCTTCTGAAGGCTGATCAGAAGATCCAGAATCTGGGCCTGGATGGTGACATCCAGGGCTGTAGTGGGTTCATCTGCAATCAGAAGCTTGGGGTTGCAGGCAATGGCCATGGCAATCATGACCCGCTGGCTGATCCCGCCGGATAACTGGTGGGGAAAACTCTTCATCCGGTCTTCGGGTGCCGGAATTCCCACCTGTTTCAGCAATTCAATGGCCCGGGCGCGCAATTGTTTTCTTGTGCCGCCTTCATGAATTTTCAAGGTTTCCGTCAACTGGAATTCCACGGTAAAGCAGGGGTTGAGACTTGACATGGGTTCCTGAAAAATCATGGCGATTTCTTTACCCGTGATCTGACGTTTCTTTTTTTTGGACATCTTCAAGAGATCGTGGTTATTGAAGATCAGCGTATCCGCCTCAATCACACCGGGGTAGGGGATAAGTCCCATCAGGGCAAGCTGGGTGACGCTTTTGCCTGAACCCGATTCCCCCACAACGCCCAGGACTTTTCCCTTGTCCAGGGTCAGGTCCACATCCAGCACGGCTTTAAACCCGTCAAAATCCACAGAAAGATTTTTGATTTCTAATATTTGATTCATATTTTTCTCAACTGACATGATTTACCGTTTCATTTTCGGATCAAGCGCATCCCGAAGACCGTCGCCTGCAAGGTTGAAGGCCAGCACCGTAATCAGAATGGCAAGCCCGGGAAAGGTGACCACCCACCAAGCGCTTTGAACAAACTGCAAGGCATTGGCCAGCATGGCACCCCATTCAGGTGTGGGCGGCTGGGCCCCCATGCCGAGAAAGCCTAAGGCTGCGGCGTCGAGGATGGCTGTTGAAAACCCCAAAGTCGCCTGGACAATCAGGGGAGCCATGCAATTGGGAAGAAGCACGGCAAACATCATTCTGAAAGGACCTGATCCGCAGACTCTTGATGCTGTCACATAATCCTTGCTTTTTTCTGACAGGACCGAGGCCCGGGTCAGCCGGACATAATGGGGCAGCACAACAACGGCAATGGATAAAATGGCATTCTGAAGGCTTGGACCCAGTATGGCGACAATGGCCAGGGCCAGCAAGAGGCTGGGCAAGGCCAGGATAATATCCATGAGCCGCATGACAAGAATTTCAAATATCCCGCCGAAATATCCTGCCGTTACTCCGAAAATAATACCCGCAGCAAGGGAGAGGGTTACCACAATAACCCCCACAAAAAGGCTCAGCCGCGCACCATGAATCAGTCTGGATAAAATGTCCCGGCCCACATCATCAGTGCCGAGAAGAAATTGGCTGCTGCCGCCGGCCGCCCAGGAAGGCGGTTGTAAAATGGCTTCCCGGTATTGGTCAAAGGGGCTGTGAGGGGCAATATAATCTGCAAAAACAGCAAGAAAAATTGCAATGATGATGATGCATAACCCGACCACAGCGCCTTTGTTCTCACTGAAATATTTCCAGAATTCTTTTAAAGGGTGAGGAGGCGTCGGAATCTCCTGGGTGATGGTAGTCATTTCGCTCATGTTGAATTCCTGTTCTAACTGGTATATCGAATCCGCGGATTTATAATGCCATAGAGAACATCCACACCGAGATTCACAAAGATAATTAATGTGGCTATAATCAGAATCCCGCCCTGAATCGCCGGATAATCCCGCCTGCCGATGGATTCAAGTATCCATTTCCCTACTCCGGGCCAGGCAAATATGGTTTCCGTCAGAATGGCGCCGGCCAAAAGCGTACCGGTTTGAAGACCGATAACGGTAATCACCGGGATCATGGCATTTCTTAATGCATGGACCAGGATTACCCGCCGGCCGGATAATCCTTTGGCTTTTGCGGTTCTGACATAATCTTCCTTTAAGACTTCAAGCATGGAGGACCGTGTCATGCGGGCAATAACGGCAAGGGGAATGGTTCCAAGCACAATGGAGGGCAGGATGAGATGACTTAAAGCGGATCGAAAGGCGCCGGGTTCATCAGACCTAAGGCTGTCAATGAGCATAAAGCCTGTATCCATATCGATCCACATGATGGCGGACAATCTTCCTGCCACCGGGGTCCAGCCAAGAAAAACGGAAAAGAAAATGATCATTAACAATCCCCACCAGAATATGGGCATGGAATACCCGGTCAGAGAGGCTGCCATGATGGTATGGTCAAATGGGGTGCCTCTTTTGACGCCTGCAATAATGCCGGCCGGGAGTCCGAACAGGGTTGCAAAAATCATGGCGCAGAAGGAAAGTTCAAGCGTGGCAGGGAAAAGGGTAAAAAACTCTTCAACAATGGGTTTTTTGGTGACATAGGATTTACCCAGGTCTCCTTTGAAAACATTGCCGATATACATGAAATACTGAGCGTAGAGGGGTTTATCAAGACCCATCTCCGCCTTTATTTCAGCATGCCTTGCCGGATCGATGCCCCGCTCCCCGGCGCGCAGTTCAACCGGATCTCCGGGAATCAGATGAATAAGGGAAAATGTCAGGAGGGTCACACCGATAAAAGCCGGGAAAACATGAAAAAACCGTCTAAGAAAAAATTGAACCATAATGGCACCACGTGTTTAACATTAAAGTGGCGGTACAACGCCGGAAATGGCATTGTACCGCCAATATGAATTACATCAGACCCTTATTCTTTCAGGTCTACGCCGTAGAAAACGTGTCCGCCGAAAGGATCGATTTTAAAATCAACTACTTTTTTGCTCATGGGTTTAAATACAACTGAATGGGCAATGGTGACCCAGGGAGCCTGCTCTTTGAAAACAACCTGAGCCTGTTCGTACAATTTGGTTCTTTCTTTCTGATCAGAGACCAGAACGGCTTTTTTGATCAGATCATCAAAGGGTTTATAGCACCACTGGGCGCGGTTGGCATTGCCGACGGCATCACAGCCCAAGAGAACGGCAAGGAAATTGTCTGGGTCGCCATTGTCTCCGGTCCAGCCCAGAAGAAGAGTGGTATGTTCACCGGCCATGGATCGGTTAAAGTATTTCCCCCATTCATAGTAGATGATTCCGGTGTCTGAGCGCTAGGCGCCGACGCCGCCA
>CAZWMY010000070.1:0-20483 GCA_964635025.1 uncultured Desulfobacula sp. | reverse complement strand
AAAATTGCTACTCAACGATCCGATTTCTATGTCTCATGAAATATCCGGGTTAAAGCCATCTTGGCTTTTTATCCCTTTTGAACACTACTGCTTGACAATACTATCATATTTTATATATTTTATACCATGATCAAGTCTTTTAAATGCAAAGAAACTGAAAAGGTTTTTAATAGATGCTTTTCAAAAAAATGGTCAAAAGATGTTCAAACATCAGCTTTCAGGAAATTAAGAATGCTGAAAAACTCCCAAAGCTTAAATGACTTGAGAACCCCTCCTTCCAACAGGCTGGAAAAATTGAAAGGGGACAAAAACGATCGTTACAGCATCAGGATCAATGATCAATGGCGCATATGCTTCAGTTGGACAAATCCAGATGCCTATGATGTTGAAATAGTGGATTACCACTAAAGGATGTGTCAAAATGAAAAACAAAATTAAAGCACTCCATCCGGGTGAGGTTCTGCTTGAAGAATTTATCAAGCCGCTGGGGATCAGCCAATATAAACTGGCAAAAGATATCGATGTCAGCCAAATGAAAATAAGCGGAATAGTTAATAAAAAAAGAGGGATAACAATTGATACTGCTTTAAGATTTTCAAAATACTTTGGCACATCTGTTGAGTTCTGGCTTGGATTGCAAAACGACTATGATGTGGACATGGCCATAGATAATGAAGATTTGTATAATAAGATCAGGATGATTCACCCATTATCGAACGAAACACATTCAACCTTTCAATAGTAGTGATATATTGGATGTTTTTATGGCACAATCTACCTGCTTGAGCCTTACAATAGCAATGCAACCAAAAGGCTTGTCAAAACCCCGAAACTTTATTTTCCTGATACCGGGCTTTGTACTTATTTAATGGAATGGTAAACACCTGAAACCCTTGAAGCCGGGGCAAGAATCAAAAAGAAATCAACCTTCTTATTATAATAAGGATGGGGCCATATACCCCATTGAGTTTAAAAAGACTGCTTCGCCCGGGGAACATCATGGCCATTCCGGTGGGAATGATTTAGTTTGATCCGGATCGAGGAGCATCTTTTTATCCCATGACAAGCTTTTCAGGGAGACAAAGTGTTTTTCATTCATTGTCTAATCAAGGGCAGCAAGAGAGGCTTCGGGTGCTTTATCAAGTATCTTGAACAAAGACCGGGCCGCACCCGTTGGACATCGTTTCCCCTGTTCCCAATTGCGGATGGTATCTATTGAAACCCCAATGCGCAGAGAAAGCTCAGCCTGGGTCAGGCCAAGGCGTTTTCTTACCCGTCGTGCATATTTTGCCGCATCCTGCATGGCTTCTGCTTTGTCGGCCGCTTTTTGATGAGCTATCTCTTCTTCAGTGGTGGCATCCACACGATCAGTGTCTATGCGTCCTATGGCAATCAAGGACGCAGTGTCGGGATCAATTGTCACGCGTTGTATCTTCATAATGTTTGACCTCCCGTTTGTTGGCTTTACGCGCCGAAATGATGCGAATCGCATTATGACGTGGAGTGAATATAATTACAAACACACTCCCTTGGATCTTGCTTATTAATTGGTAGCTATTTTCCCCATAGTCGTACCGGATATCTTTTTGCACAACACGATCAGGATCAAAAAAAGCCTGGATAGCATAGGCAAAATCAAAGCCTCGCTCAGCAAAGCATTTCTCGCTTTTGTCCCGATCCCATTCGAATTCCATATGATGAATATAGTTCATTGGGCCACTTATCGCAAGTTAATAATTTGGGTAAGGTGATATCCTTTTCGGTCAATATGGAAAGGGGCATTGCAAGGCTGGTTTCTTTTACCTCGTTTTTTTCGTTCAATTCCCGGATTGAAGTTTAAAAGACCACTTCGGCTTGGGAACATACTGTCAGGCATTTCAGCTTGCTTCAAAAGCTTAATATACCGGTTGCCTCAGGCGGAGGGTGATTTGTCTGACGGATCAGTCCCTTCCCCTGACCGGGAACACCATGTCTATTCTGGTGGGGATGACATAGCTTTTCAAGGTTGAAAAAGCTGTCTTTTTGACTTGCATACTATCCATAATATGGATAGTATATGTACATATACCAACAGGAGATCGAAACTATGACCATGCACATTAATCTTTCATCTGAGATGGAAGGCTTTATCAAGGGAAAGGTCGCCAGAGGTTTCTACGGCAACGCTACCGAAGTGATTCGTGATGCTCTTCGACGCATGGAAGCCGAGGAAATCCGGATTGCGGCTTGGTATGCAGCCATCAAAAAAGGCAATGACCAGCTTGACGGTGGTGAAGGGGTCGATTATACCCCCGACGCCCTAACCGACATTACCGAAAACGCCATCAGTTCCATGCACAGCAACCGACCGATGGACCCTGATGTCCTCCCATAAGCCTCTGCCACTTAAGCTCGCGCCGAGAGCACGTCAGGACTTCATCGATATACTGCGGTTCACGGGTGAAACTTGGGGCCGAAACCAGCTTATTACCTACCGCGATATGATCAACGAAGCATTGCAGGCGATAAGCCAAAATCCTCAATTGGGACACCGCAGAGAGGACTTACCCTCGACGCATCTGGCGCAGCGTATAGAAATCGGATAAAGTTTACCAGGCAGGTCCTGCGATAAGGGTTTTGCCAATATTCTGCGGCATCAAAGTTGTAAACTCATCTGTCTGCCCGGAGACTGCAATCTCCGGATACGGCACCCTCAGTTTAGCCTCATAACGATTGACAATACCCCGGTGTTTTGATATTGAAATTAAAAAAATACGGGGGTGTTTAATTATGCTGAATCGTTTTGCAGAAATCCATCTTGAAACATGGTTCAATAAATCCAACCGAAAACCCCTGGTGCTGAGAGGGGCTCGCCAGGTTGGAAAATCCACATTAGTCCGGGAATTTGCCAGAAAAAAAAAGATGAATCTCATTGAAATCAATCTGGAACGTCATCTGTTTCTGGATGATATTTTTAAAACGCTTGATATTGACTCTGCCTTAAGAGAAATAGAAGCACTCGGCGGAATATCCGTATCTGCCCCGGATACCCTGCTCTTTCTTGATGAGATTCAATCCACCCCCCATGCAATCCAGCTTCTCCGGTATTTTTTTGAAGAGAAAAAAAACTTGCCGGTTATTGCAGCAGGTTCACTTTTGGAGTTTACCCTATCCAATCATTCTTTTCCAATGCCGGTTGGGAGAATTGAATACATGCACCTTGGGCCGATGACATTCACCGAGTTCATTACCGCAGTTGAACCGCCACTGGCCGGATATATCGAACATTTTTCAACGGCTGCCGCCCCTTTGCCGCTGACAGCCCATGAAAAACTTAAAAAAAGACAAAGGGAATATATTCTTGCCGGCGGAATGCCGGAAGCCGTAAAAATATGGTGCGATACCGGCTCCATGAAGGATGTAGCTGATATTCACCGCTCAATCACAGAAACCTATCAGGATGATTTTTCAAAATATGCTCAATCGCATCAGCTTGCCCTGATGCAGAGAATTTTTAGGACCATCCCGAGAATGATCGGAGAAAAAGTAAAATACAGCAATATCTCCCGTGAACATCCATCAAAAAATGTCAAAGAGGCCCTTGAACTTCTCACAAAAGCGAAAATATGCCACAAGGTTTATCACAGTCATTGCTCCGGGCTTCCACTGAACGCAGATATCAAGGAAACGGTTTATAAATTGCTGTTTATGGATATAGGGATCATGAACCACATCTGCGGCAATGACTGGGCACTGCTTCAGTCCCTTCCGGATCACGAGCTTGTCAATGAGGGCGCCATTGCCGAACAATTCATCGGCCAGCATCTCCTGTCGGTTCAAACCCTGTCTCCGTCTTTGAATTATTGGGTCAGGCAGGCCAAAACATCCAATGCAGAAGTGGATTATGTCGTTTCCCAGGGTCCGCTGATCATCCCGATTGAAGTAAAATCAGGGAAAAGCGGCTCATTAAAATCCCTGCAACAGTTTGCAACGAAAAAAAACACCCGGCTGGCTGTCAGGTTTGACCTGAACCCTGCAAATATTCAGGATGTGTCCCACCAAATCAATAGCGGAAACGGAATCAAACAAGCAGATTACAAATTGCTTTCCCTGCCTTTGTATCTGGTTGAAAAATTACCTGACGTTCTGAATGAGCTTCGGACATACTAATCCATCCGTTCTGATGTTTAGATTTAACCGGAATTATGCCTCAATCCCTTTTAGCACCGGCTTATGGGATATATCGAGCCAGACTCATGCGCCCAGCAGGCAACATGGATGATAATTTTTATACTATCGAGAAAGTCATACCCGACATTTTAAATTTATAATTCATCATAAAAGAATTGTCGATGGTCATCAATAAATTTGAGCCCTGCTCTGGACGATCCTATTCCGGTTGGGAATAATATAGCTTTTTCCAGATTGGGGAGCACCTTTTTTATCCCTCTTTAAAAAACTTGACATCCTATGCACAAAATAATAAATTTATGCATATAAGGAGGCCTGATAATGAGAACTACACTGGATTTGCCTGAACAATTATTGATTGATGCGATGAAAGCCGGTCGTATCGAAACAAAAACCAAAGTCATTATCATCGCTCTGGAAGAGTTCATCAGAAAAAACAGAATTGCCGGTTTAAAGAGATATAAAGGCAAGGTTGACCTTGATATTGACTTAGACCAATTACGGAATAGAAATGCTGGTCTTAGTGGATAGCTCTGTATGGATTGACTATTTCAGGGACGGAAAAAACTCTGGGGAACTGGATTCTTATATTGATGACAATACCTTGGTTATAAATGATATCATCCTTGCTGAATTAATCCCTTTTTTAAAAATCAAAAAACAACGAAAAATTATCGATCTTTTGTATTCGATTGATAAGCTGGAATTGAATATCAATTGGGATCAACTCATTGACATCCAACACCATTGCCTGAAGAAAGGGATGCATGGAATTGGAATTCCAGATTTGATCATTGCACAAAACGCCATCCAGAATAGCTGTGAATTATATTCGCTTGACAATCATTTTAAATTGCTCCAACAAATAACCGATCTGAACATGTTAGATTGAATTTGCTCCGGGCTGGATTTGAATGCTTTTCTGATATCGGGCTTTGCACCTATTTAACGGAATGGTCAACACCTGAAACCCTTGAAGCCGGGACAAGGATCAAAAAGAAATCGACCTTCTTATAATAAAGGATGGAACCGTATACCCCATTGAGTTTAAAAAGATTGCTTCGCCCGGAGAATATCATGGCCATTCCGGCTGGGAGAATATAGCTTAGCCCGAATCAAGGAGCATCTTTTTTATCCCATGACAAGCTTTTCCGGGAGACATGGAGCAATCTGGAAAATGCCCGGAGCTTTTTTCAGCACTCCCTTCCGGGTCATTTATTGGGGCTGATGGACCATGAGTGTCCATCTCCAGATCCTGGAATATATGGTGAAGATATGGCGGTTGTTTATAAAGCAGAAGAAAAAAAAGAGACACACAGCCCATTGTGATTCCGTTGTTGATCTGCCATGGGAAACGATCATGGCTAAAGGATACGATCCGGTTGTCTTCTCTGTTTGTCAAGTCCCGTGAAAGAACTCGCCATCTATCTATCGAATTTTGGCTTTGACCTGTATGATCTGACCTTTTTTACCGATGATAAAATCAAAGGCAGCATCATGATTTTGAAACCATATTCCAGTATCTGTCCGGTGCAACAGATGATGTATCTGGTGAAACAATCAAGGATGCCATTAAAACCGCAAAAGACGGTTCTGAAATCCTGTTGCTGATCTAATCAAGTTCAGCAAGAGTAGAATCTTTCAGGCAGGCCGACACTGGATAGAGGTTTTTTTGACTACTCCTTCAAAATTTGATTTATTGACAATTACAGCATCGCCCATTAAACTCATTTAACATATCAATATTTGAAGGTTTTTATATTATGGAGCTGATAAAAATTTGAAGCTTTCTAAAAAACAAAAAGAAGAAATCAAGATACAGATTAAAAATCTGCTGTCACATGAGCAAGAAATCCAGAAGATCATTGTGTTTGGTTCTTTTATTGATTCCGATACCCCTAATGACATTGATATTGCCGTTTTTCAGAACAGCAACAGCCACTATTTGGCATTATCTATGAAATACAGAAAATTAATACGTGAATTAATAACAAAAATTCCTTATGACATAATTCCTATCCAGCCTGATGCAAAAGGGATTTTTTTAAAAGATATAGAAGCAGGGGAAGTGATATTTGAAAGATGAAACTAAAATATGGGTAAGATACTCTGCCGAAAATCTCAATTCCGGCAAAATCCTTTTAGAAAGCAAATTGTATAATCCTTGTTTGCAAAATGTTCAGCAGGCAGTTGAAAAAGCGTTAAAAGCCATTTTAATAGAAAATGATATTCAATTTAAAAAGACACATGATATTCTTGAATTGAAAATGTTATTAAAAAAGAAAAATATTGAAATTGATCTTTCCGATGATGATTGTGATTTTCTAAATTCCATATACCTTCCCTCAAAATACCCAATCGGGAGTGTAATTCCGAATTATAATCCTGATGATTCCATTTGCAAAGAAGCTTTGACAATAGCCCTGAATGCCACAAAATCTATTCTTGGACAATTGATGTAGATAGCCAAGGATCAAGAGAGATAGATTGAAAAGAGCTTTCCTGATGATTTTATAAGAGGCCGTCATTTTTTCAATTGTGCTTTGAGATCTTCGTGGGTGATTGTTGGCTCATACTTTTTTTCAGCAATCGCAGCCAGATCTTCCAAATCTGCAAGAAGTTCCTCAAATCCGTCAATTGATAAGATCACTGATTTCTTTTCGCCTTTTTCATTCACAATTTATTGTGGATCAAGATCTTTCAGACTGATCATAAAAACCTCATATTTTTTTAAAGTGTTCATTCTGGCGTATTGCCATCTTTATCAAAATTACTATTCCAGCAGGCCTTTAAACAAGACGTTTTGTAAAAAATGGATATGAAATACTGACCCGGACCCACAGGGAATGCAACCAAAAGGCCTGTCAAAACCCCAAAGCTGTATTTTCTGGATACTGGACTTTGTTCTCATCTGACAGGGTTGCCAACTCCCAGGAAATATCACTGCCAATCCGGTGGGAATGATATAGTTTGCTCCGAGTCGGCAATTTAATGTTTTCTGATATCGGTCATTATGGGCGTTGCCGTTGATGCAGCTCATAGAATGGCATGTTATCTCGGAATTGAGGCGCAATTCTGCTTGAATCTTCTGCCCGGGTGTGACTTAATAAACAATAAAATGAAAACTCGATGCGGCTATGTCTTAGCCGGGTTCACAAATTAAGGAGTTCTGTAAAAAATGGAAACCACCCTGGTTGGAGAAAAGACAATTGCATTCAGCATTGCCCATGAAATTTTGCTGACAAGTGTGAACATTCCCATGATTCCGGACAATGGCAGAAAAATTCTTGAAATGATCCGGCAGCCTGAAGATCAAATCGATGTCCCCTCTTTTGTCAAACTTGTTGAGTCGGACCCCGGGCTTTTTACGAGAATTCTTCAGCTGTCCAATTCAATGTTTTATGGCCGGCTGGAAAAAATCGTCAGTCTGAGGGCTGCCATCACCCGAATCGGTCTTGTGGACACGGTAAACACGGTGGGTCTTTATTTTTTCCAGAAAATGCTCCCCAAGTTTCCCGATATTGAAGGTTTTTCTTACAATAAATTCTGGTCTCATTCCTGGGTTTGTGCGGTTGCAAACCGGCTCCTCGGCCATCCTGCCTATGAGATGGAGGTGTTGCCGGGGGACCTCTACATGGCCGGGATGCTTCACAGCCTTGGCAAATTGTTGCTGGCCATTCATTTTCCGGATGATTTTTCCAAATGCGTCAAAAAAGCCAGGGATCTTAAGACGTCTTTATATAAGGTGGAAAAAGATGTGTTCGGAACCACGGACGCCCTTGTGGCTGCCAGAGTCTTGCAGACCTGGAATCTTCCGGCCATGGTCTGCGAAGGAATTGCATTTCACCAGATGCCGGAATCCGCCCCCCCGGAATACAGGATCATAGCAGGGCTGACCCAGTTTGCCTATGTTCTTGCGGAAAACTCAGGGATCGGATGCAGTGGTGATGGTGTAAAAATGGATTTATCTTCCACTTTTTTCGGTCAAAAACCCGGTTTGAAAATTTCAAAAAAAGAGGTTCAGGAATCCCTCTTCAAAGAAGTCATGGATGCGATGAAAGACAAGATCGGCAGCGTGGGGCAACCGCCTGAGGAATCCCGGCCGCAGCAAAAAAAAATCAATACATTGACGGATCAATCCTTTGAAAAGACATCCGGCCCGGTTAAAAAACCCCAAAAAGGGATATTGGGATGGGCCAAATCAATATGGAGCAGAGGATAAAATGGCCGGGTATTCAAAACTATGCCGGCATATCATCATTACCGGCTTATGTCTGTTCCTGTGGTGCAACAGTGGGTTTTCCGGTGAGAACAAGATCCCTGCCATTCCTGAACGGGTGGTGCTGAATATGACCGAAACCCCTTTCAACAGCATGGCCGTTACCTGGCGGACCAGGGCTCCGGGCGCTTTTCCCAGGGCAGAAATCATTCCTTTGGCCGATCTTTTAAATCCCGAAAAAAACCCCAAAACATTCCCGGCCCTGTCTTCTGTTTTGGCCCTGAACGATCAAACCAGCGTATTCCAGCATTCCCTTATCTTCAGTGAATTGACCCCGGAGGTGATCTATGCCTACCGCGTCGGGGATGATCAGACATGGAGTGAATGGAGCCAGTTTAAGACCGCATTTGAAAAACCAGCGCCCTTTGTCTTTCTGTATTTCGGGGACATCCAGAAAGACATTTTTTCCATGGGCTCCCAGCTCTTTCGGTCGGCCTTTCAAAAAGAACCCGGTGCAAGGTTTTGGCTGTTCACCGGTGATATGGTGGACAATGGGCTGGACGACCGGGAATGGGATGAATTCTTCTCAGCTTTAAGCTTTATCCCCAGAACCGTTCCCTTGGTTCTTGCTCCGGGCAACCACGAATACCCCGGCTGGCAATCTGTCATTCCGGGCGCTGCCCGGACCATCTCCCATTTATGGCGGCCCCAGTTCACTTTTCCTGAGAATGGCCCCAAGGATCTTAAGGAAGTCGTCTACAGTTTTAATTACCAGGGCGTATGTTTTATCATCCTGAGCGGGGTTGAAAATTTAGCGGAACAGACAGCCTGGCTTGAAATGATCCTATCGAAAAACAAACAGCCATGGACCGTTGTGGCCATGCATCACCCCATATATTCCGTGATTGACAGAAGAAATTCCACAGAAATGCAGGAGGCCTTTCTTCCTGTTTTTGACCGCTATGCGGTTGACCTTGTATTGCAGGGGCATCATCACAGTTATGCCCGGACAAAAAAACTGAAAAACAATGCCCTGGTTTCCGACACGGAAAAAGGAACCATATATATCATTTCAAACAGCGGGCCCAAATATTACCCGGCCAGCCGCCGGTATGACCACCTCATGGGAAAAACCATGACCTACGGGGTCTGGTTCCAGTCCATCCGTGTAGAAAACAACACCCTGACCTATACAGCCTATGACATGGCCAAAGAAGCGGTGGATACGGTTACAATAAAAAAATAACCTTTTCAAGGATAAGCCGGAGTATTATGCCAAACACAATCATCCATTGCCTGAATGTGGGGTCCTTTGCCGTCAATACCTATATTGTTGCCTGCCCGGAAACAAAAAAAGGGATGATCATAGATCCGGGCGGGGAGGATGAAAAAATCATCCGGGCAATGGATCATGACAAAATCATTCCCCAGTATATCATCAATACCCACGGCCACCGGGATCATATATTCGGCAATGATTCCCTTTCCCGGCACTATAAAATACCCGTGGCCATGCATGTGGATGATAAATTGTTTTATAAGGACAAAGGACTTGCCATCGACATGGACCTTCATCACGGGGATATCCTGACCGTGGGCACCCTTGAGATCAAGATCATCCACACTCCCGGCCATACGCCCGGTTCCATCTGCCTTTATGCCCACAACTGTCTTTTTTCGGGAGACACTCTCTTTGTGGGAAGCGCCGGAAGAACCGATCTTCCCGGGGGCAGCTTTCCAACCCTTATCCGATCCATTCAGGAAAGGATCATCACCCTTCCGCCCGATACCTTTCTTTATCCGGGTCATGATTACGGGATAAGGCCTTTTTCAACCATTGGCCAGGAGATCCAAGAGAACATCTATATCACGGATTTTATGTGACCTGTTTCATTCACCCCTGAAAAAACCCTTTGATCCCCTTTTTTTGACCATTCATCTCATGGGGTTTGAAACCTTCCCGTCTATTGCTTATCCTCTGTTCAAAAGCAACCTGTTAACCGCATAAAAAGGAGTAAGCATGAAACTCATAGAACTTCAGGGCATAAACAAGCATTATTATCTTGGCAAAACGCCCATGACGGCTTTAACTGATGTCAGTTTAAGTTTTAACAAAGGTGAATTCACGGCGATATGGGGCCCTTCCGGGTCCGGCAAAACTACTCTTTTAAATCTCATCGGCACCATTGATGAACCAAGCTCAGGGAAAATTTTCATCAACGGAGATGATGTTTCAAAAATGTCGGATAATGAAAAATCCGAATACCGGAACAACCGGATCGGTTTTATTTTTCAGAATTTCAACCTGATCCCGGTGTTGAATGCCCTGGAAAATGTCATGCTGCCCTTGCAGATTAGAAATGAAAAAACAAGAGCGGCCAAAAAAAAAGCCATGGAACGGCTAAAACAGGTAGGGCTGGAACAGCTTGCCTTTAACCGGCCGGATATGATGTCCGGGGGGCAGCGGCAGCGGGTGGCAATTGCCAGGGCTCTTGTGACAGACCCTGAAATGGTTATTGCAGACGAACCCACGGCCAACCTTGATCTTGCCACCTCCATCGGCATCATGGAAATCATGCAGAAACTGAACCAATCAGAAGGTGCTACATTTTTGTTTTCCACCCATGACCAGAGACTGCTGGACCGCATGAACCGGCTTGTCAGGCTTGAAGACGGGCATATTTCAGACCTGCCCAATTAATTAAAGGAGAAAAACCATGAATCAATTCATACACTTCCTAAAGCTCGCCTTTAGAAATATTTTAAAAAGCAGACGAAGAACCTTTGTCACCCTCATGGCCATCGGATTTGGATTTGCCGCAATTGCCCTGTTCCAGGGGTATATCCACAGCATTTATGAAGGCCTGAGAGCCTCGGCCATCCACGGGGCCGGCATCGGTCATCTGACCTTATATGCCAAAGGCTGGGAAGCCCATGGCAAATCCGATCCTGACGCCTATATGATCACCGGCGATGACCTGGAAAAAATCACCCGTCTTGCCCTGGAAAACAAGCACGTGACTCTGGCAAGCCCCCGGCTTGCCATATCCGGGCTTGTGTCCAACGGAAAAACCTCCACCATCTTTATTGCATCAGGGGTAGTGCCTGAACATGAAAAACAAATCAAAGGCGATTTTTATCGTTTTCAGACCGTCATTGGCAACCCCTTGAATTCAGAAAATGAAGCTGCCGTTGAAATGGCCGACGGTCTTGCCGGACAGCTTGAACTCTCTGCCGGACAGGACGGCGTGGTCATGGGTGCGACCCTGAGCGGTCAGATGAATGCCATGGATATCCATATCAATGGGACTTATAATACAGGAATTGCCGACACAAACGATAAATTCATCAAAGTCCCCTTTTCCTTTGCCCAATCCTTTTATGATACCAAAAAGGCTGACAGCGTTGTTCTCCTGCTGGACCATTGGCAGAACACCGATATCGTCAAAGCAGAACTGGCAGAAACACTTTCTTCCCATCATATTGCCGTAGAATTTAAAACCTGGAAAGAATTGTCTCTGTTTTACAAGAGCGTCCGGAACATGTTTGACCTGATTTTTCTCTTTATTTTTACCATTGTGTTTATCATTGTGATCATGAGCACCACCAATACCATGGGCATGGCCGTGATTGAACGGACAAGGGAAATCGGAACCTTAAGGGCGCTTGGGTTAAAAAGAAGGGGCATCAGTTTTCTTTTTGCTGCAGAAGGCGGGCTTTTGGGTCTAGGCGGATGTATTTTCGGACTTTGCATCCACACTCTTGTCTGGGCCATCATTGATTATACCCGGCCCTCTTATATTCCGCCGGGCAATTCGTCTCCGGTTCCGCTGATGGTGGATTTTTTACCCCAAAGCCTTATGGTTCTGATTGTTTTCATGACCGGTCTTGCCTTGTTAAGCGCCATACTTCCAGCCAGACGGGCAGCCAAACAAAATGTGGTTCAATCTTTAACCCATGTGTAAAAAAGGAAATTCAAAATGAACCCTCTTAAACTGATTATATTTATCCTGATGATTTTTACGGCTTCAATGGCCGTAGCAGCCGACACTTTGGCCCAGGGACCCATGGATCTTGAAAAAGCCACGGCCCTCTTGAAAGAATCCGATCTTTCCCGCGGCAACAGTTCAGGCCTTGAATGGGACATTGATATTGAAAGCCATACTGAAACGGAAACCGAGGCCAACAGCCTGACCGTCCTGGTGAAAGAAACCAATAGCCTGGCCGTGTATCAATCCCCTTCCAATGTAAAAGGAAGAAAGCTTCTCATGAAAGACCGGAATATGTGGTTCATCAAACCCGGTCTTTCCAAACCGGTTCCGATTTCACCCCGGCAAAAACTTTTGGGAGGGGCCTCCAACGGAGATATTGCCTCCACCAATTATGCCGGTGATTATACCATTGAAAATTTCTCTGAAGAGGTATTGACCCATGAGCCCTGTGTTCTCTTTGATTTAAAGGCAAACAATAAAAACGTGACCTATGACCGCATCCGGTATTGGGTCTCGAAAAAGACAAAAACAGGGATCAGGGCTGAATTTTTCACCTTGTCCGGAAAAATGTTTAAAACCGCTGTGTTTGAATATGACCACAAGATTTTACTGAACGGTCAGGAGCGGCCCTTTGTGTCCAAAATGACCATCACGGATGCTGTGGTGGAAACACAAAAAACCGTCATGGCCTACAGCAATATAAGGATCAAAGATATCAGCGCATCTGCCTTTAACCTGGAACTTCTGGTAAAATAAAAAGGATGGACATCTTGATATCCAAAATAAGAACCCCGGCCCTTGCGTTTATCATGCCCCTCCTTTTTTTTCTTGCCACCCTGCGCCCGGCATCCGGCATGGAGGGATTCTCCCTTGATGTCAAGGCCACGGCGCTTGCCGGGATCAACGGTCTTGCCAATGACTCGGACCAGAACCCCGGCAACCGGTTGGCTCAGATACCCGGCAAGGAATCGGTTCTGACCCTGAAGCCGGATTTATCCCTTGCCTATGACGATTGGCTTTTTTCTGCAAAACCGCGGCTTGAGCTGTCGCAGAGCAAATATGAGATCAACGGAGTGTCTGATACCGTCTTTGATAAACATGCCGATATCCCGGAATTTTTGATCCGCCGAAAGTTGACGGAAAGCCTCTTTGCCTCCTATGGCAGGGAAAACCTGCAATGGGGGCCAAGCTTTTTATATTCTCCTTCCAATCCTTTTTTTAATGATAACGGCAAAAAAAGCCTTATCCAGGATCTGGAAGGAAAAGGCATGGCAAAACTGGTCATGGTCCATGATTTTGCCTGGTCCGCCTCCCTGATTTACAATACAGACAAAGGCGCCTTTGACGATCCGGATTTTCAAAAAACCCTGGCCCTGAAGATCGACTATTCAGGCGATAATGGGTATGCCGCCCTGATCCTGTCCCATACGGACCATGGAAAAGCAAAACTGGGTGCCTTTGCCGGCACCACCCTTAGCGATGCTCTTATTGTTTACGGGGAAACCAGCCTTCAAAAAGGAACAAAAGCCTTGTATCCGGTTGCCGTCCCGGGGCCCCTGACCTGGGACATGGCACCCGTAAAAGACAATGATGATCTTTATGCCATCCTTCTTTTCGGCGCGACCTATACCCTGGAATCCGGGGATAGTCTTTGTCTTGAATACCTTTATTATGGACAAGGGTATGATTCAAACGAGAGCTCTGATTTCAATAACCTTAAACATACGGCAAAGGATCTTTTTGTTTCTGCGTCCCCCCTGTCCGGTTATGGTCACCAATTGCTCGGGAAAACCGCCAGCAGCGGCCTTGATTTTTTTCGACAGAATTATCTCATGCTCCAATACCTGAATGACGATATCATCGGCAGCATAGATCTTGTTTCAAGGGTTACGCTTTGCCTTGACGACGGGTCTTCCCGGCTTTATTCATCCTTGTCCTATGATCTTAACGACCATATGGCGCTCAAAACATCGGGTATGATCAATACCGGCGGGGCCGATGCTTCTTTTGGGACTTATCTGGATTATCAGGTACAGGTAGCCCTTGAATATACATATTGATTGAAAGATAAAACCATGGCAGGATATATCTTTAAAAAACTATAGGATTGATGGAACAGTCAATGGCTATCTTTGATTACAGAAAATTCACGGTCATCAATTTTTTAAAGGATGTCGCGGTTATTTCCCTTTGCAGCATTCTTATTGCTGCGCTTTTCATGCTTGTGACATCCAGGGAAATGACCCTGGAAATTTTTTTTGAATATTTCCTTATTTCCCAGTGTATCGGTATTTCGATTGGTGTTCCCTGTACCCTTGCCTTTTATTTTTTAAAACCTTCCAAACCCTATTTCCAGCTTATTCTGGTTACCCTGTGCGTTCTGGGCGGTTCTCTTGTCGGCAGTTTTTTTGCCAGCCGTTTGACCCATCATAAATTTTCAAGCTTTCAGGGCGAGGTCCCGCTGCAGATGATAGTTGTGGCCATTATCCTCGGGTTTATCATCTCCTTTGGATTTATCATTTATGAAAAATACATCAGTTTCAAGCTGTCAGCCAATGAAGAAAAACTCAAACGCATATCCCTTGAAAAAGAAAAGCTCAATGCTGATTTAAAGCTTCTCCAGGCCCAGGTGGAACCCCATTTTCTCTTTAACACCCTTTCCAATATCCTAAGCCTTCTTGACCATGACACCATAACAGGACGCAAGATGCTGGAGAATCTCACCCAATACCTTCGCACCTCTCTGATCCAGTCAAGAAAACCGGCCAACCGCCTGGCCGATGAGATCGATATGATCCGGACCTATCTGGATATATACAAAATCCGGATGGGAAAACGGCTGTCCTATGAAATCCATATCCCGGACAATGCTCGTAACCTTGAAATCCCTCCCATGATCCTCCAGCCCCTTGTGGAAAATGCCGTCAAGCACGGGCTTGAACCAAAAATCGACGGTGGGAAAATATTGATTAAAGCCTTCCGGAAAGAAGATCTGCTGACCATTGAAATAAGCGATACCGGCATGGGAATAAAAGAAAAATCAGGAACCGGGGTCGGCACGGGAAATATCCAAAAACGCCTTGCCTCTCTTTTTAACGGCAAGGCAAGCCTCTCTTTTGAAGACATAACCCCGTCAGGCCTGAAAGCTGTTGTGGAGATCCCCCTGTGAAAGACATCACAGCCATCATCGCGGATGATGAAGCAGAACTCAGAAAGCACCTGATCCGGCTGCTGGAAGATCTCTGGCCGGAACTCATCATTGCCGGGGAATCGGAAAACGGCCCTGAAACCCTCAGCCTTTTTGATTCCCTGTCCCCGGATATCGTGTTCCTGGATATCAATATGCCGGGAATGTCCGGTCTTGAGGTGGCAAAACAAATCTCAGGTCAATGCACCATTGTGTTTATCACGGCCTATGATCAATATGCAGTGGAGGCTTTTGAGAGCGAAGCCTTGGATTATATTTTAAAACCTGTCCGAAAGGACCGGCTTATCGCAAGTATTGAACGGTGCAAAAAACGATTTGCCGCACCGGCTCCCGGCCCCCAGGATTTAGGCCCTCTGCTTCAGCTTCTTGAAAAAAAGCTGACCCAAGAAAAATCCTCGCCGTTTCTCCAGTGGATCCGGGCCCAGCACGGAGACAGCATCCGTCTGATCCCTGTGGAAGAGGTTCTTGTTTTCAAAGCAGAAGATAAATATACCCTTGTGATCACGGCAAAAAATGAATCCCTGATCCGCAAAACCATCAAGGAACTGGAAGACGAACTGGACCCGGATAAATTCTGGAAAATTCATAGGGGCACCATTGTTAATGTTTCATCCATCTTAAAGATTTCCAGATCCATGACCGGCCGCCATGTGATCCGCCTTAACGGCTATGATGAGCCCTTAATGGTTTCAAGATCCTTTTCCCATTTGTTCAGGCAGATGTGATTCCCATTTTCAAAAATTCAAGCAGTAACGGATGGCCTCTTCAAGCTTTCTTTTTTGTTCTTCAGTGGGTTCCGCCTTTCCGAACCGCCACTGGTTGTGCTGTTCCAGTATGAGAAAAAGATGATCCATCCTGTCTTTGTTGTCCGGATGCGAAGAAATCCTTTTCAGCCATGAGGCATAGGTTTCATGGGGATATCTTGGAAAGCCTTTTTGACTCAGGATTTCTTCTATGCGGTAAAATCCGGTTGGTTTTTCCTTTTTTCCCTTTCCTTTTCGGCCTTGCGCCCCGACCCTTTTGATCTGCCCTGATTTTCTGAGTCTTAAAAACAATATCAGACCCAGGGGAAGCGTAAGCCAGAGCCCGTAGGTCTCCATAAGCTTGGCCCCGGTTTCATGACGCAGTTGGGAGAGTTTGAACCCGAAAAAAGAAAAAATATCTTCCAAGAGAGAGGTTGGGATTTTTTCTTCATCAATATTCAAAAATGACGCCGGTGTGGTATCCAGATTACGCCATTGCCCATTGACAAAGACCTTTGCCCAGGCATGGGCATCCCTCAGCCTTACAACGAGACGGCCTTCCAGAGTTGAATATTCATGGGCGATAAATCCTGTGGCATACCGGGCCGGGATGCCGGCCTGACGGAGAAGCAGGACTGTTGCCGTGGCAAAAAATTCGCAATGCCCTGCCTTTGTGTTGAACAAAAAATTTTCTATGGGGGTCTGGCTCTTGCCTTTACCTTTCAATTCAAGGGTATAGGCAAACTCAGATAAAAAAAAAGAATAAATGGTTTTCAGGATTTCTTCTTCAGATTTGTTTTCAAACCCGAGCTTTTGGGCCATGGCCTCAAGACCGGGTTTTTCTTTTGTGGGGATTAGAATGTCATCCGGATCAGGCAGCGCATCATAGGAGGATGACCCGGTATAGGACACCACGGCCTTCATGAGAGACGGGCCGTCTTCGATGCGGATGACCTGCATGGCATTTTTCTCGCACTCTCCTGCTTTCATTTCAGAGATGTCAATGACGCCGGGAGGCACGCTTAAAACCGCTTTTTCCTTTTGCAGCCTAAAATACAGGGTCATTTTTTGGGTGTTTTCTGTGGGCGGGTTCACCTGCCAGAATGTTTTGTTCTGTTTGCCCTCAATCCGTTCAAATCCGTATTTTGCAAACCAGTTGGAAGATGAAAACCGGTTATAGGTGGCATTGTGAAGCAGATAGGTGTTTCCCGGAACATAACCATCAAAAAAGACCCGAAGCACGATTTCATCTGAAAATTTCAAATCCCCGATTTCACCTATGGAGGTGTATGTTTTGAAAGGGTCAATGGTGTGGTAACGGGCATAATAGGACATGATCCGGTGACTGATGATCCTGCCGGCGGCACGGACAGCGGTCTGTCCTTCATACCCCAGGATGATCACGATGAGCATGCACAGTATCCAGCCTGCCGGAGGCACCCGTCTTGACCGGATCTGCCAAAGGCCCCAGACAAAAAATACGGCAACACTGAAAAAATATACAAGTCCTTTTGTATTTGCAGAGGCTGACGACAGGATGCAAAAAAATGCGTAGATATAGGACACATCAATTTCTTTGGTCTCATAAAACCGCATCTCCACTTTTTTTCTGGCTGCCAGAAAAAAGGATTTGATATCCATTCTGCCTTTGACCGACACTTCCTGAGTTGCAATAATGGGAAAAAAAATCAGGGGCAGCCACTGCAAAAGGACAAGATTGGCTTTTTGCGCATCCCTGGTCAGGGCGATGACAACGGTTCCGGCCAAAAAGATTGTGCTTATGTCCACAAATTTA
Organism: uncultured Desulfobacula sp.; assembly: GCA_964635025.1. Taxonomy (GTDB): domain Bacteria; phylum Desulfobacterota; class Desulfobacteria; order Desulfobacterales; family Desulfobacteraceae; genus Desulfobacula. The sequence continues at coordinate 2,356 of CAZWMY010000070.1, read as the reverse complement.
TTAAAATCGGACGGCTGCAATTCAAACCTTGTTTTCACCGTGCGGGCGGATTCAAGAATGACGGCAAGGATAAGGGCAATCCAAAAAAAATCGACCTGCCATCCCCAGAAAAGAAGGATTGCGCCCAGAAAAAACCGCGGCGTTTTCATGGGGCAAAAATCTCCTCCAGGACTTTTCCCGTCTGAACCACCCGGATGTCCTGATCCGAATTCCGGGTTTTTAAAAGAATGGCTTCTTTTTTTGAGGCATCTTCGGCAAGGACAATGATAAAGGCCGGGACAAGGGCCTCTTTAATCATCCGGGAGATTTCTTGATGCTCTTTTTCCCACCCGGAAAAGATACAGACAGCCCCGGATATTTTCACAAGGGCTTCTTCAAGAACGGGTTTGAGTTCCAGAATGGTTTTGTCCTGACAGGGCTCAATGCATGAAAGGATTTCAAGCATTTTTTCAGACCCGCCAAGTCCCCTGCCCGATGAAACCGAATAAAGCTTATGGCCGCTAAATATAAGATCCAGGATGGCGTCATGGGATTGGATACGAGTGACATAGGATGCAGCAATACTCACAGCTTCTTCAAAAACCGCTTCCTTTTCCGGCGGCACAAAGGTATCCAGGATCAAGGCATACCGGACGAAAAACTCATCTTCAAATTCCTTTATCACCAGCTCCCCGGTTTTGGCAAAGGTCCGCCAGTGGATATTGCGCATGGGGTCGCCGGGACGGTAATACCTTAGACTCATGAATTCGTCTGAATTGCCGATGGAAGATGCCAGATTAACCCCGCCGGCATGGTATTGGCGTTTTGACTGCAACTCCGGCGGCTCAAGAGCATACCGCTTTGGCAGTACCAGGAGTTTTTCCGTAATTTTATTACGGCAAAGCCGCATAAAAAGCCCCAGGATATCGAGTCTTGCAAAGGTTACACCGGAAAAATGGATATATCCCCGGTAATTGGGAGTAAAATCCGAGGTTGCCCGGACGGTTTCTCCGGGCGGCAGATCCGGCAGTTTTATGGATTTCAGGCTTGCTTTCCCGGTTTTAAGGCAGAGCCAGGCCCACCGGTAATGCAGAGTCTTCCTGTCCCAGGCATTTCTGATGTGCTCATAGGGTTCTTTTCGGGTTAAAAGGGTATTAAAATCCGGTCTTGGATCAGCCATGTCCTCATAAAGAATAATCCCTTTCTGGGGTTTTGGAGTCAGATTGGTGATTTCAATAGAATATGAAACCTTTTCCCCCACGGTTGCATATTCAGGAAGGATATGCCTGACCCTCAGCTTCACCCTGAATGGGATCAGGCTTAAAATTCCTGACACACAAAGCGCGGAAAAAGCCATGGTCATGGCCTGGTAAAGGGTGGTTTTAAACATGTTCAGCCCGAAAAGACCCGTCAGGACAAAAACAGCCATGATCATGGCCCCGGCCGGAGTGATATGCCTTTTCATCCAAAAAGAAACTGAATGAAATAAAAAATAGGACCGGTATAAAAACCTTGCCGTCATCATGAATCAAAAACCATTTTTTACACAGGGACTGGGATGGATTTTAAAATTTCCTCCACCAGGGTCCGGGAGGATGTGCCTGAAAATTTCAGTCTTGGATCTAAAATCAGCCGGTGGGCAATGACACGCACGGCAATTTCCTGGATATGATCCGGCCCCACAAAGTCCATTTTATCAAACAGCGCCAGGGCCTGGGCGGTTTTCATAAGTGCAATGGATGCCCTGGGGCTTGCACCGAGAAGAACCCCTGGTTTTTCCCGGGTGGCTGTCACAAGGGCCACAATATAATCTTTTAATTCCGGTGAGATAAACACCTGACCGGCAAGTCTGCGAAGTTTTAAGGCCTCTTCCAGGGTCACGCAGGGCGAAATGGTATGAATGGGGTGGGTCTGACGCTGTTCGGACAGCACCAGCACTTCAGTTTCTTTTGTCACATACCCAAGCTCAAGCTGCATGGCAAACCGGTCCATCTGGGATTCGGGCAGAGGGTAGGTGCCCCTGGATTCTACGGGGTTCTGGGTGGCAATGACAAAAAACAGATCTTCCAGGTTCAAAAGATTGCCGTCAATGCTCACCTGGCCTTCTGCCATGGCTTCCAGAAGGGCGGACTGGGTTCTGGGTGAGGCCCGGTTGATTTCATCAGCCAAGAGGATATGGGTGAACACCGGGCCCTTATGAAGCCTGAACTCTTTTTTGGCCGGGTCAAAAATGGAAACCCCCAGGATGTCCGAAGGCAAAAGATCCGGGGTGAACTGGATGCGTTTAAACCTCGCATCCATGCTTTTGGCAAGGGCTTTGGCAAGGGTGGTTTTTCCTGTGCCGGCCTCCCCCGTGATGACGCTGAAACCTTTTCCT
>CAZWMY010000069.1:0-20558 GCA_964635025.1 uncultured Desulfobacula sp. | reverse complement strand
GATCGGTGCCGCCACAGATAAGTTTTGCCTTATCCTCCTGGTCCGACAAAAGCTGAACGGCCTCCTTGACACTCTTTGGCCGGTGAAATTCTGTTATGTTACGGATGGGCCGCATGAAATTGCCTCTATTTTTAAGGTCAGGCCCGTCATGGGGCATTTAAGGGGCAGGTTCTGCCATGCCGTATGCTCTTGTGCGGCGTTCAGCATATTGCGCCATCCAAAACATCCCCAGCACTGTTGAAGGGTTTTGAGGCAGAAAGGCGGGCTGCCTTTTTTGATCACAATGGTTTGGATCTTTTGTTTCACAGGTCATCTCCTTGAAAAGCAACCTCTCTTTTTTTTCTAAGGGCCGGGAGGCCGGCCACAACAATCATGATAAAGGATATCACAAGAAAAATAAGAGACAAGGGCCGGGTGAAAAAAACCGTTGGGTCTCCGTGGGATAAGAGCATGCATCGTCTGAAATTTTCTTCCATCATGGGGCCCAGCACAAAACCGAGGATAAGGGGGGCGGGTTCGCAGTCCAGTTTGATGAAAATATAGCCGACAAATCCCAAAAGAGCGGTCAGCCCGATGTCAAAGGTATTGTTGTTTACGCTGTAAAGACCGATACAGCAGAATACCAGGATGGCAGGATAAAGGACCCGGTAGGGCACGGAAAGAAGTCTCACCCAGATGCCGATGAGCGGCAGGTTCAGGATGATCAGCATGAGGTTTCCGATCCACATGGAGGCGATGACACCCCAGAACAGTTCCGGATTGCTGGTGATGACACGGGGTCCGGGCTGAATCCCGTGGATCATCATGGCCCCTGCCATAATGGCCAGCACCACATTGGACGGGATGCCTAGGGTTAAAAGCGGGATAAAAGAGGTCTGGGCTGCCGCATTATTGGCGGATTCCGGGGCAGCCACCCCCTTGATATTGCCTTTGCCGAAACTTTCAGGGTCTTTGGAGATTTTTTTTTCCAGCATATAGGCTGAAAAAGAGGCCAGGACTGCGCCTCCGCCGGGAAGAATGCCCAGAAGACAACCGGCCAGGGTTCCTCTCAGGGTGGCAGGCACAGAATCTTTAAATTCTTTTTTGGTCAGCATGAACCCGGTGAGTTTGCCTTTCAGGATATCCCTTTTTTCACCTTTTTCCAGGCTGGATATGATGTCCGAGATGCCGAACAGCCCCATGGCAAGGGCCACAAATCCGATGCCGTCGGCCAGTTCGGAAATTCCAAAACAGAACCGTTGGACACCGCTGGTCACATCGGTTCCCACCATGCCCATGAGAAGCCCCACCACAATCATGCCGATGGCTTTGATAATGGAGCCTGAAGCCAGCACAATGGAACCGATCAGCCCGAAAACAATGACAGAAAAATATTCTGCCGGACCGAATTTGAGCGACATGTCAGCCAGGGGAACGGACATCACCGCAATCATGAGCGTTGCAACGCATCCGGCAAAAAACGACCCCAGGGCGGCAACGGTAAGGGCGGCTCCTGCCTTGCCCTGTCTTGCCATCTGGTGCCCGTCCAGACAGGTGACCACGGAAGACGCCTCCCCGGGCAGGTTCATGAGGATGGAGGTTGTGGAACCGCCGTATTGTGCGCCGTAATAGATCCCGGCCAGCATGATGAGGGCTGAAATGGGCGAAAGGGCAAAGGTGGTGGGCAGTAGGATGGCCAGGGTCTGCACCGGGCCTATCCCCGGCAGAACGCCGATGAGAGTGCCGATAAGCACTCCGCCAAAACAGTAAAGAAGGTTCATGGGGGAGACAGCCGTGTTAAACCCGAGCAAAAGATTTGAAATCAGATCCATGTCCAGTTTCCTTTTAGATGCGTCACGAATGACTGAAAATAAAGCCCGGATAGAGCGGCAATTGAAATTCAAGAAAATAAATAAAAATAATAAATACCATCAGGATGAGAACAATCGTATTGATGACGGCCTCCTTAAGCTTGAATTCATCACCTGCCAGGCTGGAAAAAATGACCAGAAAAATAGTGGAAGCAAAAAGTCCAAGGGTTTCAAGGCTGAGGCCGAAAATAAAAACCGAAGAAAGGATCATCAAAACCGGTTTGATCTTAAAGGAGATGAGGTTGTTTTTATCCGGGTGACTTGACAGGCTTTTGGCTGCAACGATAATGCCCAATACGGTCAGGATAGCGCCCAGGGCAAAGGGAAAATATCCAGGCCCCATATTGGCGGCAGTGCCAAGTTTGTAGGACACGGATAAAACCATGGCTGAAATGCCGAGGGCAATAAAGATAAAAGAGGTGGCAAAATCTTTTTGATGGATGGCGGGTTTCATAAAAAACTCCAGAAAATAGAGGTTCAAGGCCGGCGGTCCCGAGGGAGTCCGGACCGCCGGCCAAAAGGCCGGTAAAGGATGATATCCTGTTATTCAGCCTTGAATCCCGAGGCCTGAATGACCGGGGCCCATCTTTCCCTGTCTTTTTTGATGACGGCGGCAAATCCCTGGCTGTCAGTGCCGGTGGGGTCTGACCCCAGCTGTTTGATTTTTTCACTGACATCCGGAGATTGTATGGCTTTTGCAATGGCTGCACTCAATTTGTCAATAACAGCCTTTGGTGTCTTTGCCGGAACCACGATCCCGTTCCAGCCCACCCCTTCGATATCCAGACCCTGCTCCTTAAAGGTGGGGACATCAGGTAGTTTTCTTGAAACATCTGAAGTGGCGATGATCCGGATTTTCTCCGGGTGATGGGCGGCTTCCGCCTCAAAGGTGTCAATTCCCATGGGGATCTGGTTGCCCATAAGGGCGGTCAAAAGCGGAGCCGATCCATTATAGGAAGCATGAACCATTTCGATGCCGGCTGCTTTTCCCACCAGAAGCCCGAAGAAATGGGGAAGGCTGCCGGCGGCAGGGGACCCGAAATTGGCTTCTTTGGGGTTTTTCTTCAGCCATTCGATCAGGCCCTTGACATCTTTGACAGGAGAGTTGGCAGGAACGGACAGCACAAACTGGTAGGTCATGATCTGGGAAACCGGTTCAAAATCTTTTTCAGGATCATAGGAAAGTTTTGAAAAGACCATAGGATTGACCACAAAAAGGGCCGGGTTGACCACCAGCATGGCGCTTCCATCCGCGGGAAGCCCTTTGACATATTCTGTTCCAACCCTTCCGCCGGCGCCGGGTTTGTTTTCCACAATCACGGGTTGACCAAGGCTGTCCTTCATTTTGTCGGCGCAGAGCCGGGCCACAATATCAGAACCGCCTCCGGCAGGGTAAGGAACAACAATTTTGATGGGGCCTTTGATGTCCTGGGCCAGGGCCTGGCCTGAGAAAAGGGTGAATAAAACCAAGAGAACCAAGAAAAATTTCCAATGTTTTTGGGTGAATTTCATGATGCTTACTCCTTTTAAATGAGGTGTTATATGTTGTTTTCCATGGGTTTGCCAAAAGCCGAAAGTTCTTTTATTCTTTACGGCTCATATTCTCTTTTATAATGTCTTCCAGGGTATCAAAATGCTCTTCCATCACCTTTGCCGCACCTTCCCCGTCCCTTTGCCGGATGCATTCGAAAAACCTTCGGTTGTATTCAATGTCTTTTACGGCGATTTTGTGTTCAGGGGTTTTGGCCAGTACTTTTTGAAACACGCCCACCATGGCGGCCATGAGGCTGCTGATAAAGGGGTTGTGACAGGCATCGGCAATAAGGCAATGAAAACCGATGGCCTTTGTCTGATCCGGCTGCCCCTCCCGGATGCAGGCTTCGATTTCTTCCAGGCATTGTTCCATGGCCAAAAGGTCTTCCTCGGTCCGCCGCTCTGCTGCCAGCCGGACCAGCTGGGGCTCCAGAATCCGTCTGAATTCCGCCAGGTTGGATGCGGTGATGCCGCCGAAGAGATAGGAATTGATCACGGCATCGGCCATTTTTTCAGAGCCGGGCTCGGCCACAAAGCTTCCGCCGAAGATCCCCCTCTTTTTGCGGATCAAACCTTCTGTTTCCATTTCCCGTAATGCTTCCCGTGCAGACACCTTGCTCACATTGTATTTCTGGGCAATTTCAATTTCAGGCGGGAATTTGTCCCCCGGTTTAAAATGCCCATCCAGAATGGCCTGTCTTAAGATGGTTTTGATCTGGTCTGAAATCCGTCCTTTCTGAACAGTGCTGTTTTGCAATGCGGTTTCCATGTTCTTTCCTTTTGCGTGATTATCCTTTTAATATGTCGCATAGAACCATGTGCCGCCGGCACAGGGTCCGGTATTTAAACAGGTCTGAGGGTTTTTTATCCCATGCTGGTTCTTTTATGAAAAAGGGATGTTTTTTGCTGCCCGTGGCCTTTTCCACCAGTTCGGCCGCCTTTGCCGCCTCTTCAGGACTCAGATACCGCCCTTCACCCGCTTTGCCCGGTATAAAGGAGATGGGCAGGATGATCTGATATTCAATGGACGGGTTCAATAATGACAAGCTGTGAATAAGTTCATCCTCGGTCAGGGCAACCCCGGTGACAGGCTCATAGAGCTCGGCAGGGCCGCGAAGATAAAAGATCAACCGGTGAACCCATTTTCCCTTTATAACCGTCTCAAGCACATGAGAATTTCGCCCATCGGTTTCCAGCTGGATCATGAGACCCTTATTTTTTAGAAATTCAAGCAGGGAAAAAAAATCCTTACCCTCTGAAAGGGGTTTCGCCGAAATACTGAGCCCGCTGATCCAGCCATGGCATAGCTCACTCCGGAAGACAAACCCGTCAAGCCGGTCTTCGGCCATAAGATGGGAGAGGACAATCCCGACACCCTGATAAATTTTATCGCCGGTAAATAGGATGGGAAATTCTATCCCCTCCAGACCCCGGAAAATATGGGGACGGTTTTTCCGGTAGAACTCTTTGAAAGCATTTTTCCCGTTTGTATTGATATCCAGTTCCTCAAAGGAGATCTTGTGTTCGGCCATATACGTCTTAACGATTTTGCACCGCATGCAGCCGGTGGCCGTAAAAAGCTGGAGTGTCATTTTATATCATCCTTGTCTGAAATCACGCACAGGGCCGAAGACATCTGGTAGGGGATGCTGCCCTGAACCTGCACCTCGGATTTTGCTCCCTTGGGGCTGGCTCCCGGGATCCTGAAATTTGTGACATCCAGAGGCGCAATGGCAATTTCTTTGGGCGGTTCTGCTTGGGGCACATAATCGTAGGGATACCGGTAGGCACGGTAGACCATATTCATCTTGAGGTTTTTGCCCCAGTAAGGGGATATATATTCCCAGACCAGTTCATGACCGGCCGTGACCTCAATGATCCTGCCGCCGCTGCCTTCGGTGATCAGGGTGTTGCCGTTGGGCAGACGCTGGGCCGAACTGATAAAGGGGCTGTAAAACCGATTGCTGTCCATGGGGTGAACGAGCCCTGCTTCCTGGGGGGTGTGCTGCCAGACGATTTTCAAAGACATGGGGTCAAACTCCAGCACCCGTGAATAATCCCTTAATACATTTTTTGTGCCGGTGAGGCTGCACGGATGGCAGGGTCCGTAACCGGCCCAGCCGCCGTTGTCATAGACCAGGATGTTTCCTTCGCCGGGCAGTCCTTTCGGGATCATATGGGCATGGTGCTGTCCGATAATCCAGCCCAGATCCTTTTCCGGGGTATAATCGTAATATGGACCCACCTTCCATACAATTTTGCCGGTTTTTTTGTCGATGATGAAAATGATATTGGTTTCCCGGCCGTCGGCAATGATATTGTCCGGATGAAACCGGAGATCGCCTGCATCATACCATTTGTTGGGGCCTAAGAGGGACATGGAATTGATATGCATCCAGTCTCCCATGCCGCCGCCGCAGGGTCTCATATTGGGTTCCCGGCTGAGGGCGTTTTTGGCGTCCTCCCTGAATCCGAATTCGCTGAAATGTTCGGAGCATACCCATTCCCAAAGGATATCCCCGTCAAAGGACACCTCATAAATGACATCATCCAGAAGGTTTTTGTCGCAGATATCCCGGCAGATCAGGTTTTTATGCCCCAGGATCAATGTGTTGCCCCTGTCGCTGGGTGCGTCCATGCCCGGAACAAAATATCCCACAGGGTTGCCTTCCCGCTGGTAGTCGTGATGAACACGGGCCATCCACTGGGCTTCTTCGCCCGGGTCTTCAATATATTCATACTGATTGAATTTCCAGACCACTTCTCCGTTCCAGTCTGCCTGGACCAGATCCCGGTAGTCCTGCATACCGAATTTGGTGGATCGCTCGCCCGTATGCCCAAGAACCTGACCGCCCCTGAGAAGCTTGTTTGGAAAACCGTGAAACCCTTTCCAGAGTTTTGTTTCTCCGCCGTTCATATCAATCAGGAGAGCTCCAAGCTCTCTTGCCTGGAAAAGGGTGTACCCGTTAAAGCATTTTTCAGGCAGATAGACTGTGGTCCCGGTTGGGTATATGCTGGGATAGGTCATTTTCTAAATACTCCTTAACACTTTTTAAAACATAGTTTTTTAAAAGTTAGTTTTTTAAAAAACTATGTTTTCAAATTTGGGCTGCGATGTCAATAGTTTTTAAACATATTTTTTTAAACAAATGAGAAAAAGATTTGCCATGATCCTTGGGATATTGTAATGTAATTTGCAATTCGTTTTCCTGAAGATTGAGTAAAACAACCTATAAAAATTTGCCAAATGCCGGAATTTCAAAAAGCAAAAATATTGATCATTGATGATGACGAAGGGGTGGTCAAAACCCTGGCCAAAATTATTGAAGGCCTCGGGTTTGAGCCGGATCATGCCCTTTGCCTGACCGATGGCATGGACAAGGTCAATGCCCTGGATGCGGATATTGTCTTTCTTGATGTGAACCTTCCCGACGGCTGTGGTCTTGATGTGATAGAAGAGATTACACAAAGACCGGATGCTCCCCAGATTATAATCATGACGGCTTTTTCAGATCCGGACGGAGCAGAACTCGCCATTGAAAGCGGGGCCTGGGATTATATCCAGAAACCGGCTTCGCCCAAGGCCATCAAGCTTCAGGTGTTAAGGGCCCTTGAATATAGGGAGCAAAAACGGCGGTCCCAGCCCCTGCCGGTTTTAAAACCCCATCATATTATCGGGAACAGCAAGGCACTTCAGGATTGCCTGAAAAAGGTGGCAAGAATTGCCAAAACCGATGCCCATGTGCTCCTGACCGGGGAAACCGGTACGGGAAAAGAACTTTTTGCCAAGGCCATCCATGAAAACAGCGCCCGGAGCCAGGGCAGTTTTATTGTGGTGGATTGCAGCATATTATCGGAAAATTTTATTGAAAGCGTTCTTTTTGGTCATGAAAAAGGAGCTTTTACCGGTGCGGACCGGAAAAGAAACGGGCTGGCCCTTCTGGCCGATGGAGGCACACTGTTTCTCGATGAGGTGGGGGAATTGCCCGAATCCATCCAGGGAGCATTTCTAAGGGTGCTCCAGGAAAAAAAATTCAGGCCTGTGGGCAGCGAAGAGGAAATCCAGAGCGATTTTCGGGTCATCAGCGCCACCAACAAAAATATTGAACAGATGGCAGTGGAAAAAAAATTCCGGAACGATCTTTTGTACCGCTTGAAATCCTTTTCCCTTGAGCTTCCTGCCTTGAGAAACCGGAAAACCGATATCGGCGAAATCGCATCCCATTATATGAACATCTTCTGCCGACAGCAGAAAACAGACCCAAAAGAATTGTCTGACGATTTTATGGAAACCCTTTATAAATATGACTGGCCCGGAAATGTAAGGGAACTCGTGAATACCCTGGAAACCTGCATTGCCTCCACCCCGACGGAAAAAATCCTTTTTGCCTATCACCTGCCGGCAAAGATCCGGGCCAAGGTTACCCGGTCCTCATTTACGAAAAACATACCGGATGCCGGCACCACAGCCCGGATATTTGATCCTTTAAAGCCCATGGTAATGTTTCGGGAAGCCATGGACAGAACTGAAAAAGAATACCTTGAAAACCTTTCTTCACAAACCGGCGGGGATATTGAAAAAATGTGCAGGATATCCGGAATATCACGGGCAGTTCTTTATCGTAAACTGAAAAACCATTCTTTGTAAAAAGCTGAAGAAAGCCAAATCCAAACCCTTTCTGTTGGCTGGATTGAAATAAGCCCTGACCAAAGCAGTCTCGTATGTCTCTGATCTGAGATCCGTCTCAAAATCGAGACAATATCCATATCATTTCTGAGATTTGTTTCAAGATAGATTGCGCCCCTTCTTTGTTAATTTATATTAAGTTTCTGATATTGTTGACAAAAAAAATTTTCGATTGTTTTTTTATCCGGCACACAAATTGAATAAACACAGCTGAACAATCCCTTCATTGCATCCCTAAGTTCGAAAACATAAGAAAAGGAGAGAAAAATGGCAGACAAACTGAACGCCATGGCTCAGGCTATTAAGGCCACGACCATCAAAACCGGTAAGTATCTGACCTTTTCGCTGGAAAAGGAAGAATATGGGATCGGTATCCTGAAGGTCAAGGAAATCATCGGCATGATGCCCATTACATCGGTGCCAAGGACCCCTGAATTTGTAAAAGGGGTGATCAATCTTCGCGGCAAGGTCATACCGGTGCTGGATCTTCGTGCCAAATTCGAGATGAAGTCCATATCCTATACGGACCGGACCTGCATCATTGTGGTGGAAATCGATTCCAACTCAGCCACCATCCTCATCGGCATTGTGGTGGATGCCGTGTCCGAAGTCCTCAATATAAAGGAAGAAGAGATCGAGGAAACTCCTAAATTCGGGACCCGGCTGAAACACGATTATATCCTGGGCATGGCCAAACGGGATGGCGGGGTCAAGATCCTTCTCAATATCGACAGGGTCCTGTCCACCGAAGAAATAACGGAAATTGAGCAAGCATCATAATCGCTTTAAATTTATAATTCAAAGGAGAAACAAAAATGTTTAAGAACATGGGGTTAAAATTCAAGATTATTCTGGGAAGCTGCGTAACGCTTGTACTGATGATTGTATTGGGCCTTATCAGCATAGACACCAACAAATCCCTGACCAAAACCAATTTCTGGGTGGACCACACCCATGTCGTCATTGCCACGGCCAACCAGATCATTGCCGCTGCCGTTGACATGGAAACCGGTGAAAGAGGATTCCTTTTGGCCGGTAAAGATGAATTTCTCGACCCGTATAAGGGCGGACAGAAAAAATTTTACGAATTGATAGCGTCCCTGTCCAAAACAGTGGATGACAACCCGGCCCAGGTCCAGCTCTTATCGGAAACCAAAACCACCATTGATGCCTGGCAAAAAGATGTGACCGAACCTGAAATCGAACTCAGGCGGAAAATCGGTAATGCCAAGACCATGAATGATATGAGCAAGATCGTGGCAGAGGGCAAGGGCAAACAATATTTTGACAAATTCCGGGGCCAGGTGGCTGAGTTTATCGCCAGGGAAACCAAATTGATGAAAGAGCGGCAGGCATCATTGGATGAGTCCCTGAAAAGAAATGAATCCGGCCAGAAAATTCTGGATGTTGTCAAATGGGTGGATCATACCCATAACGTTATTGCCACGGCCAACCAGATCATTGCCGCTGCCGTTGACATGGAAACCGGAGAGCGGGGATATCTTTTAGCCGGTAAAGAAGAATTTCTTGACCCGTATAAGGGCGGCCAGAAAAGGTTTGATGAATTGGTGGCTTCACTTTCCAAGACAGTGGGTGATAACCCGGCCCAGGTCCAGCTTTTATCTGAAATCAAAACCAATATCGATGCCTGGCAAAAAGATGTGACCGAGGTTGAAATCAAACTCAGACGGGACATCGGGGATGCCAAAACCATGGATGACATGGCGCGTCTTGTGGCAGAGGCAAAAGGGAAAACGTATTTTGACAAGTTCCGCGGCCAGGTTGCCACCTTTATCGGCAGAGAGCAAAAACTCATGGAGGAAAGAAAGGCCACGGCTGACAAAACTGCCGGAAATGCGCTGTTCATGATAATTGGCGGTATTATCATTGCCATTGTTCTTGCCATAGCAGTATCCCTGTTTCTTGCCAATTCCGTGGCAAGCCCGTTCAGAGCCATCTTCCAGGGACTTAAAACCTTTAGTTCAGGAGAGCTTGAAAGCGTAAGGCTCAGATTCCAGGAAGTGATTGAGGGGCTGAAAACCGGTTCCCGCCAGGTGTCTCAGGCAAGCGGCGAAATCGCATCGGGCAGTTCCCAGCAGGCGGCAAGCCTTGAAGAGACGTCTTCAACCCTGGAAGAAATCTCAAGCATGACCAACAATAACGCCAAGAGTGCAAACCAGGCCAACACCTTGATGCAGGATACCAACCGTGTGGTGACCGATGCCAACCAATCCATGGTGGAACTCACCCAGTCCATGGAGGAAATATCCAAAGCCAGTGAAGCAACCTCCAAGATCGTAAAAACCATTGACGAAATAGCCTTCCAGACCAATCTGCTGGCCCTTAATGCGGCAGTGGAAGCCGCCAGAGCCGGAGAGGCCGGTGCCGGATTTGCTGTTGTGGCGGATGAGGTCAGAAATCTTGCCATCAGGGCTGCATCTGCTGCAAAAGACACCTCCACCCTCATTGAAGGAATCGTCAAAAAGGTCAATGACGGTGCAAGCCTTGTGGGAAAAACCAATGACGCCTTTAAACAGGTTACTGCCAGCTCGGCAAAGGTGGGCTCTCTGATTGCCGATATCAGCTCAGCATCCAAAGAACAGGCAGACGGAATCACCCAGGTTTCAAAAGCTGTGTCCGACATGGATTCTGTGGTTCAGCAGAATGCGGCAGGCTCAGAGGAGTTGTCTTCCCAATCCGGCGAGCTGAATAACAAGGTGGAAATCATGCTGGAAATTGTAGAGGGTGAAAAAAGCCATCGGACCGATGGCCGAATGGATACACAGCGCATGAAAGCTTTGCCTTTGAAAGGAAAAACTTCCAAAGCCGTTGCAAAGGCAAAAAAGGGTGTTCCGGCCCATAAAACCAGTGAAGTCCGGCCGGACCAGGTCATCCCCTTTGATGAGGATGAAGGGTTCAAAGATTTTTAAAGCATAGATCCTGAATTTCAAATATGAGATTTGTCTCAAAAATGAGACAAATCTCATATCGTTTTTGAGATATTTTTTAAAAACGATTCCAACGTGACTCCTGATTTAATATAACAATCTGATATTATTGATATAAAAACTATTACACAATTTTTTTCAGCCCGGCACATAAGCTGCATTACCTATACCGGGCGCCGCTTTATCGTCATAGCTTAAAATTTGAAAAATGATGGGAAAATTATGAAAAAACTACCGATCCGATTTGTTTTCTTTTCTGCCGGAAAGGGACAAAGGTATCAAGAGATGCTTGGGTTTGCCAAGAATCTGTTCACAGCCGGCGAGATCAGCATCCACTCAGAGGTGAAAGGGTTTTCAAAAGCAGTTGTGGACCCCGGCTTTGATCATAAGATCATCCTAATTCTGGCGGAGTCCCCCAGGGATCTCTACAAAATCCTGCCCTATCGGGATATCCTGCAGGATCGGCTGGTAATATTGCTTTTACCCGATTCGGAAAAAGACACCATGACCCAGGCATTGTCGCTTTATCCCCGGTATATCGATTATACCCAGAACGGTTTTACCAATGTTTCTCTGGTTCTGAAAAAAATGATTCAAAAGATTCGCGGGCAATCCGACAGTGGGAAAAAAACAAAGCCCTAAAAATAATTTACCAAACATAATCTATCAGGGAGGAAAAAAAATGGCAGACGAAAGGACAACCATGGCCCAGGCCATCAAGGCCACGACCATCAAAACCGGCAAGTATCTGACTTTTTCACTGGAAAAGGAAGAATATGGCATTGGTATTTTAAAGGTCAAGGAAATCATCGGTATGATGCCCATTACATCGGTTCCAAGGACTCCTGAATTTGTAAAAGGGGTGATCAATCTTCGCGGAAAGGTTATTCCGGTCCTGGATCTGAGGACTAAATTTGAAATGGAGTCCATTGACTATACAGACAGGACCTGCATCATTGTCGTTGAAATCGATTCCGTCGCCTCCACCATCCTTATCGGCATTGTGGTGGATGCCGTATGTGAAGTCCTCAATATCAAGGAAGAAGAGATTGAGGAAACCCCGAAATTCGGGACCCAGTTGAAACACGATTATATCCTCGGCATGGCCAAAAAAGACGGCGGGGTCAAGATCCTTCTCAATATCGACAGGGTGTTGTCCAGTGACGAGATTTCAGAAATTGAACAAGCATCATAAAATTGTTTAACATTAATGCGAACAGGAGAAAAGCATGAAAAGTTTAAGTTTGGGAATGAAAATTTCTTTGGGGTTTGCCGCACTCATCGTTATTGCCTGTGCTTTGGGATTGATGGCCATTGTCAAAATGGGCGGGGTGGAGACCCAGAGTACCATGCTGGCCCATGAATATGTTCCTGAAGTAGTGGTGGCCAATGAACTGAGAGGCGCTTCCAACAGGGTCATGTATGAAATGCGGGGGTATGGGTATACCGGGGACGAAAAATTCTTTCAGGCAGCCCAAAAGGAAATGCAGGCCGTTGAATCTGCCATGGAAAAAGCAAAGAAACTGGAGGCGGCATCTCCCCATCTTAAAGCCTTAAAAGGCCAGCTGGAAAAGGCGACCAAGGCCTATACCGAATACAAGGCCGTTGCCCAGGAGACCAAAGAGGTCAATACCAAGATGGATAAACTCCGGGAAAACATGAATGAGTCGGCAGCGGGTTATATGAAGAACTGCAATGATTTTCTTGACAATCAGAACAAAAAATTTATGCAAATCATTGTCGATAGCAAGGATATGAGTGCCAGGGATGATATGCAGGAAAGACTTCTTAAAATCAATCTGATCAATGATGTGATTGATATGGGAAACTGGGTCCGGATCGGCAACTGGAAGGGCCAGGCAGAAAGAAGCCCGGAGATTTACAAGAGGGCCATGGAAAGTTTTGTGAAAATTGATGAAAAGCTTGCAGAAATAAGGAAAATAACCCGTGCAGCTGAGAATATCAAGCAGTTGGAAGAGATCAACAAGAGCGGAAGTACATATAAAAAAGACATGGCCGAATTTCTTGAGACCTGGCTTCACAATGAAACCATTGCGGCAAAAAGAGGGCAGCTGGGCAATGAAGTGATCGAAGCCTGCAAGGAAACGGCCGAGGCCGGCACCGAGCATACAGAAAAAATTGCAGCAGAGGCAGTATCCTCTCTTTCCGCAGCCTCCACCATCATGATCATCGGCCTCATTGCCGCCCTTATCATCGGCATTGTGCTGGCCTTCTTTATCACCCGCAGTATCACAGGCCCTGTTAACCGGATCATTGCAGGGTTGAACGAAGGGGCAGGTCAGGTGGCATCAGCTTCCGGCCAGGTGTCTTCCTCCAGCCAGTCCATGGCGGAAGGGGCGTCTCAGCAGGCCGCCTCTATTGAGGAGACCTCATCCTCCATGGAAGAAATGTCTTCCATGACCAAAAGAAATGCGGAAAACGCAGGGAATGCCGACGGTCTCATGAGAGAAGCCAATCATGTGGTGACAACCGCCAATTCATCCATGGGCCAATTGACCCAGTCCATGGAAGAAATTTCCAAGGCCAGCGAGCAGACCTCCAAGATTATTAAAACCATTGATGAGATTGCGTTCCAGACCAATCTTCTGGCCTTGAATGCGGCTGTTGAAGCGGCCAGAGCCGGAGAAGCAGGAGCAGGATTTGCCGTTGTGGCCGATGAAGTCAGAAACCTTGCCATGAGAGCTGCCACAGCCGCCAAAGACACGGCTGCCCTTATTGAAGGAACCGTCAAGAAAGTCAATGACGGCTCAACCCTTGTATCATCCACCAATGATGCGTTCAAAAAAGTGGCGGAAAGCGCAGGTAAAGTTGGAACCCTGGTAGCTGAAATCGCCCAGGCCTCCAAGGAACAGTCCAACGGTATTGACCAGGTGAATTTGGCCATTACGGAAATGGATAAGGTGGTTCAGCAGAATGCGGCCAATGCGGAAGAATCAGCATCCGCAGCCGAAGAAATGAGCGCCCAGGCCGAGCAATTGAAAGAATATGTGGATGAGCTGGTGGTGCTGGTCACCGGGAAAAGGGGTGAAGCCGGCCGGAGTTCTGCGGTTCATAATCTCCATCATCCCATGAAGACGGTTTCTTCAAAATCTTTAAAGACAAAAGCCCTTGCAAAGACAAAAAAGAGCCTTTTGGCTCACAAAGCCAATGAAGTCAGGCCGGACCAGGTCATCCCCTTTGATGAGGATGAAGGGTTCAAAGATTTTTGAAAAGAATCGGCGGGCCTGATGAGTCAGATCATCAGGCCTGCAAAAGGAAAGAACGAGGTAAATTATGAACTTTAGTTTAAGAACTAAAATCATCGGAACAGTGTCAATGGTTGTAGCAATGCTGATTCTGTTGGGCGGGATCTCTTTTTTGGCCACCCGCGACCTGGTTTCTTTGGCTGATGAAGCCACGACCCGCCTGGCAAGTGCCAAAAAAGTCAGCGATGGCGCGTTCTGGGCTGTAAAACAGTATCAGAACCAGGCAGATCTGATTATTAACCAGAATTTGGATACCATAAAAGAATTTGAAAAAAGCGCACAAAAATTTGCCGACGCATTAAAACTGATTACCGATACAGCCGACACGGAGCAAGAACAATCATGGGTAAAAGAAGTTACAAAGGCAGATGCACAATATAAGGAGATTTTCAACAAGGGCGTTATTCCTGAAGTCAAATACCAGATGGAAGGCGTCCTGCAAAAACTAGACGGTGAATCCGATGCGATCCTGGGTCAATTGGAAGAGAATGCCCGGAAAATATCCGACTCCATGTGGAAGGAATTGAATGAGGCCGCCAAAAATTCCAATGACAAGGAAATTTCAAAACGAGCCAGGGATCTGGATGCAGTAAACAAATTGTTGTACTGGTCTGTAAAACAATACCAGAATCAGGCAGACTTTATCATTAATAAAGATCTGAAATCCATTGAAAATTTCAAGGCCAGTGTGGTTCAGATGGACAAATACAGGGATATTGTGGCTGGCAGCGTTGATACGGATCAGGAAAAAGAATGGATGAAAAAAATCCTTGAAGCAGATGGGAAATGGGATAGTCTGTTTTTTGACAAGCTTGTTCCGGCAGTGCAAAAAGAATTGAAAGACGATCTTCATCGGCTGGATGGTGAAACTGATACCGTGCTCAACATTATCCAGGAAAAAATCGATCTCCTGGCAAAATCCCTTGATGCCGAAGCAGACAAAGCAATTTCACAATATCAGAAAACTGCCGTAAAATTAGAATATACCATTTTCATCGTTGCCGTCATCGCCGCAGTTCTTGGGCTTGTCCTTGGTTTTTTTATTTCCGGCAGCATTGTCAAACCGATCAATGCGATTTCGGCTGGGATGAAGGAAGGAGCCGGCCAGGTGGCATCTGCATCCGGTCAGGTGGCATCGTCCAGCCAGGCCATGGCTGAAGGCGCTTCCCAGCAGGCAGCCTCCATTGAAGAGACTTCCTCTTCCATGGAAGAAATGTCCTCCATGACCAAACGTAATGCTGAAAACGCCGGCAATGCCGACGGCCTCATGAAGGAAGCCAACCATGTGGTGGTTACGGCCAATGCATCCATGGACCGGTTGACAAAATCCATGGAAGAGATTTCCAAAGCAAGTGAGCAGACCTCCAAAATCATAAAAACTATTGATGAGATTGCCTTCCAGACCAATCTTCTGGCCCTGAACGCCGCAGTCGAGGCAGCACGGGCAGGGGAAGCAGGAGCCGGATTTGCCGTTGTGGCTGATGAGGTCAGAAATCTTGCCATGAGAGCGGCCGCAGCCGCCAAAGACACCGCAGCCCTTATTGAAGGTACGGTGAAAAAGGTTAATGACGGCACGCAGCTTGTTACCATTACCAATGAGGCATTTAAGAAAGTTGCACAAAGTTCCGGCAAGGTTGGAATCCTGGTGGCGGAAATCGCCCAGGCCTCTAAAGAACAGTCCAACGGCATTGACCAGGTGAATCTCTCCATTGCTGAAATGGACAAGGTGGTTCAGCAGAATGCCGCCAATGCAGAAGAATCCGCATCGGCTTCAGAAGAAATGAACGCCCAGGCGCAGCAATTGAAAGAATATGCAGATGACTTGCTGGCTCTGGTGACCGGGAAAAAGGGTGAAGCCCGGCCGAACCATGCCATTTCGTTTGATGACGGCAAAAGTTTTCAGGATTTGTAGAGGAGAAGGTATATGCCAAAGCAGTTATCCCTCAATATGCAACTCTTTATATCGTTTCTATCAGCTTCCATCATTACTCTGGCCCTTGGGATCACCGGATTTTACGGGGTATTCAAGGGAGAAAAATCCATTGATGAGATCGGGACGGTCAGGCTGCCCGGTATTAACAGCCTTTTGGACATTGAGACGGAAGCCGAAAGAATCCGGGGGGCCATGAGGACCCTTGCCATCCCCGGATTGCCGGTAGAGATGAGGGAGCAACAGAGTCAAAACCTTGCAGCGTCCATGAAAACCTGTGAAAAAGCCTGGAAAATTTATGAAGCCCTTCCCCAGTCTCCGGAAGAAACAGAAGTCTGGAAAATCTTTATCCCGGCCTGGAAATCCTGGCAATCTGAAAATGGGAAATTCATGGAAATTGCAGGCCGGCTGGATAAACTGGGTATAGGAAATCCCATGGCCCTGGGTCGTAAGGTGGAATCCGTCATCAAAGACCATTACCGGCTGGGCCAACGGGTTCTTGCCCTCATGATTCTTCACCAGACCTTTGAGGGCGGTGAAGATTCTACAGCCTGTAATCTGGGAAAGTGGCTGGCTGTTTTTAAAACAGAAAACCCGGACCTTGCTCTTGAAATGAAATCCATTCAGAAGCCGCATCAGCGATTTCATGAGGCAGTGAAAAAAATTAAAATAGCGTATAAACAAGGGGATGCCGAACAGACTCGGATCATTTTCAGCAAAGAGGTGGAACCAACCATGAGCGAGATTTCCGACTCTTTTGGAAAAATGACCCGGATTGTGGATGAAGCCATTGAGCTGGATGAGCAGGGCAGGGATCAGCTCCTGGGGCCTGGGACCGATTCCATGACGGCTGCTTTGGAGATTTTGGAAAGAATCGTAGCGATCGATCGGGCCGTAGTCAGCAAGGAAGTTCATGGCGCCAAAAATCAAGCCGTGTTTTTGAAAATGATAACAGCAGTTGCCGCCCTTGCCGGAGTGATATTGTCCATGGCCGTCGGTTTTTTTATTTCCAGAGGTATTAATAAAACACTTACCCGGATCAGCCGGGGGTTGAGCGAGAGCGCAGATCAGGTGGCCTCTGCAGCCACCGAGGTGTCTTCCTCCAGCCGTTCCATGGCGGAGGGGTCATCGGAACAAGCTGCTTCAATTGAAGAAACTTCGGCCTCCATGGAAGAAATGGCCTCCATGACAAAAAGCAATGCAAAAAATGCCGGTAATGCCGATGGCCTCATGAAGGAAGCCAATCATGTGGTGACTGCCGCCAATTCGTCCATGGGCCTTTTAATCCGATCCATGGAAGATATTTCAAAAGCCGGCGAAGAAACATCAAAAATTGTTAAAACCATTGATGAAATCGCCTTTCAGACCAACCTCCTGGCTCTGAATGCAGCAGTTGAAGCCGCCAGGGCCGGGGATGCCGGAGCAGGTTTTGCCGTTGTGGCCGATGAGGTGAGAAAGCTTGCCATGCGCACGGCCGTCGCAGCAAAGGACACAGCAGCACTCATTGAAGGAACGGTAAAAAAAGTTAACGATGGATCAACGCTTGTGGCCGCAGCCAATGACTCATTTATTAAGGTTGCTGAAAACGCAGGCAAGGTGGGGGCTCTGGTGACGGAAATCGCTGAAGCATCCAGGGAGCAGTCCAAAGGAATCGAACAGGTCAATCTTTCCATAGCAGAAATGGACAAGGTGGTCCAGCAGAATGCCGCCGATGCAGAAGAATCGTCTTCAGCTGCAGACGACATGAGCATTCAGGCACAGCAATTGAAAGGCTATGTGGATGAGTTGTTGGTGCTTGTGATCGGGAAAAAAATAATGCAGCCGGATATTCATCCTTGATGAGGGGAGTTAAATAATTTTTATGGTATCGTATTTTTTTTAAAACTGGTATGAATGAGTATCACCCCCCTGAAATGAAAAATTGTAACATTAATGAGGACAAGATTATGGTTTCTCAAGACATTCACAGTTTAACAGAAAAGCTGTCCTGCGATTTTATGATGGCAAATCCGGAAGAACCTGAAACTCTATCAGGATTGCTGCCGGTATTAAAGCAGAGCCATGACCGGTGCAGAAGCCTCATGCTGAAAAGTGAAGCTGAAAGCATTCAAAAGGCTAGGAAAATGATCAATGAGATATTAAGCAGCCCGGGTGAAGCCGAAGCAAAAATGACTTCCCTGGGGGATTTGATCACAGCCCTTTCTTTTTCCCTGAGAGAGGCCTTGGAAAAAGAGGAAGCGCCGGAAGAAAAGCTTGAAATCCAGGTGACAGCGCCTCCTGAGGAAAAGCCTGAGCCGGGTGATTCTGATTATGAGTCTGTAAAAGCCAAGCTTGATCAGCTATCCGCACTTATTGCCTCTTTTTGCCCGGGAGAGATCCCGGATCTCGGGGCCATGATCAATAATCTGGATGATCTGTTGGATGCGTCCGTCAATTATGATCCGCCCACGTTTCATGATATTGCTCTTGCCTGCAAACATTATGTGGAGCACATGACCCTGGAGAATATTTACCAGACAAAACCCATTGAAGAAGGCGTGCTGCTGCTGCGATCCATCATGAACCACCGGAAAAAAAGAGAAGAGTTTATTTTTGATTATTCCGATGTTTTGGAACTCCTGAATGCCAATTTTGAAACGCTTAAAACCGGGAAAAATGAAAATCCAGAGGAAAAAGAGCCGGAACCCGCAGGCCCTGAAAGACATTTAGAACAGGAAAAAGTATCGGCCGATGATATGGAGATCCTGAACGATTTTGTTTCTGAAGCCTTTGAAAATCTCGATACCATTGAGATCAAACTCATTGACCTGGAGCAGGACCCTTCAAACACAGAGATCATCAATGATATCTTCCGGCCTTTTCATACCATTAAAGGAGTTTCCGGCTTTTTGTCCCTGACAAAGATCAATAAGCTGGCCCATGCTACGGAAAATTTACTGGATGGCGCCAGGAGCGGGGATTTTAATATGAACCGCGAAGCTACCGATGCCATTCTTGAGTCTGTGGACACCTTAAAGGTCCTCATCGGAGGGGTCAAAAAAAGCCTTGAGACCGGGTTCCGGCAGCCGGACACAGACATTGATACAAAATTCCTGCTGGAAAAGCTGCAGAAAATTCAGGTATCCCTTACCAGCGGGGAAAAAGAACCCATTGGTGAAATCCTGATCCGCAAAAAAGCAGTGGACCGGGAGAGTATTAATGATGCCCTTGAAATTCAGAGAGACCATCCGGAAAAGAAAATTGGGGAAATCCTGGTTGATGAGAAAAAAGCCGACCCCGGGCAGATTGCATCTGCGTTGATGGAGCAGAATTCAACCCAGAAAAAGGTAGAATCCCAGGTCAAAGTCAGTACGCAGAAATTGGATGACCTGGTGGATTTTGCAGGCGAGCTGGTCATTGCCCAGGCCATGCTGCGCCAGAAAACCTCCCATGACCCGGCATTGAACCAGAGCGTGGCCCACCTGGGCCAGATTGTCACCAATATGCAGAACATTGCCATGTCCATGCGGATGATTCCCATTAAGGCGACATTCATGAAGATGATCCGGCTCGTCCGGGACCTGTCCCGGAAAGTCGGGAAAGATGTGAACCTTTCCATGGCCGGTGAAGATACGGAAATCGACCGGAATGTGGTGGATGCCCTGTATGAGCCCATGGTGCATATGATCCGAAATTCCCTGGATCACGGCATTGAGCAGGAAGCGGATCGCAAGGCCAAGGGCAAAGCCCTTCAGGGCAGTATTTTTCTTCGCGCCTATCACAAGGGTGGTCATATCATTATAGAAATCGAAGATGACGGCAAGGGACTGGACAAGGAGAGAATCCTTAAAAAAGCTGTGGATACGGGGCTTATCACGGGCCATGAAGAAATGACCGATGCCCGGATTTATGATCTCATCATGGAACCCGGGTTTTCAACGGCTGAAAAGGTCACGGATGTATCGGGCCGGGGTGTGGGCATGGATGTGGTGAAATCCGGCATTGAAAAATTCAGGGGGCATCTGGCCATTTCATCGAAAAAGGATAAAGGCACCAAATTCACCATCAGCCTTCCCTTAACCCTGGCCATCATCGATGGCATGCTGATCCGTATTGAGACGGAAAAATACGTTATCCCCACAACAGCGGTGCAAAAAGCCTTTAAGCCGGGACCGGGGGATTATTTTACCGTGGAAGGAAAGGGCGAAATGGTCAAAGACAGGGGAGGCCTGATTCCCCTCATCCGGCTGAGCGATATCTATAATCAGGGCATAAACAGAAAATCCATAGAAGACTGTCTTGTGGTGGTGGTGGAATCAAAGGATGAAAAAAGAGCCCTTCTCATTGATGAACTTCTTGGAAAAG
>CAZWMY010000068.1:0-20792 GCA_964635025.1 uncultured Desulfobacula sp. | reverse complement strand
AGGCCCTTCCATGGGGAGTTATGACAAATCCACCTGGACCTTTGACATGGATGAAAAAGGGGTTCCTGTAAAAGACATGACCCTTAAAAATCCGCAATCCGTGTTCCAGCTTTTAAAAACCCATTACAGCCGGTATGATCTTGACAAAGTATCATCGGTCACCGGAACTCCCAAAGATGATCTTTTAAAAGTGTATAAAACCTATGCTGAAACCGGGGCCACGGGCAAAGCCGGAACCATCATGTATGCCATGGGCTGGACCCAGCACACGGTGGGAGTTCAGATTATCCGCACTATGTCCATGATCCAGCTTCTTCTCGGAAACATGGGCGTTGCCGGCGGCGGCGTCAATGCATTAAGGGGAGAATCCAATGTTCAGGGCTCCACTGATCAGGCCCTTTTATGGCATATCCTGCCGGGATATTTGAAAATCCCGACTTCTTCTGCCGACAGCCTGGAAGCCTATAATACCAAATGGACTCCCAAAAGCACAGACCCCTTATCTGCCAACTGGTGGCAGAATTATCCCAAATATTCGGTCAGTCTTTTGAAATCCTATTTCGGAGACAAAGGCACAAAGGAAAACCAGTTCGGATATCACTGGCTGCCCAAGGCAGAAGACGGAAAATCCTATTCCTGGTTTGATATTTTTGATGCCATGTATAAAAAAGATATCAAGGGCTTTTTTGCCTGGGGCATGAACCCGGCCTGTTCCGGCTCCAATGCCGGAAAAGTCAGGGAAGCCTTAGGCAATCTCGACTGGCTCGTCAATGTCAATATTTTTGATAATGAAACCGGCTCCTTCTGGAAAGGTCCGGGCATGGACCCTTCAAAAATCGGAACGGAAGTGTTTATGCTGCCTGCTGCGGTTTCCGTTGAAAAAGAAGGCTCCATCAGCAATTCCGGCCGTTGGATGCAGTGGCGGTATGCAGGCCCCAAACCGCTTGGAAACAGCAGGCCTGACGGGGATATCATCATGGAACTGGGCCGGCGGCTAAAAGAAGCCTATAAAACCGACGGAGCCTTTAAAGATCCCATCCTGAATCTAAAATGGGATTATGAAACCCATGGTGAATTTGATCCCCATAAGGTTGCCAAGGAAATCAACGGCTATTTCCTTGAAGATGTCACCATTGGCGAGACAGTTTACAAAAAGGGCAGCCTGGTGCCGGCCTTTGGCATGCTGCAGGCCAATGGAACGACTTCTTCAGGCAACTGGGTGTACTGTGCTTCCTATACCGACAAAGGCAATATGGCTGCCAGAAGAAGCAATAAGGATGCGGCCAATAATATCGGTCTGTATCCTGAATTTGCCTGGGCTTGGCCGGTAAACCGAAGAATTATCTACAACCGTGCTTCTGTGAACCTGAAAGGGCAGCCCTATGATGAAAAAGACTGGGTGGTTAAATTTGCAGGGGATGAAAAAGACGGCAAATACACCACCAGCAAATGGGTGGGAGATATCCCGGACGGTCCCTGGTATCCTCTTGAAAACCCGGACGGAACCAAACGCGAAGATGGCCGGCATCCGTTTATCATGACCACCCACGGCCATGGCCAGATTTTCGGACCCGGTCTTGCCGACGGCCCCTTTCCCGAGCATTACGAACCCATTGAATGCCCGGTTGAAAAAAATATGTTCAGTTCCCGGATGGTCAATCCCACGGCGGTTGTTTACGGAACAAAAGCAGACAGCCATGCCACCTGTGACCCGCGCTTCCCCTTTGTGGGAACCACCTACCGCGTGACGGAACACTGGCAGACAGGTCTTATGACAAGACCCCAGGGATGGCTCATGGAACTTCAGCCCAATGTGTTTGTTGAGATGAGTGAGGAACTGGCCAAGCTCAAAGGCATCAAAAACGGAGAACGGGTCAAGGTTTCCAGCGCACGAGGTGCGCTTGAATGTACTGCCATCGTGACCAAACGGTTCAAACCGTTTAAAATCGGTTATGCAACGGTCCACCAGGTGGGAATTCCCTGGCATTACGGCTGGCGCTGGCCTGAGACCGGAAAAGAAGAGAGCGCCAATCTTCTGACCCCTTCGGCCGGTGACCCCAATACCCGGATTCCTGAAACCAAGGCCTTTATGGTCAATGTGGCAAAGCTTTAAAGGAGAATAACCATGACCAAATCCATTTTTGTCGATACAACCGTATGTACGGCCTGCAGGGGCTGCCAGGTAGCCTGTAAACAATGGCATGACCTGCCGGCTGAAAAAACCAAGAACATGGGGAGCCACCAGAATCCCCAGGATCTCTCCTTTTTTACCTATAAGCTTGTGCGGATGAAAGAAGAGATCATTGACAATAAGCTTCAGTGGCTGTTTTTCCCGGATCAGTGCCGGCATTGTACGGACGCGCCCTGCCTGGCAACGGCATTTAATGAAGATGCCGTTTATCAGGATCCTGCCACAGGAGCGATTTTATACACAAAGGAAACCAAAAAACTGGCAGCCGATGACATCATCGGGTCCTGTCCTTATAATATTCCGAGAAAAGCGGAAGACGGCACCCTTGCAAAATGTGACATGTGCAATGACCGGGTTCACAACGGCATGAAACCGTCCTGTGTCACCACCTGTCCCACCGGCGCCATGTCTTTTGGAGACCGGGAGGAGATGCTGAAGCTGGCAAAAAGCCGCCTTGGACTTGTCAAGACGAAATTTCCCAAGGCCATGCTCTTGAACCCGGATGCAGTAAATGTGATTTATCTGGTGGCTTTTGATCCCAAACTTTATTCGGATTATGCTGTGGCAAGCCTTGACAGAGGCGGATTAAGCCGCGGAGTAGCCATAAGAAAAATGATGGGCCCCCTTGCCAGGATGATGCGGGTGTAATACTTTTAAACCATGCCCGGGAAAAACCTTCCCGGGCATTTTTCAAGGGAAGCGAGGTAAGATATCATGAACACTCTGGAGCAGCTGAATAAAACCGCAGAAACGATCGTCAATATCAGACCGGCCTATCGTGAAATCCTTAATTTTTACAAAAAGGTGTTCAGGGTCCAGGAAGAAAGCCTCCAGAATATCCAGCTGCCCCCTGTGGTCATTGAACCCGACCTTTTAAAAATCAAGCAAAAAAATGAACTGCCCCTGATTGATCCGTCTGAATTTCTCATTGATATGAAAACAGCTACTCAAACATTTTCAGATATCTGCGACCTTGCCGCAAATCTTGCTCCAGGGCTGTCATCCAATGCGCTGTTTCTGAAAAAATCATTATCCGAACAGGTCTTTGACCCTGAACCTCTGTTTTCCGCTATTCTTAACCGCCATGACAAAGCACTTCATGATCTTTCAG
The DNA here is from genome assembly GCA_964635025.1 of uncultured Desulfobacula sp. Lineage (GTDB taxonomy): Bacteria > Desulfobacterota > Desulfobacteria > Desulfobacterales > Desulfobacteraceae > Desulfobacula. The sequence continues at coordinate 17,490 of CAZWMY010000068.1, read as the reverse complement.
AACTTTTGGATGTGCCCTTGAACGAACTGTCCCTTTTCGGATATCTGAGCATTGCGCCGAGTATCAAGGCCTGTGCACAGCAGCTTGAAACATATCTGTCCGGTGCAGCCGAGCTTCAAAAAGGCTATTGCCCCATATGCGGCAATCCGCCGGATCTGGCAATCCTCAATCATGAAGGAAGGCAATACCTGCATTGCTCTTTTTGTCAACATGAATGGAAAGCAGAAAGAATGGGATGCGTGTTCTGTAAAAACAATCAAAAGGACATGCAGCATTATTTTTTTAATGAAGAGGAAAAAGAATACCGGGTCAAGCTTTGCGATCACTGCCGAAGATTTATCAAGATCGTGGATTTAAGGCAGATGGATCGGGAATTTTTCCCGAACCTTGAAATGATTGCCACCCTTCACCTGGACATGCAGGCAAAAGAAAAAGGATATACAAATGAAGGAGCAACAAGAAATGAGGCCTATCAATCATGACATATTATCCCCATGTTTTAAGATATTTGTTTTAATCTTATTGATTCTTTCCGGTTCTTTTCTCCCCCTTACCCCGGGATATGGCGAGGAAAAGGCAAAAATGGATTTTCTTCTTTCCGCCCCGGCCAATGATATTCATAAACAATACCTCGGGCTCTCATCTGATAAAGAATTTTCTCTCGGAGAGATCAAGACCCAGGTGGTCATCATTGAAATCTTTTCCATGTATTGCCCATACTGCCAGCATGGGGCCCCGAATGTGAATGCGTTGTATAGCCTGATTCAAAGCAAACCCACCCTTAAAGACAAAATAAAGCTCATCGGTATCGGTGCAGGCAATTCGATCTTTGAAGTCGATTTTTTCAAAGAAAAATATAATGTTGAATTTCCCCTTTTCAGTGATACTGATTTCTCGATTCATAAAAAAGTCGGCCAGGTCAGGACCCCGCATTTTTTTGGCCTGCTGATAAAAGCAAATAACCAGATTGAAATTTTTTATTCTAAAACCGGAGAGTTTTCTTCCCCTGAAGCATTTCTTCAAGACCTTCTAACTGCATCCGGGATAAAGGAGCAGCCATGAAATCCCTTCTCATATCCATCCTTGGAAGCTTTCTTGTTTTCTTTGTTCTTTCTGAACCTTCTTTTTGCCAGTCCAGCGCTTTTGGAAACAAAATTTATGACCCCGGGCCTTTAAAACCTGTCGACAGCATCCTGAAAGTGAAAACCGGGGACAAAGCACCGGATTTTACCCTGCCCTCCATTCTCGGAAATAACGTCAGCTTAAGCAATTTCATTGGTAAAAAAAATGTGATGCTAACCTTTATCCCTGCGGCATGGACCCCGGTCTGTTCAGAGCAGTGGCCCGGCTATAACATTGCCGAAGGTCTTTTCAGGCAATATGACACCATCGTCATCGGCATCAGCGTTGATCCCTTACCCACGCTTTTCGCCTGGACAAGGGATATGGGCGGCTTGTGGTTTGATGTGGTTTCGGATTTCTGGCCCCATGGCGCCGTCAGCAATGCCTATGGCATCTTAAGATCCAACGGCACTTCAGAACGGGCTGTTTTCCTGATCGACAAAAAAGGAACCTTGCGGTTTATCCATGTTGAGGATATCAATATCCGCCCGGACCTTGGACTGCTGGTTCAGGAAATGAAAAAACTCACTTTCTGATATGCTTTTTTAAAAATTCTGGTTCTTTTTCAATGAAAATCCGTGTGGACATGGAACCGGTTGTCTTGCCATTTGTTCCTGTGGCCGTGATTTCATGCTCCCCAATGGAAGGCCGGGCTTCGATCTTTTTCCCGGTACCCAGGTTTCCGTCGATGCTGCTGTTCCAGACAATGCTCTCGGAAAAATCACCCTGAACAGAGAGAGCCACCCCTTCAAGATGAATGGGAAAATCCGAAGTGTAAAAATACTGGCCATATCTGGGTGTCCTGATGAACACCTCTGTGGAATCATCCTTTTCTATGCTGATATCCTTTGATAATTGCATATACTCATCCAGATGGATTTTTGGAATAAAGTCGAGCTTTTCCTTTAAATAAAAAAGCCGGATTTCCTTTTTCATCTCAGGCAGGTTTTTATAATCGGATTGTCCATGGGCATTGAACATTTTTATGACCTCAATGGCTTTCTCATACTCGTGGGCCTTATACAGCTTTTGCAGTTCTTCATACCTCTCTTCAATATGGACGGTGAATTCCAGCCTGGCCTTTTCTTTTTTTTCCTCTTCTGTCTTTTTTTTCATGGATTCGGCTTTCATGTCAACGATCAGTTTGAAGATAAGATTGAACAAAACAAAACAAAATATGGATAATATGACAACCACTTGGATGGAATACGTTGTTTTCCTGGAAACCATGACCCTATGAATTCTCCTTTTCGATGACCAGCGATTTTATATTCTAATAGATACGCCCCGTTGCGTAAAGGGTTTTCACCTTTTTCCCGTGGATTTTATTTTATCATAAATATGGAATGTTTCTTTTTCAGGTTCAGCTCCAAGCTCGTTTCTGAAGACAAGAAGGCATTCTTCAAATACTTCTTTAGCCTTGTTTTTCCGTCCTGAATCCGCATAAAGAATCATGAGGTTCTGATATGCGATTTCAGAAAAAGGATCTGCGCTAAGAACCTGCCTCCAGGTTTCCACCGCATTTTGTATCTGATCCATCTCTTCGTGAAGTCTTGCTTTTTTTTCCAGCACATCTATAAATTTTGCCCTCAAAAGATCCCGTTTTCTCAAGATCCATTCCAAATAAGGTTCTTCGCTAAAATAATCTCCCTTATACAGCCTTGCCGCCTTTTCATATAGCTCAAGGGCATTCTCCGGCTGTCCGAGTTTTTCTTTTTCCGCTGCCTCCATGCTTAAAGACAAAAATTCATCCACATCCAGTGTGACAAGGACAGGGTCAAGGGATACCAATCCTGCTTTCTGAACAATATAGGAATATCCGAATTCCTTGTTAACCTCGGGCTCCAGGGCTTTTCTGAGACGGTGAAGATTGATTTTAAAATTTTTTTCTCCTGCTTCCACATCGGCCTCTGGCCATAAATCATCGATCAGGATTTCCTTTGGAATATCCCTTGACCCGTGAAGCACAATCGACTTCAGCAAAAGAAGCGGCCGTGCACCCTCAAAAATCCGGCTGTCCAGAACCCGTTTATCGCAGAGGATATTAAACCGGCCAAGGGTTTCAATCCGGATGCTGGGCAGCAGCAGTTTATACAAAGGCCTTAAATTTTCTATGATCCGGTCCTTTTCCTTAAGTTTTGCTGATGATGTCACCCTTTTTATTTCATCCATGACCTGTAATGGGTCGTTTTGAAGACCAAAAGCATGAACCATTGATTGTCCGGATATTTCACCTCCGGACGCCATCCGGATCACAAAGGCGCTGATCAAAAATTTCTCGCTGATCAAAGGAAAAAAAACATATCCTTCCCGAAAGGCGATCTCTAACCCTTGGTGTATGAACTGCAAGGCCTTTTTGGTGTTTTTTTGTTCCCAGGCGATCAATCCGGATAAGAGGCAGTTTTCCGCCAGGTTTAATTCCGATGAAATGCCCTCAAAATACTTTTGCGCTGGCTGTAAAAAATCCTCAGCCTTTGACAGGTCTTTGGTCTCCAAAAAAATAACCCCGGCCAGCTGCCGGGTTAAAAAATAATGGATATCCCCTTTTCTGAGCTGATCCAGTGCATCCATCGCCTTTTGAATTTCAAAAGCGGCTGCATCGGTCTTCCCCTGTTTAAAAAAACTCAATGCCTTGATCCGATGGGAAATCCCCTTGTAAAAATCATTTCCTTCCAAGATTGAAAAATCATTGAGGTGGTTTGCTATTTGAAATGCTTCTTCAAACCGGCCTGTATAAACCCTGTGCAGGGCCATGGCTTCCACAAAGCCCGGATAGAGAAAAATCAGACCGAATTTTTCAATATCCTGTTCGGTTTTTATTAAAAGCCGGCCTGCGTCATCAAACCGGCCGGATTTTAAGGCAAAATCGATATCCACAATATTTTTCAGGACCCTGAACTCCGGGTGCCGGCCTTCCTTTGTAATATCCTTTATCTTCACGAGCATCTGCCGGGCATTCACAAAATCACCGGCCTGAACATGGCCGAATGCCATGGTAATGGAAGCATGAAGCACAAGATCGGAATTATTGATCTGGGTTCCCAGAAATATGGCATTCCGGCAGGCAGAGACTCCTTTTGGAATATTTCCATCCCCGGCAATATACCCAAGACCCATCTGCTGCCACAAAAGGCCCCGCGCCCAGGGGAATCTGTCTTTTTCAGGCATGATCTCAAGATAGGCTTCCGCTTTTTGTATCCATTTCAGAATCAATGAAGACGGCTCACGAATAAAGACAGCGGCTTCGATCAGGTATCCTATGGCCAGGAGGATACCCCGGGTATCACCGGCTTCTTCAAACAGGTTCAAGGCTTTTTGAAAATCCCTGATATTTTTTTTCCCGCCCCTGATCCGCCGGGTCATGGTCATAAAAAAAATCAGCCAGGGGTCATCCATTACCAGATGATCCGGAAGACAGGACATCCATTTTTCAAGCCCGGCCATCTTTCCCTTGATCATATAATCCGCTCCTTTGACTTTCAGAATGCGGATAATATCCGGATAAGCTTCTGCCTTCATAAAATAATTCATGGCTGCTTCATGGTTTTTCTTTTCCCATGAAACTTGCCCGGCTTTATGGTAGAGGGCCTTGACAGCATCCGGCCCCATGATTTTTGTGAGCTCCTGAAGCAAAAAATTCCGGAACAGGTGATGATATTTAAATTGAGGTCCTTTTTCATCCAGATCCATCCTCTGGATGAAAAGATTTCTTTTTTCAAGGGCAGACAGGATACTGAGGGCGTCTGCGGATTCAGTCATATGGGACGTCATATCCAGATCAATGATATCCGGAACGGCTGTCATTCGTAAAAATATCCGGATAGGTTCCGGAAGAGCATTGTAAATTTCACGGGAAAAATAATCAAAAGCTTCTGCCGATACCCGTTCCGGAAGGTTTGAAATCCCACCGGAACGGCGCAGGGATTCCGAAACAAGGGTAAGTCCCCCTGCCCAGCCGTCTGTGATCCTGTGAATTTTTTCAATGGCTGAAACATCTGCACTGTATTTGCCATGAAAAAATGCCTTGGTTTCATCCAAGGTAAAGGAAAGATCCTCATTTTTCAGGGAAAACCCGTGGTGTTCCGTTTTAAGGCGGGGGATGCGAAAAGGCAGGTTGCTCCGTGACAAAATAAAAAATTTATGGTGATAAAACCGGGTATTCAGGATACCATTGATGAGCTCAAAACCCGAAGAGGTCTCATCAAGACATTCGGCGTCATCCAGCACCATGATCAAAGGGAAGGACAGCTCATTCAATATCAGGGTCAGCCCTTCGATATATCTGACCAGGTCTTTTTGGGTCCCGAGGGTAAAGGAGGGGATAAAACCGCCCGGCCCCTCAGACCCGGCGCCTGAAAAACATCTGATCCCGGAAAAAAGCCGGTCAAAAAGCTTTGCGTCTTCATTGTCATCCGGACAAAGGTGAAACCAGAGGGCTTTTTTTTGTGATTCATAAAGATAAGAGGCCACAAGGGTGGATTTTCCCTGGGCTGCCTGGCCTGTGATAAAAAAATTCTGCCTGTGGGAATGATGATTGAGAAGGTCAAACAGCCTTGGCCGTCTGACAGCATCTAAAATATGGGGTGGGCCGTATGGACCTGTCATGTCGTTCTTTTTAGATCCTAATCATCTGTTAATGCTTCTTTCAGAATTGCAAATTTATCCATCCCGGCCATCTGAAAGATCCTCAAATAATTATAGGACAGGTTCTCCATGACAATGGGTATTTTTTTTTGTCTCAGTTTCTGTATGACTTCCATTAAAAGGGTAATACCGGATTTATCAATTGAAAAACCGTCATGGAAAATAAAAACCACTTCTTTTGCCTTGTCCGGGGTCAATGATTTAAACAAAGATGAAAAAAGCGGGCTTGCTAAGCCGCTCAATTTTCCTTTTAACGAGACTATGAGATCACTATCCTTGCATGTTTCCGACAATTCAAAGGGAAGATCTTTTTGTATCTGCCTTCTTTTTTCAGCTCTTGAAAGTGCTGAGCTCAGGGCATGCCGCTCAACCGGTTTGTTGATAAAATCGGATGCATCCAGATCAAGTGCTTCCACCGCTTTTTCCATGTCGCCATGCCCGGTGATGATGATGACTTCCGAAGGAATCCCGGATTTTCTAATCCGGCGCAGCACTTCAAGGCCGTCCAGGCCCGGCATTTTTATATCGGTAAACACAATCCCGGGCCTGATCTCTTCAAAAAGAACCAGCCCTTTTTCACCATCTTCAGCCGTATAAACATCATATCCATAAGCCGTAAGAAACAGCCTGAACATGGATAGGGTCGGTTTTTCATCATCAATCACTAAAATTTTCATATTCTTTTCCCTGGTTCATCCTTCCATACCATTCTTTATATGGCCCGGAAAGAGGATTCTGAACTCAGCGCCTTTCCCCGGCTCGCTGGTTACATTGATGGTGCCGTTATAATCCCTGACGATCCCCTGAATAATGGGAAGACCAAGGCCCATTCCTTCGCCCATTTGTTTTGTCGTGTAAAAGGATTCAAAAATATTTTCCATGGCGTCCGGGTCAATCCCAATCCCGTTGTCGGTGATGGAAAAACCCACATTTTGGCCGGAGGAAAAACTGGAAATGGTAATGACACCCCTTTCAATATCCCGTCCGGTTTCGATTCTTTCATTTACTGCATCCCGGGCATTGGTCACAAGATTGAAGATCACCTGCTCCATCCTGTTGTTGTGGGCCAGAACAGGGGGAATGGATTCATCAAGATCCAGAATGAGGTCAATATTCTGGAGAGCCAGCTGCCTGCCGATTATTTTATTCACCGAACAGATGCAATGGTTGATATCGATCACTTCCCTTGAAAAATCAGCTTTCCTGGAAAAAGTTTTCAACCGTCCAACGATCTCGGCTGCCCGCGACACCTGGGTGCTGATTTCCTTTAACACCATCTGAAAATCTTCTTCCCTGATTTTCTGCTTTTTTTCATTCATCATGGAAAGGTATTCGCTCCCCATTTTGATGGCATTTAAGGGCTGGTTGATTTCATGGGCAATCCCGGCCGACATTTTTTCAAGATTGGTCATCTTGCTGGCCTGGATCAACTGGGAATCTTTTTCAACCAGCTCGGAAATGTCTGTGGCCGCTACAATAACGACATCTTCATTCCGATATTCCGACGGGCTGGCGTGGATATTGACAAACACATATCCCCCGTCTTTTTTATAGAATTTAACCTTTGAGCTGATGACCATGGCTGATCCATCCGGGTAATCGGCTGTAAATCTTTGGTCATCCAGGCTTCCAAGATCAAACAGATTCATGCCGATGAGTTCGTCTTTTGTATATCCGAACAAAATAGTGGCATTGGGGTTGGCATCCAGGATTTCAAAGCTCTTTTTGTTGACCACAAAAATAGGATTGGGCCCGCTTTGAAACAAAGACAGGTATTTTTTCTGGGAATTTTTCAGCCGGTCTGTGGATTGCTTGAGGCGGGTCGTCATCTTGATAAAAGAATTGGTCAGTTTGGCCAGTTCATCATCCTTGGCACCGGTCTCTTCAATCATTTTATCCAGATCATCTTTTGAGATGGTGTTAAAATCATCTTCCGTCAATTGGTCGGTATGGCGGATAAGGGCGGATACCGGTTTTGTGATATGCAGGGCCAGCCTGTGGCTTAAAAAAAAGAAAATAACTGTGATAAGAGACAGAAAACTAAAAAAAACCAGCCGCAGATTGGAGATGAGTTCTTCAATATGCTGTTTGTCCAGGCCCATCTGGACCGACCCAATGGTATAGATCCCTTCTTCCACCGGCACCACCACATGAAATACCGAATGACCGTCCACTTCAATGTCGGCAACATTTTGCGTTTCGACATTCTGATTTTTAACTATTTCATGAATATTGGGGGGAAGCCCCGTGATAAAAGTATGGGCCAGGATATGGGCTTCTTTGTCGCTGATAATCAGGTATTTGACCATATCCTTTCTGTTTCCAAGCTTGGCATCATATGCCAGGACCGTAAGTTCAGGCAGGTTTTTTGTCAGCATATAAACTCTTGAATTGTCGGCAATGCCTTGGGCAATGCCAATGCCTCTTTTTTTTAATTCGTTTGTCAGGCCGGTAATCAGAAGGGACCTTGTAAAAAGTGCAATCAGGATACTGACCAGGATGATAAACCCCAGGCAGGATATAAAAATTTTATTTTTCAATGTCAGGTCATTAAACATTTTCATCGGAATAACAAAAGCTCGCCGTTTTGTATGACCGTATAATATACCTTATCCAGACCCTGGTAATCATTTTCCCCGAATGATAACAGGTTCTGTATCCCAAGATCATAATTGCTGATGGATTCAACAGCCCTGATAAATTTTTCCCGTGTGATGTCCCGGCCCGCCCTTTCCAGGGCTTCGGCAAGAATTCTTGCATTCAGATAGCCCTCAAGCCCCACAAAGCTCGGCTTGCTGTCGGGATAATGAATTTTCAGCAATTTGATATATTCATCCACACCAGGCAAAGCAGGCGAGTCGGCATCAGCCCTTGGCGGCGGCACAACCTGGGTCACGATGACCCCTTCCCCGTTGGATCCCAGCCTTCTGGCCAGCTCTTCCGGCCCCACAAACGAGACATTATGAAACAATGGGGAATACTGCCTTTCCCGTGCAAGATTGATAAATTTGGCACAGGAATCATAGGTCCCGATCATAACCACGGCCTCTGCGCCGGATTCGATGATTTTATCGAGCCCGGCTTCCACATCCAAGGTTCCCCTGACATAGGACCCTTTTGCCACCGGGATCAACCCGTATTTTTTCAAAGCGATTTCAGTACCCCTGAGTCCGTCAAATCCATATTCGTCATACTGGTAAAAGACCGCAACCTTATCCAGTTTTTTTGTCTTCACAATAAGATCAACCGCTGCCTCGGTCTCCTGGTAATAAGAGGCCCGGATATTGATCAGGTACCGGTTGACCGGCTGGCGAAGGCGGTTGGCCCCGGTAAACATGCCGACAAGGGGTATTCCGGCCTCGTTGATCAGGGGGATAATCTTTACTGTTGTAGGCGTCCCAACATAACAGAACAAGGCGAACACCTTTTTTTCCAGTATCAGTTTCTGGGTATTATAAAGACATTGAGCCGGGTCATATCCATCATCCAGGGTAATCACATTGATTTTTCTGCCGTGGATGCCCCCTGTTTCATTGATATGGCGAATATATGACATGGCGCCCTGGAGGGTCTGGGTTCCAAGATATCCGGCATGCCCGCCAAGCGCCAGGGAAGACCCGATAAGGATTTCATCGGCCATGATGCCGGTGGCATCTTCCGCTTTAACGATTTTTTCTTTAGGAGGTGTGCAGCCTCCAAAAAACAAGGGCCATAATAGAAAAAAGACCGATATGCCCCATCGCATGCGTGGCCTTTTTTGATTTCCTTTGCCATGGTGAAAAAATTTTAAGATCATGACCAAAACAATAAAATAGTGGGGTATGAATGTCAAACAAGGATTTTTCATGACATAACATAGGCATACCGGCCCCGGCCTTGTAAATTGATATGAAATCCTGTAGAACCGGGGAATATGAATACGCCCATGGATATCAGAGACCGGACCATTTTGTCCGGGGATGAGGTGTTGAGCCTGAACTTTATCAACGGCTCCGGCCCTTATATATTCCGCAGGTATTACCGTTCCGGGCTTCGTTCCCTTATTTTTGAAGTTCTTTTGGCCCGGGATGTGGAAAAAGAAACCCAGGGCGAACTCATTGACGGCATAAAAATGTTTCCAAGAGCCAAACCCAAAAAAATGTTCAGGATTCTTCGGAACCGGTTTAAATCCAAAGAGGCGGTCCTGAAGGAAATCCAAAAATACAATATCCTGTTAAGCTGCCTGGGGCCTGATCTTATCGCCACATCGGAAGAATTCATTGTGGACTATGCCGTCCATGGAAAACAAAAAATCGTTCTCTGCGGTCTCCAGGAATATATTGAAGGAGAAATTCTTGATCCATGGCGGCTCCCGGGCGAAAACCATCTCAAGGATATCTTCACTTGCCTGCCCCAAACCGATATGGCACTTAATTTATGGTTCAGAAAAGTGAAAAAAAATATTGCTGGATTTGTTGAAAAAATCCGGCAGATGATTGCCAAAACAGGATATATCCCTGATCTTGCCGGCATCGGCAATCTTATTGTAACGGGTGAGGGCGGTTTCAAGCTTGTGGATATCAACAATATTGTCCAACTGAAGATGGATGATACCATCTCCATTGATGACAAGGGATATCCCTCCTGTGATGTGTCCGTGGATGTGCTTTCCATTCTTGAAACAGAAATCCTGCAAAAAGGTCTGCCCCAGGATGAACCGCTTTACAGGCATTTTCTGACCTCAGAAAGAAAAAAAGAGGTCAGGCGTTTTGAAAAGATTTTTTACAGCAGGATCAGTAAGGAAGCTCAATGATAAAGGTGGTGCTTTTGCCGGGGATCGATTCCACATCCATTTTCCCTTTGTGGTCATTTACAATGATAAAATAGGAAATGGAAAGCCCCAGGCCGGTTCCCCCGTGCTTTGACTTTGTTGTAAAAAACGGTTCAAATATCCTTTTCCGGGTTTCGTCACTGATACCGGGGCCGTTGTCTTCAATTGCAATACAGGCAAAATTATTTTTTCTGTAAGATCGCAGGATGAATTGAGGGGTATAGGATTCTTTTTTAATTTCGGCCATGGCTTCAGCGCCGTTTTTCAGGATATTTAAAAGAACCTGCTGGATCTTGCTTTTATCAAATGCGACATGGGCAATGGCAGTGTCATAGTCTTCTATTATGGTAATATCCTTGAAATCGATCTGTTTTTTCAAATTATTATCTGTTCGTGCAAGTTCAAGGGTTTCCTTTAAAACCAGGGAAAGATCGTGGGGTTCAAGAGCCGGTGCGCTTTTCCTGGCAAACCCGAGCATGTTTTTAATGATGGTTGCTGCGCGGCCTCCGGCTTCATTGATCCGGTCAAGGGTATGATAAATATCCCTTTTTTCCATATAGGCCCGGATATCTTTCATTGAAAGACCCAATTCAAGGGCTGCGTTTTCATTGGCCGGAATATCCAGGGACAGCCGTTTATAAACAACCTGGGCATTCTGCATCATGCCGGCCAGGGGGTTGTTTATTTCGTGGGCCATGCCTGCTGCAACCCCGCCGATGGAAAGCATTTTGTCGGATTGGGCCACCATTTCCTCCAGCCGGACCTGGGCCGTGATATCATCCAGCCGGATCACAACATCATCAACCCCGTTGGTAATCAGCGGATAGATAATAATATCCTCGTAACGGGTTTCTTTTCCATTGGAATATGGCTGTTTTAACAGGGTTTTAATTCTGTTGAGCCGGATGCTCTCCTGTATCCGGCTCATATAACCGGAAAACCTTGGAAAAACATCGGCCAGGTTTTTATCTTTTGCATCACTCGCCTTAATCCCTGTTTCAAGCTCTGCCTGATAATTCCATTGGGTCACGGTTCCGTTTTTATTCACCCCGATGAGGATGGAGGGCATGGAATTGATGATATTGTGAAGATAATTTCTAAGAATCTTGAGCTCATCAATGGCTTGTTTTCTTTCAATGGCAAGAGCCACATGATTTGAGACGGAAACCAGGATATCAATATCTTTTTTTGAAAAATAATCAGGGTCGGAATAACTTTGAACGGCCACGGCACCGATGATATTGTCCTGAACCATAAGCGGAACGCCGATCCAGATCTTTGGGGTTATTCCGATAATCTTTCCCTCGGATTCTCTTTTTTTAAGCTGTTTTTCATTCAGATACACCGGCCGCTGTTTCACAATCACTTCACTAGTCAAAGAATTATCCTCAACAAAAATTCTTTCGGCATAATAATGATTGCCATGAAATTGCTCATCATGCTCATCCACGTAAAACGGAAAATGAATGGTTCTTTTTTTTTCGTCATAGATTGCAATATAAAAATTGGGCAGGGTCAAAAGATGGTTTAACGAATCATAAATGGACCGATACAGGTCATTTAAGTCAACGGTGGTATTGACGGCATTTGAAATTTCAAAAAGGGTCTGGGCCAGTTTTTCAGAAAAAACCTTTGATGCGACCTGGTCTTCTAATTCTTTTATTCGTATTTCATATTGGATGTTTGACAGCTTTTTGCTCATTTTTCATCTCCAATTGAAACTGTAGCTTAAATTGCGGGTATTGGAAAGCTTAATATTACGGGATCTTGCAGGTTGTCAAGAAAACTATCAGATCAAAATGAAAAATTACCGGACAATAAAAAAAAATTGAATCCATCAGACCTGAACTTATGTTATGACAAAAGAATGATTCACCGCCAAAGGGGATGACCCCATGAAACGAATTTTGATTATGATTTACAGTTTTGTTATTTCAGTATACTTTATTTTCGCCTTTTATCCTCTTTTGGCCGCAGAACAGCCGGTCCGCATCCTTTTTCTCGGGGATTCGCTTACGGCAGGTCTTGGGGTGGAACCCCAAGAAGCATACCCGTCTGTAATACAAAAGATGCTGGAAGAAAAACAGATCCGCACTATCACCATCACCAACGGCAGTATCAGCGGGTCAACCAGCGCAAGCGCCGTGTCAAGGCTTAAATGGTATTTAAGGGCAAAGCCTGATATTCTGGTCCTTGCCCTTGGGGCCAATGACGGACTGAGGGGTCTTTCTACGGATGAAATGGAAAAAAACCTTGAAAACGCCATTGCCCTTGCAAAACAAAACAATATCCGGGTCATCCTGGCCGGTATGGAAATTCCGCCCAATTATGGGCCGGAATATACAAAAGCCTTCCGGGAAGTGTTTAGCTCCCTGGCAAAAAAGCACACACTTTTTTTTATTCCCTTTTTATTAAAGGATGTGGCCGGTGACCCGTCCCTGAACCAGGCCGATGGGATTCATCCCAATCCAAAAGGCCACAGGATCATTGCCGCCCACGTACTTCCCTTTATTCTGGAGAAGCAATGATCCTTGAACTCCAACATGTTTCAAAATCCTATCAGCCGCGGCTTTCAGCCCGCATTGAGGTTCTCAAAAACATCAGCTTTTGCCTTGACCAGGGAGAGACCATGGCAGTTACCGGTCAATCCGGCAGCGGCAAGACAACCCTTTTATCCCTTATTGCCGGGCTGGACAGCCCGGATACAGGCAGGATCATTCTTGAGGGAAAAAATATCTCAGCCATGAAGGAAAACGAACTTTCAAAATACCGGGCCATGAAAACCAGTATTATTTTTCAGCAGTTTCATCTCATGCCCCATTTAACAGCAAAAGAAAATATCAGCCTGCCGCTTGAAATCCTGAAACAGGAACGGATCAAAGAATTGACCGATGAAATGCTTGAAAAAACCGGATTACAGGATCGAAGGCATCATTTTCCCGGGCAATTAAGCGGCGGCGAATGCCAGCGGGTAGCCATTGCCAGAGCCCTGATCATCAAACCTGCCCTTCTTTTGGCTGATGAACCCACGGGAAACCTGGATATGGAAACCGGGGAAAAAATTGCAGCCCTTCTCTTTGATCTGGTGAATAAGGAAAACAAAACCCTGATCCTGGTCACCCATAATCCATTTCTTGCCAATCAATGTCAGAGTGTTAAAATCCTTGAGAAAGGATGTCTGCTCTGATGCTCTGGCTGCGGATGGCATTTTTTCAGCTTTTCAGAAACAAAAGATTTGCCCTTTTTTTTATATTCAATCTCTCCATGGGCCTGGCCGGATTTATTGCCGTCCTTTCTTTTGGCCGGTCACTGGAGCGGCACATGGAAGAAAATTTAAAGGAAATCCTGACAGCGGACATTGAGATATCCTCCAACACACCGTTAACGCCGGAAGAACTTCTGGTTGCCGATGAAGTCCTGGGAAAAGACACGGCAAAGGCAAGGCTCATCCGGTTTTATACCATGGTCCGAATCAGTGGCAGCGATGCCCGTTTGTCGGAAATCATGGCCATTGATGAGGCTTATCCCCTCTATGGCAGTTTCAGGCTTTTGAATCATAGCCCAATAAAAATTCTTAACAAAAGCCCGGCGGTTTTCATGAGCCGGGATGCGGCGGATTCACTGGGTATTCAGGAAAATGCCGGTCTGCATCCGCCATTGCTTCTTGGCGGCAACCCCTTTGAAATAAAGGATTTTTTTATTGAAGATCCAGGCACATCCGCAGCATCCTTTGAACTTGCCCCAAAAATCTATATGGGGATGGATCAGCTTGAGGACACGGGATTAATCAAATTCGGTTCCAGGATCAGATATTCTCATTTTTTCAAATTAAAAGAAAATGCAAATATCCCTTTTCTGACAAAACAACTCCGGGATCGGTTTTCACAAAAATTTGCCAGTCCACCCCGTCTTAGAATCTCCGACACCCAGGATGTCAACCGCCGTCTTGGCCGTGTGATCGGGTATTTCACTCGGTTCATGGGGCTTATCAGCATCACGGGACTTTTTCTTTCGGGTATTGCCTCGGCCTATCTTTTCCGGGGATATCTGAATTCCCGGAAAAAAGACATGGCCGTTCTTTTGAGCATGGGATCAAAAAAAAGCCGGATTTATCTGACCATCAGCACAGAACTCATAGTCATGGGCACCCTTGCTTCTTTTTTGGCTGTTATCCTTTCCCAGGCTTTGCTTCCAGCTTTTCCAATCATTTTTAAAGGGATGATTCCGGCCCATATCAAAATTTTTACCGATACGTTCACTCTTTTTCTTTCTCTTTTCATGGGCATGGCCGGAAGCCTGGTTTTCTGTCTCCCCCTTTTTATCCGCATTTTCAGGATACGGCCCCTGATGCTGCTGAGAGGCATCCCTGAAGATGCTGCCTTTGCCGTAAAGCAACTGCCGGTTATTCTCGCAGGGTTTTTACCGCTCATTTTATTCTTTTTCTGGATTTCCCTTCAGGTGGCAGGGTCCATTCAGGATGCAGGTATTTTTGCAGGCGGGTTCATCCTTGCCTTGACTCTTTTATCAGGCATGGAATGGCTGATTTTCTCGGGTTGCCGGTTTCTTTCCCGCACTCGGTCCATGATTCGTAAAATCGCCTTTCGAAATCTTTTCAGGAACAAATGGTCTTCCTTGTCCTGTTTTGTCAGCATTGCCATGGGTGCATTTTTGATTTCCATTATCCCGCAGATTCAAAAAGGATTGCAAAATGAAATCTCAAGACCCGACGGTCTGAAAATCCCGGCTTTTTTTCTCGTGGACATCCAGGATGAACAAAAAGATTCCTTTCTTGACCTTATCAAAGAAGAAAAGGCAGACCTTTCCAATCTCTCGCCCATGGTCAGGGGAAGAATTCTTTTGATCAACGGGCAACCCTTCTATGATGAACCCCTGCCTCAGAATTCCGGAAAAGCCGGTCAAAAAATTACGGAAAAAACAAGATTGAACCGGGGACACCGGATTGAATTTAATTTTTCCCATCGCGAAACCCTTGATGTCTCCGAAACCATTGTAAAAGGGAAACCCTTATCCAAAACCCCGTGGCATTTTGAATCCGGCATCCCTTTTGAAATCTCTGTCGAAGCCTCTTTTGCCGAACAGTACGGCATTATGCTTGGGGACATCATGGGGTTTGAAGTCCAGGGGATTGCCCTTGAAGGCCGGGTGGTCAATTTCAGAAAAGTAAGGTGGAACAGTTTTCAACCCAATTTTTACCTTCTGTTTCAGGACGGTGTTCTCAATGAGGCTCCGAAAACTTATCTGGCTTCGGTTTCCCATGAATCAAATGAAAAAAGAAAAGACCTTAAACAAAAAATTTCAAAAAGATTTCCCAATGTCTCTGTCATTGATGTGACCCAGCTGGCGGGAAAGATATTGGCCCTCACAGACAGGCTTTTGGTATCTCTCAACTTCATGGCTTGGTTTTGTGTTGCAGCAGGGCTGGTTCTTATATTTTCCATTGCCCGTCATGAAGCTTTAAAAAATCAAAACCAGATCAATCTGCTAAAGGTTCTTGGAGCCGATAACACAATGGTCAGGGCCGTCACCCTTCTCGAATTCGGATTCATCGGATTTGCTGCTGCCCTGTCCGGGATAGGACTCGGTTTCGGATTTTCATTTGCCGGCGCCTGGTATTTTTTTGACAGCTTCTGGCAGTTTGACCCAAACGCCTCATTCATGATTCTTGTTTTGACAACCCTTATCTCCATGGGAACGGCTTTTACAGCCTCGCGCAACATCCTGAATTCAAAACCGGCACAGCTGTTTTCCGGCACATCCTGATTTAACCCCGGATCATTTATCGGTTCCTGTCCATTTTAGGGCAGAGGTGATGGGAATCATTCCTTTTCTCATGTCACGGGCCTGTTCAATAATATAAAAAGCATCCGGGTCCATATCCATGACCAGGGGTAAAATCCATTTTAAATTTTTCCGCTTGCAGGCCATATAGAGTTCCGATACCGGACCATGCATTCCCTCGCCCCTGAACACCGTCACGGGCTGACCGCTTTTTCGCAGGGCATCCACAAGCCCTGTCCCTGTATTTGAGGTTATGACCTTAAAAATGATCAGTCCGAACGCCAGTTTCCGCTCCACCAGGATCCCGACGACATTGCCGGTGGCATAACCAAAGGCGTAAAACACGGCCAGCTCAGGCCTGCTTTGAATCTGGCTGATCACGGTCCCGGCGACGGAAATCCAGATCAAAATTTCCAGAACCGCCAGAAAAAATGAAGCAACGGCTCTTCCCTGAACCGTAACAATGGTTCTGACGGTTCCGATGGAAACATCCAGTATCCGGGCAAAAAAAACAACAAAACCGGTCAGTATGATATGGGTCTCGTCAAACAGCAAAATTTCCTCTTATAATAAAGTCCCTGGGGTTGATGGGATGGCTATCCTCTTTTTTCAGCACACGATTCACCGATGTCATCCGTATATAAGACCAGAAGACTGTTTTTTGCAAGATAAAACTCTTGGGAATATTTTTTTCTCCTTGGCCGAATGATAAGCCTTTAAAAATTTGTTTTGGGTTGCATTGAAAGCGCCATTTTTGATATCCTGTTTTTAAATATTTTTTAAACAGGGGCAAATCCCATAAAAAATGCGAGGTGCGGCAAATGGCGAAAAAAATCAAGCTCGATGGAGACTCCATCCAATCCCTGATCAAGGATTTTATTGCTGAATCCCCTTTAAATACCATGCAGACCAAAAACAACGACCCGGCCTGGGATCAGGTCCTGGTGGGGTTTGCTTCCGGTTCCGACCCCATCTGGACCCAGTATAAGGAATATGTCGGCCCGTTTCACTGGACCCCATGGGAAGTCTTTAATCAGAATTGTTCAGATACCCCTGCCAATGCAGACCAGCTCACGGTTATCTCCTGGATACTGCCTCAGCGCCAGGATGTCCGA
>CAZWMY010000067.1:645-20850 GCA_964635025.1 uncultured Desulfobacula sp. | reverse complement strand
TCCTGAACATTTCATCACAGGCCCCCTTTTTTCATAAAAATTTTGACACTACCTTCTGCAACCTATCATTTAACCGGATGGTAATAAAGCCCTTTTTAAAACCCGAGGTTGACCAAAACCTCATGCAAGGATATACTTTGCCGCCATGAATTCAGATTATAAAGAATATGATGTTATTGTGATCGGTGCGGGTCATGCCGGATGCGAGGCAGCCCTTGCATCGGCCCGCATGGGATGCGCTACCCTTCTTTTAACCATTGATATGGATAAAATTGCCTCCATGCCCTGCAGCCCTTCCATCGGCGGTATGGCCAAGGGCCAGCTGGTCAAGGAAATTGATGCCCTGGGCGGCCAGATGGCAAAAATTACGGATTCCTCCGCCATTCAATACAAAACCCTGAATACCAGCAAAGGGCCTGCGGTCCATTCGACCCGGACCCAGAATGATAAAGGGCTGTATTCACGGAACATGAAGGCCGTGATTGAAAAAACAAGCAACCTTGATTTAAAACAGGCCATGGCCCAAGAACTGCGGATCGAAAATCATTCCATAACCGGACTTATCGATCAGACCGGGTTTGAATATTCTGCCAAAGCTGTGGTCATTGCCACCGGAACTTTTTTAAAAGGAACCGTCCATATCGGGGCATCCAAAATCCAGGCCGGGCGGGCCGGAGAATTTTCATCTGTCGGGCTTGCCCAGAACCTTGCCGATCTCGGATTCAATGTCGGCCGGATGAAAACCGGAACCCCGCCGCGTCTCCATGCCGATAGCATTGATTTTTCACAATTTGTGGCTCATCCGTCAGACAACGCCCCAAAACCCTTTTCCTTTTCAACCAAAACCATTATCAACCCCATGGTGCCAAGCTTTATGGGCCGAACAAACGCAGACACCCATGAGATTGTCCGGCAGAACCTGCAATATTCAGCCCTCTACGGCGGCCATATCAAAGGCCGGTCCGCCCGGTACTGCCCTTCCTTTGAGGACAAAATCGTAAAATTCCCGGAACGGGAAAGCCATCATGTCATCCTGGAATATGAGGGACTCCATACAAAAGAAATTTATGCATCCGGTCTTGGAAACAGCCTTCCCCTGGAGATTCAGTACCAGATCGTCCGGTCTGTAAAAGGCCTGGAAGAAGCAAAAATCATGAGACCTGCCTATGCCATTGAATATGATTATATCAATCCCCTGGAGTTAAGCCTGACCCTTGAAACCAAAAAAATCAAAGGCCTGTTTCTGGCAGGTCAGATCAACGGCACATCCGGTTATGAAGAAGCCGGGGCACAAGGATTATGGGCCGGCATCAACGCTGCCTGTTCAGTGCAAAAACGCCCTCCCCTTCTCCTGGACCGTTCCGAGGCCTATATGGGAGTCATGGTGGATGATCTTGTGACACGGGGCACCAATGAACCCTACCGGATGTTTACCTCCAGGGCGGAATACAGGCTCCTCCTCAGGGAAGACAATGCCGATTTAAGATTGTCCCGGATTGGAAACGAACTGGGTCTGGTTGATGCCGATACCTTAAAATTCTGTGAAGAAATAAAAGAGCAGACACAAAAAGAAATAAACCGGATCAAAACCTTTGTGGTGAAACCCACAAAAGCCATGAATGACTTTCTGCTGGACAGGAAAGCAAGCCCTATCACCAACGGGGTCAAGCTTGAACAACTGCTCAAAAGGGCTGAACTGGATTATGCTACTCTGAAGGATATCTTCCCACCGCCGGAACCCTTGCTGGAAAGGGCTGAGGAGCAGGCAGAAATCGAGATCAAATATGAAGGTTATATCCAGCGACAGCACAATGAAATCAAAAAATATAAAGACCTTGAAAGAATCCGGATACCGGATGATTTTGATTATTCTAAAGCCCCCGGCCTTTCAAACGAGCTGAAGGAAAAACTCTATAGAATTCTTCCCAAATCCCTGGGCCAGGCATCCAGGATCGAGGGGATGACGCCGGCGGCCATATCCGTCTTGATGGTTGTAATTTCCGCTTTTCAAAACAGACCCAAAAACTTGACTTGAACCGATTCAAACTTACTATAATAGGCACAAAAAAAATAAAAATAATTGGATTTATTAGTAAAAGGAATATTGTATGGCCGATGATTATTATAAGATTTTAGGTGTTGAAAAAACTGCCGACGCATCTGAAATAAAAAAAGCCTATCGAAAACTTGCCATGAAATTTCATCCCGATAAAACCAAGGGAGACAAGGCGCTGGAAGAAAAATTCAAAAAAATCAGCGAGGCCTATGCCGTCTTAAGCGACCCGGAAAAGAAAAACCAGTATGACACATACGGGTCTGCCGGATTCCAGCAGCGGTTTTCACAGGAAGACATTTTCAGAAATTTTGATCTGGGTGATATCTTAAAAGAATTCGGTTTTGGCGGGTCCATGGGAGGCGGATTTTCAAGCTTTGGAAGAGGCGGCCGGCAAGGCGGTTTTTCAGGCGCGGGCGGCAACCCATTTTTCCAGAATGCCGGACACGACGGTTTCGGCCAAAGGCAAAGGCCCCCGGCAAAAGGCAAAGATATTGAATACGAGATTCCCCTGACCCTCCATGAAATCATGAATGGCACCAAAAAGACCATCACCATCAGCCAGGACGGCAGTACCAAGGCCATTGAAGTCAATATCCCCAAAGGTCTGACCGAGGGAAAAAAAATCCGGCTGCCCGGAAAAGGGGAAACAAGTCCAAACGGCGGTCCGGCAGGCAATCTCTATATCCGGGCCGGCTTAATCCCTTCAGACGGGTTTACCGTTGAAGGCAATGATGTGCTGGTTTCAAAACAAATTTCACTTACCGGCGCCCTGCTCGGGGACTCTCTGGAAGTGGTAACCCCGGACGGGATGACCATCAACCTGAAAATTCCTGCCGGAACAAACCATAAGGCAAAAATGAGGATACCTGGCCGGGGGATTCCTGAAATGAAAGGAAATGGTTGCGGCGATCTCTTTGTTGTGATTAATATAACCATGCCAAAAGAACTGACAGCCAAACAAAAAGAAATTATCCAGCAACTTAAAAAAACAGGATTATAACCTATCCCATGCCTGAATTCATTCCCCTGATATCTGAACAGAAAATTCATGAGCAGATTCAAAAAACAGGACAGCAGATTTCCATTGACTATAAAACAAAAGACCTTGTTCTGGTCGGCATCCTCAAGGGATCGTTTATTTTTCTTGCCGACCTTTCCCGCAGGATCACCATTGACCATGAGATCGATCTCATAGGCGCCTCTTCCTATCAGGGGACATCCTCCACCGGGAATTTAGTGCTCACAAAAAAACCGGACCTGAACCTCACAAACCGGGATGTCCTGCTTGTGGAAGATATCGTGGATACAGGTCAGACCCTGATAAAAATCATTGAATCCATCACCTCATTAAACCCCAGTTCCATTAAAATCTGTGCACTGATTGACAAACATGAGCGGCGTAATGTAAAAATTGATGTGGATTATTCATGTTTTTCACTTGAAAAAGGGTTTATTGTCGGGTATGGACTGGACTATAATGAAAAATATAGAAACCTTCCTGCCATCTATGACCTGAAACTTTAGGAAAGCTTAAAACTTCAGAATAAGGGGAGCCCAATGATTATTACCTGCAGTGAATGTTCAACACGCTTCAACCTTGATGATTCTCTTGTCAAGGCCACCGGTTCAAAAGTACGTTGCAGTGTCTGCAAAAACATTTTCACAGCCTATCCATTATCAGGCAAACCGGAACAGGCCGATGCAGAAGATTCCGGCTTTATGTCTGAAGAAACCCCAAGCCTTGAGGACACATCTGATTTTGACATGGGTGACGGTGATTTATCTTTGAACGATTCCGACCTTGAAATTGATCATCAGGACCTTGTGCTGGAAGATTCAGAATTTACCTCACAGGACCTGGAGCAAAAAGATACTGATTTTTCCTTTGAGGAAGACTTTGAATTAAATATGGGCGATGAAGAAAAAGCCCCGGAAGAAAAAGATTTCGAGTTTGAAGTGGAAGAGATTTCAAATGATGCCCCAGTGGATGCTGATGAAAATAAAGACAATGAGTTTGACGGACTAGAATTTGAACCCATGAAAGATGAGTCTGACGAGCTGACCCTCAGTATGGAAGAAGACGCAGACCTTAAAGATGAAAAAGCAGAAGAACCGGAAGAGGAATTTGAACTGGAATTTGATGTGGATGAGGATTTAGCCGATACCCTTTCCGATGCGCCTGATCCGGACACTGAAAAATCCCCTTCTGAAGCAATGAAAGACACGGAAGATGAAGAAGCCCTCTCCCTGGACAATCCTGAACCGGATAAAGACCTGGATGAAATCACGCCAAGGGATGATTTTTCAGAATATGATGCGGTCCTGGAGCAGGAAACCGAGCCTGAGGATAATTCCGGTGAAGACGAAACAGATGAAACGGAAAATATAGAAAAAAAATCTGCAGAAGAAAGACCTTTGATCGAAAAATCAGCACCTTTAATGGATTTACCGGAAAGAAGCTCCCGAAGAAAGAAAAAACCCCTGATCAGCCTCCCTGTTCTGATGCTTCTTTTGATCTTTCTTGTGGCTGTCGGAGCTTATGTTGCAAGCCTTATGACCGGATATAAAATTCCTTACCTGCCCGAAGTCAATCTCCCGTTTATTGAAAAATATTTGAAAAAACCTGCCCCGGCAGCCATGGATGTAAAACCGGTCCCCAATGATAACAGCGTGAACGGCAGATTTGTTTCCAATACCCGCAGCGGTCCTTTATTTGTCATCACAGGACGCGTGGAAAATACTTCCGGCATTTCTTTCAGCCATATCGCAGTTCAGGGGACCTTATCCACAAAAGAAAACCCGGTGGCCAAAACAAAAAATGCATTCTGCGGAAACATCATACCCGAAGAAATGCTGACATCCGGAGATGTTTCTGAAATAATGAAACTTCTTGACGTCAAAGAGGGGAGCAATAATTCCAATGTGAACATCAAACCCGGTGCCGGCATTCCTTTCATGATCGTCTTTTCCGATCTTCCAGAAAAACTGCAGAATTACTATGTCAAGGTGGTGGGGTTTAATAAAGCGCCTGCCAACTGAAAATACATATTGACAATGAAAGCTTTCCCGTGATACTTTTGCCGGGTTTTTGGTTCATGGCGACGTAGCTCAGCTGGTCAGAGCATGCGGCTCATATCCGCAGGGTCCGGGGTTCAAGTCCCTGCGTCGCTACCAAGATGCCACAATGCCCCCCTTTGAGAAAACGGGGGTTTTTTTATCTCCCCTTGACATTTTTGGTTCAGAACAAAGTTTATGGATATTATTTTTGAAACCATGGTATGCTTTATTTTAAGGAGGCATTATGCCGGGTGTATATGAAATTTATGTCAAGGATCATTTTGCCGCAGCCCATGCGCTCAAAGGCTATGATGGGAACTGTTCCAACCTGCACGGGCACAACTGGATCATCGAGGCCTATATTCAATGCAAAAAGCTGAACAAGCTGGGTTTCGGCATTGATTTTCGGGATGTAAAAAACGTTTTAAAGGATGTGTTGGCGAAGCTCGATCATACCAATCTCAATGACATTGCAGAATTCGGGGCCATTAACCCGACATCGGAAAACCTTTCCAAATTTTTATATACCGAACTTTCCCTGCGGCTGAATACGGATTTTGTAAAAGTGAAAAAAATCATGGTATTTGAAAGCCCGGGATGCGGTTCTTCCTATTGGGAGGAATAAGTGCGGCTGAACATCTGCGAAATTTTTTACAGCCTTCAGGGCGAGTCCACCTTTTCCGGTCTGCCCTGCATTTTTATCCGGCTTTCGGGCTGCAATCTCAACTGCTCCTGGTGTGATACGCGGTATGCAAAAGAGGAATGCTTTCCCATGACCCTTGATCAGATCCTTGAGAAAATTCAGGCCTATAACTGCAACCTGGTTGAAATCACCGGCGGAGAACCCCTTTTACAGGAGGCAACCCCTGCCCTGATTGCCATGCTCCTGGAAAAACACTACCAGGTTCTTCTTGAAACCAACGGCAGCCTCAGCATTCAGCATATTCCGGAGCCCTGCATCAGGATCATGGATATCAAATGCCCCTCAAGCAATGAATCCCACCGCTTTTTATTGGAAAACATCCAGTACCTCGGCGAGACCGATGAAATCAAATTTGTGGTCGGCTCCCTTGAAGATTATGAATTTGCCAAAGCCATGATTGAAGATGAACTCAGCAAGATATCCCAAAAAAAAATTCATATTTCACCGGTTTTCGGGCAGATGTCTCCTGAAACCCTTGCAAAAAAGATGATCGAGGACAATCTTCATGCAAGACTGTCCCTGCAACAGCACAAAATCATATGGACCCCGGACAAGAGAGGAGTTTAACCACCCATGTCGGACAAAGCCATTGTTCTTTCCAGCGGAGGCATTGATTCCACCACTGCCATAGCCATTGCAAAATCTGAAGGCAAAGATATTTACAGCTTAAGCTTCAGATATGGGCAGCGGCATTCCATTGAACTCGACGCTGCCGTAAGAATTGCCAAGGCCATGGGCGCAAAAGCCCATAAGATCATTGATATTGATTTAAGGCAGTTTGGCGGGTCTGCCCTCACCGATGAGATACCGGTTCCAAAACACGACACCCTTGAGGCCATAAAAAAAGATGAGGTGCCCATTACCTATGTTCCGGCCCGCAACACGATCTTTCTTTCCTATGCCATGGCCTGGGCTGAAATTTTAAAAGCCTCTTCTATTTTTATCGGTGTCACGGCCGTGGATTATTCCGGATACCCGGACTGCCGGCCAAGATTTATCAAAGCCTTTGAAAAGATGGCCAATCTCGCCACAAAAACCGGGATCAAAAAGGAAACCGTCCTGAAAATCGAAACCCCGCTGATTCATCTTTCCAAGGCCGGGATTATTAAACTGGGGGTTCAGTTGGGAGTGGATTATTCTTTGACCATTTCCTGTTATGACCCGGATGAAAAAGGTCGGTCCTGCGGGTTCTGCGATTCCTGTCTTCATCGGAAAAAAGGATTTGCCGAGGCAGGCGTAAACGATCCGACACCCTATTATCGGCCCGATAAAGCCTCTCTTGTCTTACCGGCCAGCTCCTCCCTTGAAAAAGGTTTTTGAATAAAATAAACCCCTTCTTCAAGGACACCATGGTGGGCAATAATATTGGCCGTATAGCCGGACATGAACAGGCATTTGATATCAGGATGAATGGAAATAAGCTGCTGGGCCAGGGCCCGGCCATTCATTTCAGGCATAATGACATCGGTTATCAGCAAATGTATTTTTTCATTATGGTTTTGGGCCAGCTCAAGGGCGCTCTTGGGAGAATCAGCCGTCAAAACCGTGTAACCCATTCGCTGAAGCATAATGGTGGCAATCTTCAGGATTGAAGGTTCGTCCTCAACCAGCAGAATGGTTTCATTGTCTTTACTTTCCCAGCCCATTGCAGCCATTTTCCCAGCCGAAATATCTTCTTTTTGACAGGACGGCAGATAGATTCTGAATGTTGTCCCTTTTTCAGGTTCACTGTAGACGTTGATAAACCCATTGTTCTGTTTGACAATGCCATAAACGGTAGCCAGCCCGAGTCCTGTGCCTTTATCCGGAGTCTTGGTGGTAAAAAAGGGCTCAAACACATTGGACAGGGTTTCCTTTTCCATCCCGGAACCATTGTCGCTTACTGCCAGAAGGGTGAATGTTCCTGGAGAAAAGCCCGGATGATCCTCACAGTATGCGCTGTCAAAACTGACACCGCCGGTTTCAATGGTAATGCAGCCTTCCTGGGCAATGGCATCTCTGGAATTGATGCACAGATTGGCAAGAATCTGATC
Organism: uncultured Desulfobacula sp.; assembly: GCA_964635025.1. Lineage (GTDB taxonomy): Bacteria > Desulfobacterota > Desulfobacteria > Desulfobacterales > Desulfobacteraceae > Desulfobacula. Next base: position 13,001 of record CAZWMY010000067.1, on the reverse strand, counting down.
GATCTGGGATGGGTCCATCTTCACCGGAAAACAGTTTTTACCCGGAACAAAGCTCAGGTTGATATCCTCGCCAATCAGCCGACGAAGCATTCTGAGCATGGATTCAACAGTTTCGTTCAGATTCAGAATCCTCGGGTCAATGGTCTGTTTCCGGGCAAACGCCAGAAGCTGGCGTGTGATGTCAGCAGAACGGCCGGCAGCGCGCTGAATCTCCCTCAATGAGTCCTGGAGAGCCGCATTGTCCATGGCCTGCTCCAGCGCCAGCTCGGTATATCCCAGGATGACGCCCAGCATATTGTTAAAATCATGGGCCACCCCCCCTGCCAGCCGTCCGATGGATTCCATTTTCTGGGCCTGGAGAAGCTGACTCTGGAGTGTGTCCTTAACCGCCTCTCCCTGCTTTCTTTCCGTAATATCCTCAGCAATCCCTGCAACCCGTTGCAGGGCTCCGGTCTCATCAAAAACAGAAAAGGCCCGGGCCAGTATCCAGCGGATTGTTTCATCCGGCCGGATGATACGGTATTCGGGAAAAATAAAAGGAGAAAAGGGGGGCTGCCAGATGATCGGAAACAAATCGGCAAGTTTCGCCCGGTCTTCCGGATGAATGCTCTCAAACCAGGACATGGGAGACTGGTAAAGGCTTTCCGGCGTTTTACCCCATATTTTTTCATAGGCCGGGCTGATATAAAACACTTGCTGCCAGTCCGAGGAACCAAGCCAAAACACTTCTGGTATATTTTCGGCAAGCTGCCGGAATTTTATTTCACTTTCCCTGAGGGCGGATTCAGACTGTCTGAGCTCCAGATAACCGGACATCATCCGCTCCCTCATACCATTCAGCGCATCTGCCACCTGATCCAGTTCATCGTTCCGTTTTGTTTTTCTTTTCAGATCAATGGGCTGATCAAGGGTGTTCATATCAAGTGAAGACGTATAAAGTGCCAAAGATCTAAGGGGTTTCCCGATAAAAAAATAAAAAAGAGAGAAAACCAGTGCTGAAACCAGAAAAACATGAAACCCCTGTGTGATCAGAATCATCAAGGCTCTTTCGCTCATCTGCTGATAAATGCCTTCAAGGCTCGCGGTTATCGTCAGCATTCCCAGTTCAATCATTGATCCGCGGTGTTCACGGGACAAAGAGATATCTTTTTGAACCATTCTCCCCTTGGGCAAATCACCTTCAAAAATTTTGTCGCCCTTGACTGTGGTGATTTCCACATGCTTCACATCGGGAAATTGCAATATGCCCTGAAGGCTCGTCTTCAATGTATTCAAATCATAAGTCCACAGCTCTTCAACGATATTTTTAAGATAAATTCTTTCGATCTGGTCCAGACCGGTTTCAATGTTGCGAACATCTTTTCTGAATTCCGCATAAGTCTGGTATGCTGCTGAAACTATGGTCATAAAAGAGCTGAAAAAAAGAATATATATGGCAAGCCTGCTTGCAAGACGGTTTTTAACGGGAAGTTTAGAATTTTTTTTGTCAGTCATTATGAACAGGTCTTCAATTGGGTGTGAGTGGTAAAATGATCTCTTTAAATAATTTCTGATAGGTCCCGTCTGCCTTCAAAGACCGCAATGCATTTGTTGCGTTTTCAATCAGATGTTTTTGTTTGATATTGAGATAAAGAAACATTTCTCTTGAAGCCAAAGGCGGTTCAAGTGTTCTGATTTTTTCCAGGTTAAGCTGTTTTAGCATCCCATATCCATCATAGCGGTTATAAACAATGATATCCACACGGTCCTGATCCAAAACTCCGAACAATTGCTCCGGGTTATCCACCTTAAGAAGTTCCCGGGTTTCCCGGATATTATTTTCTAGGATTTTCCATCCGGTAATGATCCCTACACCATATGGTTTGAGTGAATCCCAGCCGTTTATGGTCATGCGGACATGCTTTGTAAATGCTGTGAATTCATAATCAGTGATCTTTTCCGGAACCTGAACCAGATTGGGGTATTGCTTTTCCATCCCTGCCACACGGACAAAGACGCCTTCCTCGATGCCTGCATCGGCATTGATCAGCGCCCTCTCAGCCGGGAGACGGACGATCTGCACCTCTATTCCCATCCTTGAAAACATGGATTGAATAATCCGATCGTGAAAACCGGTGTTGTCCGGATTGGAAAGTGGCGGTCCGTCGGCTGTGGCAAGAGAAATGCTTTGGCTGGCATCTACCGGCATTGCGATAAAAAAACAATAAAAAAGAAATAATGCGAGTCTAACCATAAATAATCCTTTAAGAAATATTATTTCGGAGTTTTGACTCAGGTCCGGGCCATATCCTGGCAATGACCCACGATCAGCTGTCAGAAAGATTACAGGAAAAAATAGGATATTGCAAAAAAATAATTGCATTACCGGCTCCTGTTAGCCCCCGACACCCTATTATCCGCCAGCCAATGCCCCTGCATAGATTTCCACCGGATGCTTGACCCGGATGGGCTGCCCGGTTTTTGCCAGCATATCGGAAATCTGCATCATGCAGGCAGGGCAGGATGTGGCTACAGTGGTGCATCCAGTGGCGATAATATTCTCTGCCTTGATTTGACCGATCCCGGTTGAAAGCTCATAATGCATCAGATTAAAACTGCCGCCCATGCCGCAGCAGGCATCGCTGTTTTTCATTTCCCTAAGCTCATCGCCGGAAGCAAGAATCACCCGGCGGGGTTCTTCAAAGACACCCAGAGATTTCTTTAGATGACAGGGATCATGGTAGGAAATAACGCCTTTTTTCTTCTTGTCTTCCGGAATCGCCGAAACAAGGTCAAACCGTTTTTCCATGAGCCAGCTGATATCCACGGTTTTCTCTGCCAAAATTTGGATTTTTGTTAATAATTCCGGGTCTTTGTTTTTGAGAAGGGTCGGCCATAATTTAATAATGGTGGAAGAGCAGGTGGCACAGGCGGTTACGAGATAATCCGATTTTTCCTTAAAAAAAAGATCCACATTATGCCGGACAAGAGTTTCAAAGGTTTCACCATCTCCTGCTGCAAGGGCCGGAATACCGCAGCATCCCTGGTTTGCCGGGATAAAAAAACCAGCCTTAAAATGGTTCAGCACATCCACCACGCTATGGCCGATATTGGGGAAGGCCTTGTCGATCAGGCACCCGACAAAGAACGCAACCTTCACCCCTTTTCCTTCCACCCGGACATCAAATTTGTTAAGGGTCCTGTTGAAAGGCGTTTCCTTTAACGGAACCAGATGCCTATTCCGCAGCATTGGCGAAGCAATCCTGGCACAGGAGGTGCCTTGGAGATTCTTCTCATCCCTGAAGAAGAATTTTTGAAACCCCTCTGCCAGGGACATGAGCCGGTTGAAGCGTTCAGGGCCGGCAAGAATATTTTTGAACATGATTTTTTTTGCAAAGGGCATGCCAAGGTATTGGGCAATGATGGCTCTTGCCCGGATGAAAAGTTCAACCGTATTAACCCCGCTGGGGCAGCCATGGGCGCAGGACCCACACAAAAGGCAGCGCTGAAGACGATCGTTCACTCCCTTTGCATCCTTGAATATTCCATCGATCAATCCATTGATCAGGACTATCTTACCTCTGGAAACATCGGCTTCCTTTCTTGTCCTTTCGAATAAAGGGCAATTGGCCTGGCACATGCCGCATCGGGTGCATGCAGCCAGCTCTTTTTCAAGCTTTTTTACCTCCAGGGCCAGTTTTTTCATCTTATCCAAAGGAATACTCTGCCGACTGCCGGACTTCGTCTTTGATTTGTCTTTCGTGGAGCCCGAGAAGATAAAGAAGTCCATCCAATCCGACACTGGTAATATTATTGGAGGCTTTCTCACGAACCACGGGTTTGGCATTAAAGGCAACCCCAAGACCTGCAATACTGATCATGGGAAGATCGTTGGCGCCGTCTCCCACGGCTATGGTCTGTTCAAGGGTGATATTTTCCCTTTGGGCCAGTTGCCGGAGGAGAACCGCTTTTCTCTGCCCGTCCACGATCTCACCCACCACTTCTCCCGTCACCACACCATCCTTTATATCCAGCTCGTTGGCAAACATATAATCAAATCCGAGTTTTTCTTTAAGGTATTCGCCCATAAAAGTAAACCCGCCGGACAAAATCCCGAGTTTATATCCCAGCCCTTTGAGGGTTTTTGTCACAAGATCCGCCCCATCGGTCAGCGGCAGCTCCTCTGCAATTTTTAAAAGCTGGTCCTGATGTATTCCTTTTAACAAAGCCACACGTCTCCTGAAGCTTTCACAAAAATCCATTTCCCCCCGCATGGCGGATTCGGTAATCCTGTCCACCTCTTCTCCTGCACCCACAAGCTTGGCAAGTTCCACAATCACCTCGGCCTGGATCAGGGTGGAGTCCATGTCAAACACCACGAGTTTTCTGTTTTTCCTGTAAATATTATCCACATGAAAAGAGATATCAATCCCTGTTTCCTGTGAGATTTCCATGAATTTGCTTCTCATGCTCTGGAGGTTCAAGGGTTTTCCGCTGACAGACATTTCCACACAGGCCCTGGGATTGATCTGGGGCTGTTTAAGGGAAATTCTGCCGGTGAGCCGGCTGATACTGTCGATATTCAGATTGTTTTCCGCAATAATGGAAGCCACAGCAGAAATCTGACGGGCGCTGATGGTCGTGCCCAAAAGGGTAATGACCCGTCTTTCCTTGCCATGCTCATGGACCCAGTTTTCGTAATCCTGGCTGTCTATGGATTTGATATCAATGCTAAGCCCCATGTTGTGGCCTTCATACAGCATATCCTTGAAAATTAAAGAATAATGCCGGGGGTCAGGGATTTCTGCCAAAATCCCGAACGAAATATGGTCATGGATAACGGCCTGGCCAATATCCAGGATTGTGACCCCATATTCCGCCAGTATCCTTGTAAATTTTGCATCCAGCCCTTTTCTGTCCCTGCCGGTAATATTGATCAGTACAACCTCGCTCATTTCCGATACCCTTTAATTTTTTGCTTTAATTTCATCTCTTTTAAAAATTTTAAAGGCAGAATAGCGTTTTTCTAAAATTCCAAGCCATTTCCATATCCGCTCTCATTCTGCCTTTAGCCAAATATTTTAGGTACTTATATATTTGCTTGACCCGGGTTGCAAGCAATTTAAACATAAGACACAAATTTTCATCCGGCAAATTTTTACCCAACCTTTTGATTAATTGACAAATAAATATTTTGCACATATATGTGCTCTATGTTTTTAAATAATTCAGATAAAATAAGCCATATAAAATACCTGATCCTTTCATTTTAAATGAAATTTAAAAATATCATAGACCCCAGATCTCTTTCAGGTACCGGCTTTTTAAGCGTTCTTGTCACCATTCTGATTATCGCCCCCACCATCGGCAGCATCTGGATCTTTACAGAATACCATAAAAAAAAAGATGAACTCGTAAAAATACGGGAGCATTATACAGAAATCTATAAGACAAGATTGAAGGATGACATCAATTATACCATCAGCTCTATTAATTACAGAAAATCAAACACTGAGGAGCGGGTAAAAACCATTGTCAGGGAAAAGGTTCAGGATGCATATTCTCTGGCCTCCCATGTCTATACTGCAGATAAACCCACCTTGCCTCAAGATGGTCTTAAATCAAAGATCATTGAAACTTTAAGGGCGATCAAATGGGACAATGGGCAAGGGTATTTTTTCATCCTCGACCAAAAAGGATTCACTGTTTTAAATTCAGATATCCCTGAAATGGAAGGACGGGATATGATGGAATCAAAAGATATTGACGGAAAATTCATTGTCCGGGATATGCTGTCTCTTGCCCGGAATAATGACAACGGATATTATAGATACCGATGGAGCAAACCCGGTTCAAAAGGCACCGGCCATCTGAAAATAACTTATGTAAAAAAATTTGAGCCCTTTAACTGGGCCATCTGCGCCGGTTTTTACGTTCAAGACATGGAGGAAAAAATAAAGGCTGAAATTCTTGACCGGATATCACAGCCCACCAGCGATAAAGACCGGTATACCTTTATTTTTAAAAAAGACGGATTCTGTCTCAGCCACCCCTCGGAACAATATCAGGGGAAAAATATCCTTGAAGCGGCCTCCTCTGACATGGGGAAGCGATATAAAGAGATGATTGATATCAGCGTGAAAAACGGTATGGGATTTATTCAATATCCTGAGCAAAAACCTTCCACAGGTGAAATTGCTCAAAAATTAACCTATGCTGTTTTTCTCACCGATTTTGAATGGATCATTGCAACAGGCGCATATCTTGATGACATTGAAAAAATTATAGAAATGGAAAAACAGTCCTTTAACACAGAATTAAAACACAATGTTCTGATTATTCTGTGGTTTTCCTTTCTTCTTGTTATTCTTTCCCTCACTCTCGGATTTTTCATTACCAACCGGCTTTACCAGGGGATGAATCTCTTTACGGATTTTTTCCGGAAAGCCGCTGTATCAGACATCAAAATCAATGAAAACCTTTTAATCTTTAATGAATTCAAGCTTCTTGGAAGACTTGCCAACCAGATGGTTGAAGACCGGATTTCAAATGAGGAAAAACTGCAAAGGGCCATGCAGGAAACCGTGAATATTCAAAACATGCTGAAAAATATCACCGACTCCATGCCATCAGCCTTGATAGCCATTGACCAGAACATGAAAATCATTCAATGGAATAAAAAAATGGAAAAATCCACTGGGATTACATCCAGAGCGGCAGAAGGCCGATTGCTAAAGGATTTGTTGCCCTTTTCCCCAAAAGAAACCGAAGTGATTGAGAAAACCTTCCGGGACGGCATTCCTTATACTCAGACAAGGCTTATGGAAACCGAAGAAAAAGAAAAACGATATGAGGACATCACGGTTTACCCTCTTATCACCCATACCATCAAAGGAGCCGTCATCCGGATTGATGATACAACGGAGAAAGTCAGAATCGAAGAGATGATGATTCAATCTGAGAAAATGATGTCCGTGGGTGGGCTTGCCGCAGGTATGGCCCACGAAATCAATAATCCCTTGTCCGGTATTATCGGAAATACGGAAGTTCTGAGAAACAGAATTTTAACCCGCCTTCCCGCTAATGAAGCCGCTGCTAAAGAAATCGGAATCAGTTTTGAGCAAATCAAAAAATATGCAGAAAAAAGAGGACTGCAGGCTGTCCTTGAAAATATCCGAGAAGCCGGGAACCGTGCCGCCATTATCGTCAGCGATATGCTGTCTTTTTCCAGGATGAGTTCTTCGTCTTTTTCTCCTGCGGATATTGCAATCCTTCTGGATAAAACCATTGAAATAGCATCCACCAGCTATGACCTGAAAAAAAAATTTGATTTCAGAAAGATCAAACTGAAAAAGTTATATGATGACGGTATGCCGCTTGTCATGTGCGACACAAGCAAGCTCCAGCAGGTTTTTTTAAATATCCTGTCCAACGGCGCCCAGGCCATGAGCGAAACCGAAAATTTAAGACCGCCCGAATTCACCCTGAAGCTAAGCCGCAACCAGTCCCGTGCCGTTATCTATATAGAGGACAACGGGCCTGGAATTCCTGAGAATGTCCGGAAACGGATTTTCGAACCTTTTTTTACGACCAAGGGAGTCGGCGTTGGAACCGGACTAGGTCTGTCCGTCTCTTATTTCATTATTACAAACCATCATAAAGGTTCTTTGGAAGTTGAATCGGAGCCGGGCAAGGGAGCGGCATTTATTATCACAATTCCCATTACCCAATCATAAGAGACCTCTCCTTAAAAGAAGGATTCGATCAGTTTTGCTTTCTCACTTTTAAAATCAAAATGGATGAGCCAAGATAAAAACAGGCGAAAAGAGAAAACACAACCCTGAAATCAGACCCGGTTGCGTCAAGTATAAGGCCGGAGAGCCAGGGTCCGAGAAACCCTGCACAAAATCCATAGGCGGTAAAAACAAGTCCGAACACCTTTCCAAAATTTTCAATCCCGAACACTTCCGTCACAAGCGGTGCGGATACTGTAAACATACCGCCGAATGCAAGCCCGATAAAGCAGGCAAGAAAACTGATCAGATAGAGGTTCTGGATAAACGGCATCAGAAAATATGCCCCGGCTGCCATGAGATAAACAATCATGAGTATTTTCTGCTTTGGAAATCTGTCTGAAAGTCTTCCGCAGACAAGACGGCCTATTCCGTTCAATACATTGAAAGCAGTCAATATATAGACATACCGGGTCACGTCGTACCCCAATTGTTGTCCAAAAGAAGCCGAGAGTACAATCAGGGAAACCCCGGCTGCACCGGCCATCGCCCAGGTGTACCATAAGAACCGGAAGGCCGGATGCCCGATGGTCCGGATCAGCGTCAATGTGGAAACAGGCGGCCCTTCCTGTAGTTTGCCTTTTTCCGGAAGTTTTATCAAAAGAGAAACCAAAATTCCAATCACAACAGAAACAGCAGCTATAAAATCACAGGTAAACCCATATCCTTTTGAAATCAGAAAAAAAGTAAAAACCGGCGACATGACGGCAGCCGAACCGCCAAAGGTGAGATTCAAAATTCCTGTCACGAGCCCTTTGTTTTCCGGGAACATTTTCTGATAAATCGTAAGACAGGGGATATAGACAAAGGCGGTAAAAAACCCTTCCACAAAAGCCCAGATATATACATCGATGATGGAGGATGCCTTTGCCACAAACACCATACCCCCGGAACAAGCAAGACAGCCGATTAAAATAATAAAGCGGCTTGGAATTTTTTCCTGGAGTTTTCCAGCCAGATACATGGAAAAACCGGTTCCGGCCAGAATAAAGAACATAAGACGCCCAATATCGGCTTTACTCACTTTAAAAAGCATCTGCCATTGGGATGCCATGACACCGGGAAAACCGAACACAAAAGAACCTGGAAAAAAAATGGCCAGACAGCCAAAAAACAGGATTATTTTTTTGTTTGAAAGGAGAGGCATAGTTTTTTTAATTCTTCCTTTTGGTTTAGAGCCGGGTCATCCAGGACTTTTTCAAGCAGTTTTTCTTTTATTCTTCCGATTTCAGGCGACGGAGCCATATTCAAAAGCTGCGCAATTTCGTGGCCTGAAATATCAAGATCATTGATGCTGAAGGCACTGGGTCGATGGATTTCATCAAGAAGCTTTTTTATCCTGACCCGGATTTCAAAAATCGTGTAGGGTTTTTTGGCCAGATTTCCTTTTTTATCGGCAATGCGCATCCGCATAAAATCCTGATAGGAAAGGGCATATTGATTCAGCATGGACAAAAGTCTCCGCACGGCCCTGGGTGTGGTGTCGCCGTTCAACGGCCGCATATGGGTCTTCATCAGGGCGAGGATATAAGTGATATCTTTTGCTGCAAACCGTAAATTATTCAGGTCTTTTTCCACTTTTTCAGTATACTTCTCATGACCGGCAAAACTAAGGCCCCCTTCCTCTTGTTTTGCCGCATCAAATTTGCCTGCATCATGCAGAAAACCGGCCAGTCTCAAAACCGGAAGTCGTGCCGGCAGGGCATCCCCCACCATCATGCAGTGTTCAAAAACCGTTTCTTTGTGATGGATGCCGCCGTCAAGGTCAACACAGCGGTCAAGGCTTGGGAAAATATAGGTTAAAAGCCCTGTTTTTTGAAGTGCTGCAAAAAACAGGGAAGGCTTATCCAAAGCCATGGCCTTCATGATTTCATGGCTGACCCTTTCTTTTGCTGCCCCTTTGTCAAGCAGGGTTCTGCATGCTTGCAAGGCCTCCAGGGTGGAAAGGGAAAAAGAGCCTTTCATCAGGGCCAAAAACCGGCACGCTCTGACCATTCTCACAGGATCTTCCTCAATTCTTTTCAAAGGCTCACGGGTAAACCGGATGATCCTGTCCTCAACATCTTTTTTTCCATTAAACGGATCAATGATTTTTTTTGATAATGGGTCAAAGGCCATGGCATTGATGGTAAAATCTCTTTTTGCCAGATCCGACTCAGGAAAGTCTGATTCATCCGATCCGGCACGACCCGAAGAAACGTCTATTCCATTGACGAGACATAAGGGAAAAGACTTCCCGACAGTTCTGACCTTTTGGTCTGAAAAAACAGACTCAATTTCAGAAATTGAGGCATTTGTCAGAATGTCGATATCATCCGGCTTTCTTTGCATCAGGATATCTCTGACCGCCCCGCCCGCCAGATAGGCTTTAAACCCGTTTTCCCGGAGTTTTTCCAAAATAAAAAAGATTCTAGCATCCATCATTTTAAAAAAGCCTGGGTCAGAACGCCAATGAAAAGAAGAACGGAAATAAGGGAATTGACATGAAAAAAAGCAATATTGATATGAGTGAGATCATCAGGTCGGACAAGATAATGCTCGGCAATCAGCAGGACACCGATCACGGCAAGAAAGATCAGAAAAACCGGGTGCATGAAAAAGCTTAAATACATGACAAAAAGAAAGATGAAAGAAGCACCATGCAAAAAGGATGAAATCAGCATGGCTTTTTTTGCCCCGATTTTTGACGGCAGGGAAAAAAGCCCCTCTTTTTGGTCAAACTCAATATCCTGGCAGGCATAAAGAATGTCAAACCCGGCGATATAGGTCAACAGCCCGAGGCTTAAACAAACAACTCCTGCGGATAAGGTACCGGTAATGGCTACCCATGCCCCAATGGGAGCAAGGGATATGGCAAACCCGAGAAAGAGATGACAGTATTTTGTAAAGCGTTTGGTATAGGAATAAAAGAAAAGAAAAAACAATACCGGAAACGACAGAAAAAAGCAGAGGCGGGACAGCATGGCCGCACTTGCGATAAACAGGAGAGAAGAGGCGATCACAAAATACCAGGATTCTTTTTTAGACAATACACCCGAAGGAATCTCCCTTGTCGCAGTCCTCTCATTTTTCTGATCAATGGCTGCATCCACAACCCGGTTAAATCCCATGGCAGCGGATCTTGCGCCCACCATGGCCAGAAGAATCCAGAACAGATTCCAAAAAGAAAACGGATGGGTTTCAAAGGCCAACACCACAGCTGATAAGGCAAAAGGAAGCGCAAACAGGGTATGGGAAAATTTAATCATCCTGCCATAAACCTGTATTTTTTCTTTTAAATTTTCAATCATCTTGAAATTTTATATCTTTCATTTTTTCAGAGTTAATAGATGCCATGGGCAATGGTTTTACATTCAGGGCATGCCCCGCCCAAAAGCAGCCGGTTTTCAATCTGATACCCGTGGCGCTTTACCAGAAGGGCGTTGCAGGAATGGCAAAAGGTGTTTTCCGATACAAGTCCCGGAACATTTCCCGTATAGACATAACGAAGGCCTGCGCTTTTGCCTGCTTCAAAGGCCTTCATCAGGCTTGACACCGGAGTAGACGGCCTGTCCGTCAGCCGGTAGCAGGGATGAAACCTTGAGATATGCCAGGGGGTTTCTTTGCCTAAATCTTTGGCAATGTATTCAGCCATGGCAGTCAGCTCTTTTTTATCATCATTGAGGCCTGGAATCAAAAGGGTGGTGAGTTCCACCAGAATCCCCAGATCCAGCATGCGTTTTATATTTTCCTTGACTGGTGCTATTCTGGCCTTGCAGTATGTCTTGTAGAATTCATCGGTAAAGGCTTTTAAATCCACATTGGCGGCATCAAGGTACGGAGCAACCATGTCAAGGGATTTTTGACTCATATACCCATTGGTGACAAAGACATTGTAAAGGCCTTTTTCCTTTGCCAATTTTGCTGTTGAAAGTGCCAGCTCAAAAAAGATGGTGGGTTCCGTATAGGTATAGGATATGCTCTCGCATCCTGCCTGAATCGCCTCTTTGACAATTTCTTCCGGGGTCATATCCCTGCCCTGGATCATTCCGCCGATATCCGACGGCATCTGGGCAATATCGGAATTTTGGCAGAAGGCGCATTTAAAATTGCATCCCACAGTCGCAATAGAATAGGAAAAAGAGCCCGGCTTCAGGTGAAAGATGGGTTTTTTTTCTATGGGATCAATGCTTTTGGCAATCAGTTTGGGATACACAAGGGATAAAAGCCTGCCGTCCTGATTTTCACGGACATGGCAGATCCCGCGTTCCCCTTCCCGGATCACACAGGCATGCCTGCAGATATCACATCTTACAGACTTGTCCTTCAGTTTTTCATAGATCAGGGTTTCCATCTTCAGGACCTCATCCTTGTGGCAAGGCCGGTGACAGGGTTATAGGCTTTGCGCTCTCTGATCTTAAGGGTCAGGGCCCTGGTTCTGAATTTCGGGACAGGTCTGATTTTCATGCCGATCATGGTTCCGAAAATCGATTTTTGCACCAGTTTATTGTTTTCAATCCAGGCAGCCGTCCGGCTTCGGGCAAAAGGAAACTGCAATGTGGTTTTCCATTTTACAGGGAAACTGCCCAGCATGCCCAACATCCC
>CAZWMY010000067.1:0-635 GCA_964635025.1 uncultured Desulfobacula sp. | reverse complement strand
GCATGGCCCAACTCGTGGACCAACTCGGACTCCCGCGCAGCCCGAACGTCAGCGGCTCTAATTCTCGGGTGCTGCAAAAATCGGCGTGGGCATCAATCCCGGGCACACAATAACTTGTAACCCGTCGGCCCATATTTAAGGGCGCAAACCGGTTGAGAACACAGCCCAGTACCGCATCCTTTGCCACCCTGCTGGCTTCTTCAATGGCTTTGGCAGGTCTGTCCATAAATTCAAGGCTGGTGAAAAAAAAAGCCGCATCAAAAGAATTGTCATCAAAAGGCAGATCCTCACCCGATCCTTTGTGAAGATCCACCCTGTCGCCAAATTTTTTTGATGCCAGCGCCAGCATATCGGCAGAGGGGTCAATGCCTGTAAGGCTCAATCCTTTTTCCATGAGCGGCTCAAGACTGATTCCTGTTCCGCAGCCGATATCCAGAATTCTCTGCCCTTTTTCAGGGGCCAGAAGACTCATCATCAGATTGATTTCAAGATTAAGGCAATACTGGTTTTTGGCTTTGGAAAACCAGGCATCATAAGATCCTGCATCCTTAAAATCAGAAATATAGCCCATGGCCTTTTTAAATAATCTCTTTCACCTTTTCCATCATGGATTTGATGGCGACCACAGCCGGGGA
>CAZWMY010000066.1:0-21235 GCA_964635025.1 uncultured Desulfobacula sp. | reverse complement strand
TCACCATGGGAAAATCCTGGCTAAAGGGCTTGGAAAGCTCTCTTGACAGTGTGAACAATTTAATCCTGGAAGTAAAAGCGGATGTACAGCGCCTTTCCAGTGATTCTACCACGGATGATGAGCGGTTGAGTGCGGTTGAGCGGGTCAATAATATCATTGAGTTGCTGGTAAATCTTGGCAATACCCAGGTCAATAACAGCTATATCTTCGGCGGGACGGATACAAATGTTACTCCTTTTGAGTTTGATACATCAACTAATCCGGAAAGGGTATTATATCATGGAAATGACATCCCTTTTGAGATCCGTACGGATAAAAAGTCCGGGGTTGAAGTGGGAAGAAGCGGTAAAAGTACTTTCTGGGACACCAATATAGATATCAATAACACAAATAATACCATTGTATTTAAAGAAGACAACGGTCATGGGTCCGCATCACAAAAAGTGATAGAGGTGCAGATCCCCGACGGGATTTATACCAAGGAATTGCTGACAACAGAAATAAGAAATGCATTGAATGCCGGTTCCGAGGCCAATGGATACGGAGCCGTATATGAAGTGACCTATGATGAAGCGGGCAAACAGTTTTCTATCCGGCAGGACGGCAGCTATCCCGGGTATCTGCGGACTCAATTTATGTGGGATACGGGCGGGGATCCCTACATCAATAATATTAATACCTCCAGCCTGATTGACCCGGATGATGTGACCGTCAGTGTTTTAAATAAAGATGTATTAACCAAGGGAACGCCTGAACCTTACGGTTCTAAGCCATTTAAGATGGTATGGGATGGCAGTTCGGGGTGGAATATTGAGGGTAACCCAGGATATGTACTTCCAGGAAAAATCACAGGAACTGCCGACGGTCTGGATATTGATCTGGATGAAAACGGGTCTGCAGATATATCCGTCCGCTTGGACACTCCTGTCACCCAGCAGGGTGAATCCATATCCTTTGAAATTATTCCATATAAAGGCAATCACAGCATTGGCAATGAAATCGGGTTTAAAACAGATGACCTGACCTATTCTCCACCGGTTTCCGACATCCATCCGGTATTTATAACCGATCTTACGATTGCTGCCGGTGTGAATGATACCATTTCGTTTCAGGAAGTGAATTCAACCGGCGGCGTCAGCGCTACCCTTTCTGCAACCATCCCGGCGGGCAATTATACCGATATGGATACGCTTGCCCTAGCCATTGAAACCCAATTGGAAGCGGCCAGTGCCGCCCCCACTTCCGGAGCCAATACCATTGATTATGCCGTTTCCTATGATGCAAGTCAAAGCCGCTTTAATATCAGGGAAGACGGGTCCAGTCTGAACGAACTCAGGATTTTTTGGAGCACCACCACCGGAGCCTCTACGACTGCGGCGACCCTGGGTTATTATCCCTTGGATGATATCATTACCTATCCTGTATCGGATACCGCTCCGATTCATGGGAATATTGTCATAGATAATACAAACAACAAAATTGATTTTCAAGAAACCAATACTAGTGGAGCAGCGACCATATTAACAGCAGTGGTTTCAAGCGGAACCTATAAGGATATCCACGCCCTTGAAACAGCGGTGGAAACAGCTATGAACAATGCCTCCGCATCTTCCGGAAATATCGTGAACTATGATGTAACCTACAATAATACCCTTGATCAATTTGAAATCCAGCGGAGCAGCGGGACTGCATTGTCTGATTTTGATATTCTTTGGGCTACGGGAAACAACTGGGATGAATCTATCGGGGAAACCCTGGGGTATGATGTTGCCTTTGACGATAATGCCGGAATGTTGCATGTCAGTGACACTTCGCCAATTCTTATGACATTTGATGATACCAATAATAAAATTGATTTTACGGAAAAAAACCTGGATGGTTCCATTACCGATCCCATCAGCATTCAAATTACCGAAGGTGACTATACGGATTTGAGTGCGGTAGCAGCCGATATCCAGACCGCCTTGCGGGCTGCTTCACCCAATAAGGTGAATTATACGGTTACCTATGATTTTACCGCAGGTGAATTCATGATAAAGGGCAGCGATTCCGATATTACCGGATTTGATTTGCTGTGGAATTCCGGCGACAATTCCGATAGTTCGGCTGCTCAGATGTTGGGGTTTGATCAAACCACGGACGATTCTGTGAGATTTTCAGAAAGTGATACACAGATCATTAACCTTGTCATTAATGCAACCAATAATAAAATTGATTTCAAGGAAATTACAAAACAGGATGCCGGGAAAAACGTGTCCGGCCTTATGGCCTCCATTCGTGCCAAAACATATACCAGTTATGCCGATCTTGCAAGCCAGGTAGAAATTGCAATGGAAGCGGAATCCAACCAAAACGGGAATAAAATTGATTATTCCGTGACCTGGGATGATACAACAAAAAGATTTACGATCAAAGAAAACGGTACGAAACTTGAAGAATTGGATCTTCAGTGGGAAACCGGTGAAAATGCCCCGCTTTCTGTTGGCGGAACGGGTCAGAGCATTGGAACCATATTGGGATTTGATCCTTTGGATGATATTGAAACACCTGTAAAAAGCAATTCCGATACCGACTGGGGAATTTTTAATACATTGATTGATTTAAAAGGGTATTTATCAGATAATGACAGGGACGGGATTGAAAGATCCATTGGAAGGCTGGAATTGAATTTTGATAACATGACATCCAGAATAGTGGATATTGGCATGAAAGACAGCCGTCTCCAGGTGAGGGAGTCCATTATGACCGAGATACGATTAAGCCTGACGGAACGAAAATCCTCAATAGAGGATGTGGATGCCATTGAAGCCATTATGAATCTTAAAAATATTGACAACGCTTATCAGGCTGCTTTAAGTTCCACTGCAAAAATTTTGAATTTAAGTCTTGTGGATTATCTGAAATAGGAAAACCCCAATATGCTTGTCCTCAGCAGAAAAGCAGGAGAAAAAATTAAAATTGGAAAGGATATTGTAATCAATATCCTTAAAGTCGAAGGGGGATCAATACGAATCGGCATTGATGCCCCTGATAAAGTTACCATTTTGAGAATGGAAGTGTTTGAAAAGATTCAAAATGAAAATATTGAATCCGCCTCTAAAGGAATTGATAACATCACTGATGCAATTGAGCTTATTAAAAATAAACTTCCAAAGGAGTAATCAGATTGAAAATTAATACCAGAAAATTTGGTGAAATAGATATTGATGAGAGCAAAATTCTCCATATGCCGGAAGGGTTACCGGGTTTTGCAGGATTTGAAAAATTCGTATTGCTGGAAGATCCGAAAACCGCACCTTTTTGCTGGTTTCAATCCATTGATGAGCCTATTCTTTCTTTGATTGTTATGAATCCGTTTTTGTTTAAACCAGACTATCAACTGGATCTAAATGGATTTATTGCCGGCCGGGAATGGAAAGATATAACACCTGAAGAGCTTATAATATATGTTGTGGTCAATGTATCGGAGGTGAATACAGAGAAAAGAATAACCGCAAACCTCATGGGCCCTTTGATTATCAATCCGAAAAAACATGAAGTGGTTCAGGTGGTTATTTCGGATACGACTTACTCACATCAGCATAATGTCCTGGAATCCTTGTGAGTGATATGCTTACACAGACTGATCAAAGAGAAAACCGGTCAATTCCTCCATTCTTTGTCTGATTTTAAGAAGTTCTTCAGATGGAATCTGTTTGAGAAGTTCGCCGGTTTTCCTGTTTGTTATTTTAACGACAACCTGATGATCCATGTCTTCGCGTATGGAAAACCCCAGATGGGTTTGTAAATCATCCATGTACTCATTGAGTTCATCCACCAGTTGTTTTGTGTCTTCCGCACTTAATTTTTGGGCTTGAGTATCTTTTTTGCCACCATTTTCGATCGGATCAACAGGTCTCAGTGTCTGGATATTGCCTGCTGCTGAAGAGGCCTCCGCAGCACCATTGGCTCTTGAAGAGGGCGAAATGCTTCCTACCTGGCTTGCCATAGTTGTAACAGCTGCGCTATTAATAATATTGTTATTCATATTCCCTCCTTATTATTTTATAAGACTTAAGACTTTAGGTTGTTTGCTTTGTGATACCGATGATCCGTATGCATGGATGGTTTGTCTGCCTTTCGCGATATTTTTCATGCTGTTTTCAAGCTCGGTTTTGTGTGTTTCAACTAGTGATTTTAGGACCTTGTTCTGGTGGATCAGCAATTGAATATGATCCTTGACATCTTGTGTCATTGGTTTTTCCCCTTCTATATCACTGGGAGCGGCTTCCTGGAAAAATAAGATTAAATTCTTTTTTAATTCACAAAAACCTGCCTCCCTTTCCACCATCTGTTTTTCAATATCCGGAAGCAACTGAGTTCTAAATGAGCCGATATGATCGGCCTGCATTTCATCCAGACGGTATAAAGAATCGATTAGCTGTTTATGCAATGGTTCCATTGTTGTATTCCCTTTTAGGTTTAGGTTAAACGGAAATTGCATTAAATGATTTTATCGCCCCTGCCCCAGTATATGCTGAAGGTACCCCCGCGAAATTTTTTTTGACGGGCGTAGTTACTTGCTTCATGGGCTCTTCAAGGGATTTGCCCATGACATCTTTTTCCCAGATGGTTTTCAATTCTTTGATATAGGCTTCGGTTCGATCGAGAATATCCATTCTGTTGCCAAGAGAAACTTTTGGGAGTTCAGTAAGAATAGCAGTGTAAAGTCCTCTCAGAAACCGAGTGCTTTCATCATTCATTTTTGTATCAACCGATGCATTGAGCTCTGAGACAATGGCAATTAATTTACCTAAATTTTCCCCACGTTTTTGGATATTTTTTTCCATAATGCCCTCCCGGGTCATCTGGATACGGTCCAATGCACCTTTATACAATAAAAGTATCAGCTGTTCCGGTTCCATCCCCTGGTAGTGGTTGTTTAAATATTGGTTAACCTGGGCAAGTGCTGTCATGGATTCCTCCTGATTCATTAGTGGGGATGGGCACAATTCTTAAAATCCCATCTTTTTTATTTATCATTGGTCTTGTTAAAAGAGTTAATCACGTTCTGCAAGTATGTGGATTCGGCATTCAGTTGTCGGATATAGGTGTCAAGTTTTACAAAATTGCTTGTCATGATATCATACCGCTTATTCAGCTGTTCCGTGGCTGTTTTTATATCTGCTTCCATCCGGGTCATTTTAGTTTTGGCTTCATCAATTTCAGTGGAAACAATTCCTGTAGAACTGACCATGTCATTGATTCCATTATTGAGAATATCGCCGAGACCGGTAATCTCATTTTCCGCATCACCAATGAACAGTTTGGCTACTGCATCGGGATCTGATGCCAAGGCCTGATCAAGCAGGGATTCATCCATGGTCATGGTCCCGTCCCGGTTTATTTCAAGGCCGATTTCAGTTAAATTTTTATATTGGTATGATGCATCTATAGACGTGCTGAACAGGGTCTTAAGTTTATTAATAATACTTTTTGCATTGTATTCATCTTGAAGCGGGTTTGTCTCTGGTGTCTTTGTTGTATCTGTGCTGTCTGATGAGTTCCCGGAATCCATAATTTTTGAAAAAAGTTCATTATAGTTCTTCACCAGGGAAAGAATAGTGTCTTTAACCGTATCTGTATTTTTTTGAATACTGACTGTGGTTTCCCCGATTTTTTTTAGAGTCAGGGTGACTCCGGAAATGACATCATCAATGACATCGTTGGTCTGGCGCTGGTAGGAGACCCCGTTGACAGTAAATAAAGCATTCAAGGAATCACCATTGGCACCAGCGACCTCTGTCATGGGCAGGTTTTGTATGGATATCCGGCTTTTTTCCCCGGTGTCATCCGAAGTAAGCGTGAGCCGGTAGGGATCGGTTGTTGCTCCTGTGTCAACGATTGTGGCGGTTACACCCGGGTTGCCAGCCGCACTATTAATAAGCGCTGCGGTTTCAGAGTAGGTTGTGCCCGGAGCAAGACTTAAATACAGGGGGTCTTCATTGTCTGCCCTGGCAATGCTGATGGTGGTATCTGCCTTGACATAATCAAAGCCCGACACATTAACTTGTTCGCTGACATCATCTCCGCCTGCAACAGCCGAAAGCCTGATATAGTATTCCCCATTATTTTCTTCCACCGAAGCGGCGACCAACTGATCTCCGTCTGTATTTGTATTGTTTTCAGATGAATTGATCGTATCCGCAATTTCATTCAAGCTCATACCGGAGGCAAGACTGATGGAGATGGTTTGTTGATTGCCGGCCGAGCCATATAAAATATTCATGGTTTCGGTCTGAGTAGTGACATCACTATCAGCGCTTGCAATGCCGGTTTCCGGTTCTGTATAAATGACGCTGCTTTTGCTTGCTACCCCGACAGTCTGCCAGGAGTTAAACCGGGCTTTTTGGCTTATTTCTAAATTAAATGCAGTAGCGGCGATGCCATCATCAGACGTGGCTGAAGCAATGTCTTCATCAGACACGGAAATCGTATTTTTAAGAAAGTCGGATTCCAGAGAGAGTGAGAGGGCATCTGATTTAAGATTAAACAGTTTTGCATTCACACTATTATAAGCATCAATTTTTTTCTTCAGCTCTGTTTTTTGGCTTTCTTTGGCAGTGATCGATACCTTGTCCGCTTCTTTTAATTTATCCAATATGTTCTGAAGATCAAGTCCTGATCCCAATCCCAATGTTGTGATGGAACCCGTTGCCATCTGTGTCTCCTTTTTCCTCTAAACTTGGATAAGCAATGTATTTATGGTAATCGTATTTTTTATTTCATTAGATATACTATCGGATAGTGACATAAAAAACATAAGAAAAAAAGCCCCGGAAAATTTTCCGGGGCTTTTTTTTATCAGGCAAACGCCTGGGTTAGAAGTTAGGTTTATTCAGTATACCTATTTAAGCAGGCTCAAAACAGCCTGTGCGCTGGTATTGGCCTGGCTCATGGCAAATGTGCCGGCCTGCTGCAGAATCTGCATTTTTGTGAAGATTGATGATTCTTCAGCAAAATCAACGTCTCTGATTGAGGATTCAGCCGAGGACACATTTACCCTCGTAGTGGAGATGTTGGCAATGGTTGATACCAATTGGTTCTGGACAGAACCCAGGTCAGCCCTGTTTTTATCCAGGTCCTTAAGTGCTGCATCAGCAATGGCAATCGCTTTCTGAGCACTTTCCTGTGTCAATACACTCAAATCGGACAGCCTGTTCACTTCAGACGCACCTGCTTCAGCAGTGGCAAATTGGCTTGATGAATCATTTGCTACAAGCTGGGTACCTGCCTTCATGATAGAACCATTCTGCAGGGTCATGTCAGCCGTGAGGGTGGCAGCGGAACCGATCACAACATCTTCTGCCAGAACGGTGCCTGCTGTATAAAGGGTGCCGTCTGCTGCTGTAACATCACTTGTCAGATAGGTCCCCTGGGCAATTGTGCTGCCGGCGGCAAGCGTTGATCCTGCCTTGAGCATCATATCATTGTCCGTGTCTACGGTTTCATCATTGGCCAGGGTAATGGTTCCCCCTATTTCGGAACCGTCGGTGAGGACAGATCCGGTGGCCAGTGTGGAACCCACAGCCAAGGTGAAGTCTGCGGTCAGGGTGACGTTGGTATCCAGATCCACAGACCCGCCCACGGTGGAGCCGGCTGCAATGCTGAAGGCGTTGGTCACCAATAGTTTGGAGCCAGAGGTGATAACGGCATCATCCTGAAGAGTCATGTTGGTCTTTGTGGTTATTTCGGCCGCCACCTTGGAACCTGCTTCAAGGGTGGAATCATCGATAAGCTTTGATCCGGCCTGGAGGGTCATGTCCTGAGTCAGTGTCATATCCGCCGATGTGGTGATCTTGGCGCCCACATAGGAGGCTGCTTTCAGGGTACTTCCGCTGGCAACGATGGACCCTGCTTGGAGGGTCATATCCCGGTTCATTGTGGTAGTACCGCTGGAGCCGAATTTAGCACCAAGATTACTACCCTCTTTGAGGACACTACCACCAGTCAGAATAGAACCCTCTAACAGAGTCATGTTTTCAGTAATGGTCTGTTTCGTGTATTCGGTTGTAACATTCGCAGCAAAATAAGACCCGGTTTCAAGTGTGCTGATGCCCTTGAGTTTGGATCCGGTAAGTAGGGTCATGTCGTTTGTCAGGGTCGTTTGAAGACCGCTGGCAGTTGTAAGCGTCGCACCAAAGTAGGAGCCCAAGGCCAATGTCATGGAATTTCCGTTTGTAGTGACCAGCTTGGAACCTTCATTCAGTGTCATGTCGTTGGTCAAGGTCGTTGCTGCATACGCTGTTGTGAAACTCGAATCCAGATAAGAACCTGTGGCGAGTTTACTTTGTGCCGAATAGCTTGTGAGAACCGTTCCGGCCTTCGCTGTCATGTCCTGGGTTAACGTAGTGGCATTAGACACATCAGTTGTTACGTTTGCTCCAAAATAAGACCCTATTCCAAGAATGCTACCTGTTTCTGCCGCTGCTATACCCAGAATAGAACCTGCTTTCAGGAGAGTGACGCCGCCGAGCGTAAGGGTATTGACGTTGCTCGTATCCGTGGTGTAGTCACGCGTCAATGTCCCGCTGACAGCCCAAGTATCAACACCGGAAGTCACATTAACTGACTGGCCTGTAGCTAGGACGGTACCGGCTTTCAGGGTGGAGCCTGAAGAAATCACTGAGTTGTTGGTCAGAACGCCGTCCTCAGTGGAGGTGTATGCCCCGGAATACAGGGTGACGGTTGCACCCACAACGGTTCCCTTACCGATAGTGGAGCCTGATCCCAGGACAGACCCGGCCTTCAGGAGACTCTCTTGGACCGTTGCCGTGGTTGAACCGCTTTTCATGGTTATGGTTGCGCCGGTTATAGAATTTGCCGCAATGAGGGAGCCTGACCCTATTGTGGAGCCGGCTTTCAAAAGGCTGGTGCCCACAGATGCATTGGTCGTTCCTTCAGCAATAGTAGTAGAACCACCCAGAACTGAGTTAGCGGCAATAGTGGAGCCCGATCCGATGATGGCACCTGCTTTGAGAAGACTATTTCCCGTTGTCGAGGTGGTCACGCCGGAGGCCAATTGCAGATCTCCTCCGACAACTGTATTGGCAGCTATTGTTGACCCTGAAGCAATGGTTGAGTTAGCTGTAAGAAGGCTGTCCCCCACGGTCTGGCTCAATGTGATACCGGAGTTGGTGACAAAATCTCCTCCCAATGTCGTGTTGGCTGCAATGGTGGAATTGGCAGATAGGATTGAATTTTCCTTGATCAGGCTGTTTCCCACGGTCAGTGTGGTAGCAATGCCGGAGGCTGTGATGGCGTCCCCGCCCAATACCGTATTGGCACCAATCTCTGTGGCAGCCTTGAGAATGGAACCTTCTGCTATGGTACTTACTCCGGTGGTGGCGTTTGTGGCCTGGACCCGGACAGAGGCAGTGATGTCGGAGTTGGCTGCTAGTTTTGAGTTTGAGATGAGTATGGAGCCTGCCGCAAAGGTAGAGTCCTGGGTGGTGTTAATGTTGGCGTTGCTGATGTTGGCACCTGTAATAGCCTGACCAGTGGTCCAGCCTGCCGCCAGAACAGAGTTCTGGGCCAGGACAGAGCCTTCTTTCAGGGTTGCCTCAAGGGTGAAGGCGCCTGAAGTGCTCTTGGTTTCCAGATTGGTTGTCAGGGCTACGGCAGATCCGCCGCCCACATTGCTTACCTTGATCTCGCTGGAACCGAGCTGGTTCAGGGAAACATAACCCAGGGTGGACATATTGCTGTTCCTGAGTATCGCTTCTGTGCCTGTTCCGCCTGTTTCAACCTTGATGGCCCTTCCGTCACTGGAGGTCAGTGTCATATACCCGGAAGCGTCAATCGCGGCAACCACACCGTGACCAGATGTTTTAGAGTTAATTGCCTTTACTAATGCGCCGTCAGAATCATTGGTCTTAACGGCAATTTCACCGATTCCCACGCCATTAATTTTAAAACCGGTATTTGTGGTTCCGGCAGCAACATTCAGATCGGTTTTGGATTTGACGGTAGCGGATGCAGAAATCCCCAGGGTGTCGCTGAGCTGATTGATGGCGTCAGCCACAGCGCCCATGCCGTGTTCTCTGGAATTGTCATAGGCCACTTCAACAGATTTGACGCTGAAACTCTGGTTTTTCAGGTTACTATAGATGCTCAACTGCACGGTCCCGGCCTGATCATCTTTCAGGGTGAGCAGGGAAGTCGTGGTATGACCTATCTTGGTTGACTCTGAAGAGGCAATGGATATACCAACGGTTTCACCTGAGTATGCACCAATCTGGAACTGTTTATTGGTGAATGCTCCTGAGAGAAGCTTCTGGTTGTTAAATGAAGTTGTTTTGGCGATGATATCCAATTCTTGCATCAGTTTGTTGATGTCCGACTGGATGGCAGCCCGGGATTCTGTGGTCTGGCCATCCTGCGCCGCCTGAATACTTTTGGTTTTAATGGTATTAATGATGTTTATGGACTCATCAAGGGCGGCATCAGCCGTCTGTACAATATTGATACCGTCATTGGCATTCCTGATGGCTTGACCAAGACCATTCGCTTGGGATTTTAACGAGTCAGCAATGGACATGCCTGCTGCATCATCTGCTGCTTTGTTAATTCTTAACCCCGATGACAGTCTCGCAAGCGAACTTGAGAGCGCGTTGTCATTTTTAATCATGTTTTTGTGAGCATCGAGTGCTGCCACGTTTGTGTTAATTCTAAGTGCCATAATTTAATCCTCCATGTTGTTTTATTCCCGGGAATCCTTTCCAGGGCATTTTCTAAAGAAAAGATTGAAACTCAGCGTTGGAACAGGCGGCATCCTAATAATCACCTCCTTTGACCTGAGTATTTCTAACGCTAACAATACTTATCGGATCGGTATTTTAAATCCTTTAAAAAATAACTTAAGGTTGCGTTTTTTATTTCCGACTGTAATTATAAATCGATGATTTGATGGAGAGGATTCAAAGAAATGGAGATTAGGCAGATGAAGGTACCGGAAATAACTGTTTATGAGAAAAACATATCCCTGTTAAAGAAAAATCATCCTTCTGCGTGGCGTGCTCTCGCCATGGACAGGAAAGAATCTTTCCAGGGAATAGATCTGTTTTTTGCTGAAACCGGCAGACCCAATCTTATGGCCAAAGGTGCTCAGAATGAAACCATTCTGATACACGATAGGGAAAATCCCGGCAAAGAGTCTGATGCTTTTCTCTCAATGGTTAAAGATGATTCTACAGGCGTTGTGCTGGTATTTGGGATGGGGTTAGGCTATATGTCCCTTGAATTATTGAAACAAAAGAAAAAACTTCAGCACATTCTCATTTTTGAACTCAATATTGAATTTTTCAGCCTTGCCCTGAGACACATGGACCTCACCCCGCTTTTTGATGACAAAAGGGTGATTCTCTCCATCGGAGAGGTGGAAAATGTTGCCGAATTGCTTAAACCTTTGAAACGGGCCTTTATGCTGGAGGATATCCATACCCACAAGCTCCTCCCCTGTTTTCAATTCAACCCTGACTATGAGAACCTGTCATCGGCTGTTTTTGATCTTGTCAGTGAGTATAATATCGAGGGCGCCACTCAGTCCATCAGCGGAAAAACCTTTGTTGAAAACAGGTTGAAACATCTCACCTCCATGCACCATGACAATATGCTGGAGCAGCTATCAGGAAAATTTAAAGGTATCCCGTCGCTGATTGTAGCTGCCGGCCCTTCCCTTGATAAAAATATCCAGGAAATAAAGAAGGCGGTGGGAAAGGCGATTATTATATCCGTGGATACATCCCTTCCAGTGCTTTTGAACCATGGAATTACTCCCGATTTTGTGACCTCCATAGATTACAATGCCCCTACCTATGAAAAGATAGCGGATACGGCTTCGGATCAAAGGACTCGGTGTATCAATCTCATCTGTACTTCATGGGTGGCTGCCACAGTTTCAAAAACGTTTCCTGCAAGGACCATTTTCTGGGCGTTTGGGGGAAATGCCCTGGAGAGCTGGATCAATACTTCCCTGGGCGGGACAATGGCCATTGGAGGGGCCGGAACTGTAGCCCATCTGAATTTTCTATCGGCCAAAATACTGGGATGTGATCCGGTTATTTTTGTGGGGCAGGATCTTGCATACTCTTACAGTCAAGAGCATGCTTCAGAGGTTGTGTTTACGGGAACAGAACCCATGGCAAAGATTTTGGAGAATGCAGTTTGGGTCAAGGGGGTCAATGAACCCAAGGTCCCTACAACAAGGAGTATGCATGGTTATAGGATTTTGTTTGAACAATGGATAAAAATATCAGACGGCAGGGTGATTAACGCCACTGAAGGAGGGGCTTGGATTGAGGGAGCGGAGCATATGACCCTGTCCCAGGCAATCGATCGGTTTTGCAAAGAGGATGTCTGCATGGGCATTGAAACTGATCGCAAAAGAAAGGATCCATCCAAAGCCATGGCATCCATGCTGAAAAAAGTGGAGCAGGCTGAAGAAATAGTTAAGAAAGCCGACCGGCTTGCCGACTCGGTTCTTATGGAGATCGGAAAGCTTAAGGATAAAAAGAGAAAAGCAACCTGTCTTAATGCACTTTCCCCTAAACTGAGAAATCAGGTTGCAACCCTGGATGCAGCCTATCATAAAGCAGATAAAAATTCATTATGGCAGATGTTTGACGAGATGACCATGGAGGGCCTGCGGCAGGATGAGAGGGAAAAAAATGAGATCGAAAGACTTGAAGGAGTACCGGAAAAATATCTGGAGTGGCTCTCCAGAAGTGTGAAACGGACCGACCGGGTCAATGGCATCAGACAGGAAAATGTGAAATTTTTTAAAAACAGGATGAATGCCCTGATCTCTTTTTATGCAAAAGAAAAGGAACTGCTGGAACGGATCGAAGACGGCAGGATAGACCTGCCCGGCGTGCTTTCACTGGCAGAGATCTACTATCAGAATGGGGATTATATCCTTCTGGATAATTTTTTGAATCAATATGCAGAGGAAGAATCCGCTGCCGTTCATTTTTATAGAGGCGTGATTTCACTGTATCGGTGCGAGTACGAGAAGGCGGAGCAGTATTTCAATCAGGCATTGGCCCTGGATGAAGCATATCAAGAAGGAATAAATGTAAAGCGGCGGGAGATGGCTGATTATTATTATGATTGGGCTCTGACCGTTCCTTTTGATTCCCTGATTGGTCTGGAAAGTAAAAGCGGCCTGCATATGCGGTCAAAAGGATTAAAGAGCTTTCCAGGGCATAAACTTTTAAGAGAAGGGTTCAAGGATCTTGCAAAAAAAGATCTTGATAAAGTGATGTTAAGCATTCAGCAAGGAGCGGGGGGAGATCTGGCTTTTAATGAGAAAATTCTGAAAGCCTGGATTGACCTGTTAATAGATGAAAATACAATTCGGCAATGCATCCCTGAAGATGTAAAGATTGCATTTTTCCGTCATTATGGCAAAATACTGCTGGATGAGAAAAAGTTTGACAAGGCGCTAGAGAATTATAAATGCGCCCTCACTCTTCTGCCTGACAGGCCTGAGCTTTATATTGCATTGACCGACCTGTGTTTTTCCATGGAAGAGTTTGATACCGGGCTGAAATATCTGAGGGCTGCAGTCTCTCTGGATCGTAATTTTGCAGTGTATTGGAACAATATAGGGGACAATCTTTCGGACCGTGGAGATTTCCAGGGCGCGATCTTCTCATATGAAAACTATTTTGCAGTGATGCCTGAAAAAATTGAGGTACTCAGGAAAATCGAAGAGTGTTATTTGAAACTGGGTAACAGCGAGGCTGCTCAAGAAGCTCAAAGGCAATTTGAGAACCTGCGGCTAAAGGCTGATAAAGAATAGTCTTGTGGCTAATTTGACCGGTATGGGGATGGGGTATAATGAAAAGTTTGAAAATTTATCTGTGCGATTTTGTCCATAATTATTTCAGGGCACCCAAGGATACGTATACGGTTCCCCTCAATATCGGTCTCATAGGTGCAAATGTCAAAAAAAGGCTGGGTGCCTCTATTGAGGTCAGACTATTCAAATACCCGGATGCGCTGATTGAAACCGTCAAATCAGCACCGCCTCATATTATCGGATTTTCATGCTATATGTGGAATGAGAACCTGTCCATTCATATTGCAAAGATGATAAAGAAGCACCACCCTCATGTTTTGACCGTATTCGGTGGACCCAATATTGATCCCTCGGTCAATGGATTACAGGCATCCCTTCAAAGACATACGTGTATAGACTATATCATTCCGTTTGAAGGCGAACAGGTGTTTGGAGAGATTGCAGAATTTTTCCTGGGACTAAGAAGCATCAAAGACTTAAAAGAGAAAGCGATACCAGGGGCAGCATGCTATTCTGACAAACTGTATTACCCGAAGATTGAAATTAAAAACCCCAGAAACATTGATTATCCTTCTGCCTATCTTACCGGAATGCTAGATGAATTTTTAGCAGATCCCTATCTTCACCCTGTATTCGAGACCAATCGGGGGTGTCCGTTTTCATGCACCTATTGCGTCTGGGGATGTGCCAATAACAATTTCATGAGGATGTGGCCCTATGAACAGGTAATGGAAGAATTCGATTATGTGGATAAAAAAGCTGCCAACCGCGACTCCTGGATCATTGCTGATGCCAATTTCGGAATTGTAAAACGGGATATTGAATTTGCCGAACGGTTGGGGGTTATCAGCGAAAAAGCACCAGGTGTCCAAAATATTGTCATCTGGGATACCAAGAATAATTTGCATCGAACCATTGAGATTGCAGATAAACTGAAAAAAAAATACAGCTCGTTAATCGCCTTTCAATCCCTGGATGAAGATGTCCTCAAGAATGTGAAAAGAAATAATATTCGTCTGTCTTCTTTAACCCGGCATCTGGATTATCTCAAGGGAAAACAGATCAATACCGAGACCCATATTCTCACCGGCCTGCCTGGAGAAACCTATGAAAAACATTTGAATTCCCTTAAGAAATGTTTTGATTTCGGTATCCAGGAGATAACGGCAAACGAAACCATGATGCTTTCCGGTTCTGAAATGGCAACACAGGAAACCAGAAAAGAGTATGGGATGAAAACCAAATACCGTTTGCAAAGAGGGGCTTATGGATATTATTGGGATGAATGGATAATAGAATCGGAAGAATTGATAACCCAAACCGATTCAATGGATTGGGAAGAAAATTTGAAATTGAAATTGATCCATTTTTTTACCTGGCTTTTTTGGAATTCCAACATTTTAAAACCTCTGTTGCTGGCGGCCCATTCCAAGGGGATCAATCCTCTGGATGCCCTTATCCGGGCGATCGAGGCAGGCGATAAAATATCTTTGGACTATTCCCGGATATTGTCCAAGTATCTGGAAGAAGCACGAAATGAGCTTTTTGATACAAAAGAGGGTTTGAATCGATTCTATACGAATAGGGATGACACAGCCCAGGTCTTAAATTCATTTGTCTATTTGAATCATAAATTTGCTCCCATGATTTTATTTGATTCGAATATTGTCCCATGTATTGTTGACTTTATTGAGAAAGATATCCTTGAATATGGAGTGGATTCCGGATGTGGATTTGATTTAAGAGAGGTGAAGGCATTTACCCTGAAAAGGCTTTGTCTGGACTTGGTCAATCTTGAAGAGAGGCGGGAAATATCCATCACCCGGGAGACAGCCGCCTATCTCACAGGGAATGGATTGATTCAAAGGATGCCGGAAAGAAAAAGCGATCCCACAACCGATAGGGTGTCCATCCGGTTGACACTGTCAGCAAAGGAAAAAATCAAAGAGAAACTGGAGAGTATCCAAGACCTTGACAACGGGAACATGGGGGAACTCTTGATTACCCTGCCTTTTCTCAAGGATATCATCTATTCTGCGGAATGTGAGGAGCCTCTTTGTCGATGAGACTACATTCCGGCTGGGAATGGCTTTTATAGTAAACTGCATATGTCTGGGCAGTGCATGGGAAATACAGGGTATGGTTAAAATCAAAATCCAAGCGCTGGTCATCTTTGATCCTTGTACGGGCTTGCTCTAAAGCCCTGGCAAAGAATAACCTCATCGACAACCCCATTCCATGATCCATGTTTTTTATGTAGCGCCCGTCGATATCCTCTTCAGAGTAAATTTCCATTTGTGCGTCAAACCCAATTGTTTTTAACGACTTGATAAAATTGATCTTTTCCTCAGTATTGGAAATTTTATCGACTTTTGCATGTACACATCTATAGATGGTTTTTTTGTTTCCGGCTTTGCCCATTGCATCCAGATGATTTTCAGGAAAGCTTCTGATTTGTTTTCTGTCTTCATTGAAATAATTCGGCATAAAGGGCAGGTGGGTCCAAGGAGAAATGACATTTAACTCTAAAACGACATTGGGAAATAGATTCCCTATCATTTCGTACCACCCCAGTTCCTGGCCTTTTATATATTGCAGATTAGGCGCTGCCCATGAAGAATTGTCAAAAACGGCATTCAGAGTGCATGGTGCCAGTTTTGAGATGAGATTGGCAATATAACCGCCATATGAACTTCCAATGGCATAAATGGTTTTAGGGATACGGGGATACCTGATGAATAGGTCATTGATGGCGAAAATATGATCGAGTGCTGCAAGGAGTCCAAAATTCTGGTACTCGTTTTTAGTCGGATAAATTGTGGCTGGGATAACAAGCGGTGTTGTCGGATCTGCTTTCATTTCAGCGGCCTTTAACATAAGATCGTCCATGCTTACATGATGGCTGAGGCCTGTTATTGACCGAAGCAGTTTTAACGTTTCCATCTCTATTTTAATTTCGGCACCATTGTTCGGGCGGGAAAAAAAACAATGATAATCAACCGTCAGACAAGCCATCTGATAGTCTGTGCATATATGACTTTGAAAATTTTTTCTGTATGATCCGGCGGCATCTTCTCCAAACCCGGCAATATAAACGACAAGCCCTTTAATATCGGTTTCGTCTGGAAGAGAAATGGAGTAATCAATTGTTCTTTTGATATCACTGCTGAGTTCAAAATCACGGTGTGCCTCAATGGTATGTTGAAAAAGATTTGCCAATGTTTTCTTTGATTTTTGTCAGGTTTAACAGCCGATAATTTTCAGATCGTGTTCAACCATCATGGCCACTAATTCCGGGAATTGGACCTTTGGCTCCCAGCCGAGGTGTTTTTTTGCTTTGGACGCGTCTCCAATGAGAAGATCCACCTCTGCGGGGCGGTAAAATTTTTTATTGATTTTGAGACGAACTTTCCCGGTTTTTTTCTCAACTCCTTCCTCTGTCATACCTGTCCCGCGCCATTCAATGGGTATCCCGGCACAGGCAAAGGCAGCTTCACAAAACTCACGTACCGAGTGGGTTTTCCCAGTGGCGATCACAAAATCGTCAGCTTTTTCCTGTTGCAGCATTAAATGCATGGCACGGACATAGTCTCCTGCATACCCCCAATCCCTTCTGGCATCCAGATTTCCGATTTCAAAATGGTCAATCTGGCCAGCATGGATTCGTGCTACGCTATTGGTGATTTTGCGGGTGACAAATTCCAGACCCCGAAGGGGAGACTCATGGTTAAAAAGAATACCTGAACAGGCAAACTGGTTATAGCTTTCCCGGTAGTTGACGGTGATCCAGTGTCCATATGCTTTGGAGACACCATAGGGGCTCCGGGGATAGAATGGCGTATCTTCGTTCTGGGGTACGGACCGGACTTTTCCGAACATCTCGCTTGAAGATGCCTGGTAAAACCTCGCTTCAGGCGCTATACGCCTGGCGGATTCAAGCATTCTGGTGACCCCGAGGGCTGTGAATTCACTGGTCAATACCGGTTGATTCCATGAGGCTGGAACAAAACTCTGGGCTGCCAGATTGTAAATTTCATCAGGACGGGTTTCTTCCATGACCTGCATGAGAGAGGTCTGATCAAGAAGATCGGCAAGGTGGATGGTAATCTCATCCATGAGATGGTGGATTCGTTCATCTACTGCCGTGCTGGTTCTGCGGGCCATCCCGCAGACCTTGTAGCCGGCGTTTAGGAGATGCTTGGCAAGATATGAACCGTCCTGTCCGGTAATGCCGGTTATCAATGCTGTTTTCATGAAGACTCCTTTTTAGTTGATACTTGGGGTTTCCCAAATGATTTAGTACTGTATCTTCCGTCATCCGTCTTTAATGGGTTTTAAGTCATGGATCGTTTTCCAAGTGCCATATCAAGGCTACTCCAGAAGGCATGGGCGGTTACCAAGGCCTGAGCTTTTGCTTTGCCTTGTGCAGCGATTTTTTCAAGTTCGGCCTCATTGTTTAAATAACTTGCAATAATCTCTACAGCCTGGTCAGGAGATGAAAAGGCCAAAAAATGAACGCCGGGTGTATAATATCTTCTTATTCCGGGGATATCCGGTGCCACCAATAAACGTCCGCTGACCAATACTTCGGTATAGCGGTAGATAAAATGCGGGAGCCAGGTCCAGTCTCTGCCCTTCTCTGCGATCTGATCTGCGGTTGTTACGACCAGGGAGGCATTGATCAGTGTTTGCCAATACTCGGAATCCGGACTCCGTTTTTTTTCCAGGCTGCGGCCCTTCATTTCCAATTGCAGTCCCCTCTCTTTAAGGCCATCTGAAATTTTCTGAAGCACAGTAGTTCTGGGTTCATATAACGAGCCTGTAAATACCGCTGTGGGCGGCCCTCCTTGGTGCCTATCCGCTGAAAGGTCATTAAGACGGTTCATGGTTGTTTCTGAAAAAGGCATCAGGCATGGCCCGATTATCCTCTGATGGGGAAATATGGCGTGAATCTTTTTAGGAGACATGAGACTTACCACAATACCTGATCCGGCAGTAACAACCGCACATTGGGCCCGCCACGTCCGCACGGGAAGATCGGTGAGGAATGTGATGGGCGTGATGTTGCGCCAATGTAACAGAATCGATATCCTGAAGCTCTGATACAGACCGACAACCCAGTTTTGGCTGCCTGTACGCGGACTATAGAGGTAGTGCGTCGGTGTCAGCTCGTCCAGAACCTGTTTCACCTGCGCAAGATAATTTTTCTCCTTGGTAATGATGACTTTATATACCTGGTCAGGGCCAAGATATTCACAGGCAGAGGTAAAGAGTTCCTGGTATTCTATAATTTCCCACCCTTTGGCCCCAGCCTCAATGCAGAGCACACCGGATGCATGCATCCCGGATCGGCCCTTGATAAGGTTTCGTGCCGCATCTGCAAGTAACAGCAGACACCGGTTGATCCAATAGGGAAGGAATACCACCCGGGGGATCAGCCAATTCCGGATAAAACCGCTCATGGGGTTTGGTGATTTTTCTGTTATTTTCTTTAGCACTTTAACTCATTCGTTATCGTTTTCTGAAATGTTCCATGATTGATCTTTGCGTTCTTTGTATTTCCGATCACCTTGGCCGGGACCCCTCCTGCAATGGCGTAATCCGGTATGTCATGGGTCACTACTGAATTTGCGGCAATGATAACATTATTTCCAATGCTCACACCACCGGATATCACTGCCCCGGAAGCTATCCAGGTACCGCTTCCGATGTGGATATCAAATCCGCCTGTTGGCACTTCTTCTTCCCCGCCACCCCATGCATCGCTGTTGTGACCTGCTAATAGCGATGCCCGGCAGCCTTCCCTGAAAAGGTGCCGGCCGGTCAGGACCATCACGTTGTATCCGAAAATGGTATTGTCCCCCACATAGATGGATCCGCTTGAAAGATTAAACAATGTATTGGCAACCCCGACCCTGCGGCCTAAGAACAATTTTCCTGCATTGCCTTCAATATAGGGGGTGTAATATAAATAATATTTGATTCCCTGAATCAGGGGTCGAAGGGGTTTTCTTAATTTGTGCTTCAAGGTGGTAAAAAAGCCCATGGGTTCGCTTTGCTTTAGTTATGGATTAATGGAAATCAGCATGGTTTAGAGAAAATTATTGGCTTGCGCTATTTGGCGTGATGCCCATAACCCGTTTCCTGTATACAACCTTCCTTGTGATGTATTACGAGTATCATAGAGGTTGACAAAATAATACCCTGATTGTTGCATGAAGGAGGCGATATCCCAGAAAAATGCTTGATTTATCCGATAAGGGACAAAAAACACTTCGGTCATAACCATTTTTATGGAGTGTGATGTTAAAAGATCAAGACCACCTTTCAGAACTTCAAGGTCATATCCTTCCGTATCTACCTTTAGAATATCAATGGTTTCTAAGGAATTTTTCTTGGCTATGCTCGCTACTGTGAGGGTTGGCACATCAAAGGCCTGTTCGATTTTGTGGTCTCCTGATGGTACCCGTTCATTGAGTCCGTCTATGGGTTCAAGAACCCCGGCAACGGCACTCTCCTTTGTTAAAATATAACGCAGCGTTCCCTCTTCGGCACCGGCTGCCATGGGGCAGCATGAAATGGTCTGATCCTTGTTTTGGATCGATTTAGCAAGGATTTCCAGTTCCCTGAAGGCTTCTGGATTCGGTTCTAGACCGATATATTTAAAACGCCCGGGCCAATTATCTGAAAAAGCTTTCAGTGATTCCCCCCGATGGGCTCCGATATCCAATATAATCGGTTCTTTTAATGACAGGGGTTTCAATAGCTCGAAAGCGGCCTTCAGCCCCTGATCCGGCCATTTTGTGTCTATATCGGTCATTGTCGGTACTCCTCTGAGAGTAAAGATCTCTATTCCCTAAAAGGGAGATTGTTTGATATTTCCTATCGGCTTTAATGGGTATTCCCTGAATATTGATTTTTTAATCCCATGACTCTCCGGTGATCCCAGACAGGCAGGTCGTAGCCTTTATCAATCAATTCCATGCGGGAACGCTCCAACCCGTCCCCCAGGAAATTAAAGAGATGGCCTGTGGCAACGGCATCAACCCTCCTGTCCGACAGGCCCTGGGCAAGATGATTGAAATGACCTGCTCCGCCGGACATGATAAGCGGTATTGGTAAATCATTTGGCAGTTCATCCAAAATACCCATATCATAACCTTGCCCGGTGCCGTCACGGTCCATGGAATTAAGGTAAAGGTCTCCCACTGGATATTGGGATATTTTTTTAATCCATTCACCCAGGGCGCCTTCCGCACATTGGCTGCCATTGTTTATCCAGACCTGATATCCGGTTCCGGTTTCAAATTTGGTATCCATGGATGCAACGATACACTGCTGACCAAATTCAGCGGATAAATCGTTGATCAGCAATGGTGTCTCAAAAAGCGG